>CAITYL010000345.1 GCA_903896595.1 uncultured Lentisphaerota bacterium
CGAGGTCAAGGACCGCCTGCATGAGTCCGCCCTTGGCCTCTCCGGCGGCCAGATGCAGCGGTTGTGTATTGCCCGCGCCATTGCGGTTCAGCCCGAGGTCCTTTTGATGGACGAGCCGTGTTCGGCCCTCGATCCGCGGTCCACGGCGCGTATTGAGGAGCTGATCGTGGAGTTGCGCCGCGACTTCACCATCATCATTGTCACCCACAACATGCAGCAGGCCGGCCGCGTCTCCGACTTCACCGCCTTTCTTTACGAGGGCAATCTGGTCGAGTACGGCCCCACCCGGGGCATCTTTACCAAGCCCGTCTGCAAACAGACCGAGGATTACATCACCGGCCGCTTTGGGTGAGTGCGGAGTGCGGAGTGCGGAGTGGGGGAGTGGGAAGTGAAAGATTTAGGCAACGTTATGAAGAACGCTTAGGGAACTAACCACCATGTCCATTCTCCTGCAGAACGAACTAACGCACCTTAAGAACCGGTTGCTGACCCTTGGCGCCGCCGTCGAGGAAGACCTGGTTCAGGCGGCATACGCCGTGGAGGCACGGGACACCCGGGGTGCCGAAACTGTCATCACCCGCGAACAAGAGATCGACGACGCCGAGGTGCGGCTGGAGGAGGAATGCCTCAAATTGCTCGCCCTTTATCAGCCGGTGGCCATGGACCTGCGCTTTATCGTGGCCATCCTCAAAATGAACAATGACTTGGAGCGGATCGCCGACTTGGCTGTCCATGTCGCCGAACAAGCACTGCTTTTGGCCGCCCAGCCTCCCGTGCCCGTTCCCGCCGGCCTGTCGCAAATGGCCGCCCGGGTCCGGGCCAATCTTAAACAGAGTCTGGACGCCTTTGTCCATTTAAATGCCGAGCAAGCCCGCGCCGTCTGCGCCGCCGACGCCGCAGTGGACGCACTTTACCACCAAGTCAACCATTGGGCCATTCGCGAGATCACCGGCGCGCCGGCACAGATCACCTGCCTGATGGCGTTCCTCAGCGTCGCCCGCCATCTTGAGCGGGCCGGCGACCACGCCACCAATATCGCCGAGGACATCCTCTACATGCTGCAAGGGGATATCGTCCGCCACCAGCCCCTATCGTGACCCCCACGCCGCACGCGTTTCCGCGGTCCAGTCAACGACGGCGGTCAATGACGGAAGTCCGCGACCGCACAAACGCAGGCGCAAGGCGGCAAGGGCCAGGTCGAGGCGTTTCTTGACGGCGGCCTTGGTGATGCCCAAGTGTTTACTGATCGCGGGCATGGTCTGTCCTTCGATGTAGTACTGCAACAGCAGTTGCCGCTGGTCTTCGGGCAATTCGGTGATTACCGAGACCAGATACGGTTTCACGGCGTCCCAGTTCCAGTCGTCCGGATCGAGTCGGTTCAGGCCGTTGTGAAAGGCACCGAGCTCGTCGTCATGCACGGACTTCTGGAGGCGGGTACGAATCAGGTTGCGGGCAAGATTCGAGACACACCAATACAACCAGCCGGCGAGATTCGATTTGACGCCAGCCGGCTGCTGGCTGAGCTTGATGAAGACTTCCTGGGTCAGGTCCTCGATATCCTGTTCATTCTCCAGATAACGCCGGCAAATTTTTTGCACCAGGGACGCATATACCCCCAGCAGAACGTGGAAGGCCGCGGAATCCCCGGTGGCGACGTAAAGCGTGAGTGCTTCCTGTGGATCCACCGGGTTGATGTCCATACTAATCGGGTCTCGCGCCCGTGAAATTGACATCGACCCAGCCGCCGAAACCGTTACTCATTTCCGCGACACCTTGGATGCGGAAGTCATCAATAAAACCGTGCATTTCGCGGACATATCGCCCCGTTCCGGTCACCGTGAAGGGACACCGTGTGGAATCGTATTCCCGGTAGATCTTGCCCGTCACGGTGAAGGGCGCGAAACCAGGACTGCCATCATTGAACCAGCCGGAAATTTTGATGGTGTTGCCCTTGAGCGTGATTTTGAGAGTGGGGAACGGCCCATTCTCGGTCGTCGTGCAGGCCCAGGGAACGTCAATCAAGTCGGCCAGCCCGGTGTGGGGAACGAGCAGCTTGCCGGTCATGGCAAGAACGCGACCGGTGCCGTATTGGGTCTGCCGGCCCGTCAGGGTCTGAGCCTGACCGTCGGCGGCCGCCGACGTCACCTGCCACTCCATTTGAGCGGGAAGGCCGGCCGCGCCGAACAGCAGGATGTCATCGACCAGGTCCTGATAGCCCATGGTTTTCTGGGTGGAAAGGTCTTTGATTTTCAAGGCCTTGCCATCTGTAAACTGATACACCGCGCCGTAGGAGGTGTTCGCCGCTTCTTTCAGCAGATAATAATTGCCAAACCCAAAGGTGGCGCCTTGGGGCCGCTCGCCTTGGTAGACGCCATCCGCCACCGTGAACTCGATGGAATTGCCGGTGATGGTGCCGGAACATGCGGCTTCCGGCGGTGCCGTGGCGGTGCCGGTAAAAGCCATGCTGGCCGGGTTCGCCCTGGAGGAGGTAACGACACAGGCGAATGGCCGGTTGTTGAGCCGCATCATGAACGTCTCACGGTCTGCCGTGGACGACGCAAGGGCGCTGATGCGGGCGATGAAGACGCTACTCCCGAGGATGTCCTCGTATACCCCGGACCAAACGCCCACGTAGAATTTCAACAATGGCAGCGTTTTTTGGCCGCCGCTGAGGCCGTCAGAGCTGGTGACCGTCACGCCGGTGTTTGCTTGTCCGGCCAGGGACTCTGGCACCAGGCAGCGAATGCGGGTGGCGTTCCAGGCGACGACATCGCCAAAAACCGTACCGCTGACAGTGGAGGTGAAGGTCACGCCGCCGCTGATATCGCCAAAGTGGGTGCCGTTAATGGTGATGATCCCACCAGGGGCCACGCCGTTGGCTGGAGCAAAGCCGGAGATGGCCGGTCCGGCCAGGGTCACGTTCAGACGAGTTGCCGTCGAACTGATCCCGCCGGTGCCCGCGTTTCTTGCCCAGAAATACAGGGTATGCCGCCCGGTGACGGCAGGCAGCCCAAACCTGGCGTGGAAGACGGTCTTGGCGCTGTCCGCGGTCACCACGACGGCGTTCTGCCAGGACGGGTTCACCGGAAGCGTCCCGGAGCCGTCTTGAATGAAATAGTCCGTTACGCCGGCAGCGCAGGTGATGTCAAGGACGGCGGCGGCGCCGGTCAGCGACAGCAGCTTCACGCGGGACACGGTGGGCGGCACCGTTTTGATGACCAACGTGCCGGACTTGCTCCCTTGGTAATTCACCTCATCCACCGTGCCAATGACGGCATAGGAGCCCGCCGTTACCGGGGGTATCGGAGAACCATTGTAGACAAAGCTGACCTTTAACCCAGCCGGCTTGGTTGTCGCGGTCACCGGACGCGGGGTTCCATTGCAAGCCTGCGCGAGGCTGCCCAAGGTCACCGTGGCAGCGGCCTTGTTCACCACCAACGCCACGCTTTGGGAAACCGTGCCATAGGTGGCGGTGGCGACGGGGGTGAAGGTGGTCGTGAGCGTGCGGGTGCCGGCCGCCAGTTTGGCGCCAAGCGCCGGATTGTAGACCCACGTTCCCGGCACATTGGCCTTGGCATTGAGCTGGGTGGCGGAGAGTGCCGTGCCGTAGGTGATAGCCTTGGGCGTGGCCCAGGTGATGACCGGAGTGGCGCCGGGCACGGTCAACGTGCCATTGACGAAGCGGAAACTGTAGTTCGCCGCGGTCAGCGTGCCGCTGGTTACCGTGATGGGATAGGCGCCGACCGGACTGGTCGCGATGGCTGGGGTGGCCAGGGCCGGCGCGCCGGCGAACACCGCTGCCGTATCGCCGTTGACGAAGCCCGACGAGGTCCACGTCAGCACGGGATTGGCGGCGCCGTAGGGCCGGGTCTGGTTGTCCGCGGTGATCGTCAACAAGGCCTTGTTCACCGTCAACGTCACGTCAGCCGAAGCGGCGCTGTAATTCACGGGGTCAATAGGGGTGAAAGCCGCATGCAGTGTGCGGGGGCCGGTGCCCGGCACGGCGCCCGCCGCCGGGGTATAGGCCCAGATTCCCGGCACGGCCGTTGTGGCGTTCAACTGCGTGGCGCTCAGAGCTGTGCCGTAAGTAATGGCCGACGGGGTGGGCCATGCAACAACCGGGGATGCCTTGCCAATGGTCAGGGTGGCGTTGACGAAGTTGAAGATGTAGTTCGCCGCCGCCAGTGTGCCGGCCGCCGCCGTAATCGGGTAGGTGCCGACAGGGCTGGCCATGAGGGCGGTGGTGGCGAGAGCCGGGGTGCCGGCCAGCACCGCCGCCGTATCCCCGTTGACAAACCCCGACACGGTCCAGGTCAACGCGGGATTGGCAATGCTGTAGGGCCGGGTTTGATTCTTCGCGGCGACGGTCAGGATGGCCGGGTTGACGGTCAGCATCACCTCTGCGGTGGCGGCGCTGTAATTCGCCGGGTCGGCGGGAGTGAACGCCACCTGGAGCGGGCGGTTGCCGGCGCCCGGCACCGTGCCCGCCGCCGGGGTGTAGACCCAGGTTCCCGGTACGTTCGCCGTGGCGTTCAATTGGGTGACGCTTAGCGCCGTACCGTAGGTGATCTCTGTCGGATGGTTCCAGGTGAGCACCGAAAGCGCTTTGCCAACCGTCAGGACGCGCGTCATCGGCGCCGCCGCCTCTGTGAGCGCGTCCCCAGGCTGGGTGGCGGTGATGGTGGCCGCACCAGCCCCGACAATGTGGATCTGGCCGGCCACGATGGTGGCCACGGCGTGGTTTGAGCTTTCACAGGTCACCGGCAGGCCAGAAGAGGCGGTGGCCCCCGGTGCGAAGTCCGCGGCGCCGAAACGCACCTCCGGCAAGGCCGGGAAGGCAATGGTCTGCGCTTGCTTCGTCACGGTGGTCACGCTCCAGACGTCCGTTACCCCGCCGATGGTCAACACGCATTCGGTGGTCGCCGAGCGGTCGGAGGAGCTGGTCTGACGGAGGGTCACCTGCTCGCCATTGGCCACCGTGCCGTTCAGGTGCGTCCACCCATTGGCGCCGATCTGGTAGTCACCACCGGTCACCGTAATGGCGGCCGGCTCGTTGATGCCGCTCACCGTGATGGCATTGGAACCCACCACCGTATCCAACGCCGCTCCCGTCACATCCGCGAAGCTGAACGCATCCGGCACCCGGTCCTGCAGGAACGGGTAACTCGTATTCTCTTCAATTCCCCAGGCCAAGGTAAAATCCCAACCGGCAAAGGTCGTTTGCTGTTTCATTTGCGCCGTGGTTTTTGCTTCGCCGCCGGCGGAGGCCGCTTGGCCGGTCGTCTCACGGTCCCAATAACAGGCGGTGGTCGTGGGCACGCCGGTGGCAAGACCTGCCAGGCCACCGACCGTCGCGGTTCCCGTCACGGCCCCGGCCGCATAGCACTGGGTTAGCAACGCCGGCGCGCCGACACGTCCCGCCAACCCGCCGACATCAGCGGTTCCCGTCACCGCGATCCTCGCATAGCACCGTGTCAGCGTGGCGTGGTTGGCCTCGCCGACCAATCCGCCCACGCCGTTTCGGCCGGTAATGCCGCCGCCGACCAGCCCAACCTCCTTGATGATGCCGCCGGACACGATTCCGAAGAGACCAATCCCATCTTCGTCCGGGCGGTTGACCGTGAGGTTGTAAATGGTTTGGCGATTGCCGTCGAAGACGCCGCTGAATGGTTTGATCGGCGCAAAACCGGCGCGGCCATTCCAGCCCGCCGTGGCGGCGGCATCAAGGTCGTTCATCAGGATGTAGCTGGCGTCAAGCGTCCAGCCATCCGTCCCCGAGCCGATCTTCTGCAGGTCGGCGAGCGTATGAACTTCAATCGGGACGCGCGGCGCATAATTCGCCGTCACCGCCCGGTCGTCCTCCAGGGTCAGATTAAGGGTTGCATTGGCGGCGGTAACCGCGCCAGTCCAGCCAGTGAAGATGTAGCCGGGGACGGCCGGGGCCGTCAATTCCACGCTCGTGCCATACGCCAGGCCGCTGCGGTTGTAGTCGGTCGTGCCGCCGTGCCCGGTGGCGCTGGTGATGGCAATGCCGGCCACCCCGCTGGAGGTGACGGACAGGGTGTAGGTGGCCGGCGCGTAGTTCGCCGCCACTGCCAGGTTGCCATTCATGGTCAGGGTGATGGTTGCGCCAACCGACGTGACCGCGCCGCTCCAGCCGGTGAAGGTGTGGCCGGGAACGGCGGGGGCGGTCAATTCCACGCTTACGCCATCAGTCAGGTCGTTACGGCTGTAATGGGTCGTGCCGCCGTGTCCCGTGGCACTGGTGATGGCGACGCCCGCCGCGCCGTTGGAGGTCACCGTCAGGGTGTAAGTGAGCCGCACATAGTTCGCCGTCACCGTCTTGTTGTTGTCCATGGTCAGGCTGATGGTCACGCCGGTGGAGGTGACCGCGCCGGTCCAGCCCATGAAGAGATAACCAGGAACGGCGGCGGCCGTCAGTTCCACGCTCGTGCCATCTACCAGGCCATTCAGGCTGTAGCCGGTCGTGCCGCCGTGACCCGTGGCGCTGGTGATGGCGACGCCCGTCACGCCGCTGGAGGCGACAGACAGGGTATAAGTTAATGGGCCACCCCCGACGACCCGCAGATTCACGATATTGGTCTGATTTGGCACCGCTTCCGTGAAGCTGCCGCCGGCCGATGGAACAACAAAGGATGCTTTGGTGTAGAAACCGTACCATGCGCCCCCCGACAGCAAGCCGGCCTGGTAATCAGCCAGGGTGACGTCTTGGAAAAAGTAAATTGCAAAGGCATCGCCGGTGCTCAACAACCCGTCTGTCGCGCCGGGGACACCATCCAGCGTCAAGCCGGTGGCGTTCGGCTTGCACTGCCCAATCAGGGGGGCGGGAGATGAAGGCGACGCCCAGGCTCGCAGCACTTTGTCGTCCGCCCCCAGGACGAAATTTTGGCCGATCGTGCCGTCGCCAGCGGCCCCAAACCCGTTGCCGTTGGTGTCGGCCACCAGCAAGTAAAGCTGGTTGCCCTGGAGCTTCGTGGTTCCATCCTGTTGGTACATGTACGAGATGGTCGGCGCAATCGTGACCGTGGCGGCATGAACCGCCGCGCCGGCCATCATTATCGCCATGGCAAACCAGATTTTATTCGCACTCATGAATGGACTGCCTTTCACGGTAAACATCAGCGAAACGCGCTGGTAGTGACGTAGACTGCCACCGGCCGATATCGCGACTCCTCATTCGAATCAGTACGGGAACTCAAACCAGTTGTTGTCCTCGTCCAGTTCCTGTGTCTTGGCACGGCTATCGATGAGCACGCCCAGAACCGGCGCCGGATTGTCCGTCGGCGTCTTCAGGCCGGTCACCCTGATGATCTTTTCCTGGCCGGGCTGAAGCGTACCCACCGACTTGTACTTGCCGCCCTTGGTGGTGCTGCCGGCCACGGGGATGTCCGCCAAGACGGAGCTGTCCGTCCAGACCTCGAGATAGCCCCCGTTGCCGGCGACTTCGTCCACATTGGTCACGGTCACATAGGCGGTGAACGATTGTCCGGCGGCTGGGGTTTCGGGACTGACCCGGACATCGAGGATCTTAAAGTCCGGCAAGCCGGTGTCGTAGGCATGCGTCTGTTGGTTGTTGCTTTCGTCGGCTTCCACGGTGACATTTGTGGCATCAACAAAGGCGCGGAGGGTAAACGTGCCCAAAGCCTTTGGCGCGGTCAGGGTTAGCCGCACCGTCCGGCTCTGACCCGGTTTCAACGCGGGGATAGACGCGAATTTGTCGCCCGCCTCGCCCACGGCGGCCGTTTCCGGCTTGTTTACCCACACCTGCAACTTGCCCTTCTTGCCACCTTGGTTGCCTTGGTTAAGCACCGTGATCGTGGCCGTGAAGCGACCGCCCACCGCAGGCACTTCCGGCGAGACTACGATGTTTGCAACCACCAAATCCGGACCATTGCTAGACGAGCTGACATATTTTGCGTAAAGGATCTGATTGGCGGCGGTTGCGACAACTGTGGTCGCGGTCACCTGGACGCCAGTGCCGGCCGCGCCGGTCCACCAGCCGGCAAAGCTGTAGCCGGTGCGGGTCGTGGTCGCCAGGGCGCCGTAGGTCGCGCCAAAGGTCACGCTCTTGGAGGCCGGGGTCGCGGCGGTGCCGCCCTGCGCGTCAAAGGTGACGGTATAGCTGGCCGCCGTCCACTTGGCGTATAGCGTCTGGGCCGCGGTGATCACAACCGTTGTGGCCGCGGTGACTTCCGTGCCGGCGCCGCCGGCGGCGGTCCACCAGCCGGCAAAGCCGTAGCCGGTGCGGGTCGTGGTCGCCAGGGCGCCGTAGGTCGCGCCAAAGGTCACGCTCTTGGAGGCCGGGGTCGCGGCGGTGCCGCCCTGCG
>CAITYL010000346.1 GCA_903896595.1 uncultured Lentisphaerota bacterium
AGAATCCGCGTCCGAAGTGTGTTTTCTGATGTTTGCATATTTTTACCTCAAATCCGTAATATATAAGTACATATCAGATAATCAAGTCGAACAAGTGGTTGCGAAGAAAAAAAGTGTCAAGCCCCGCCAACCCCGTCAAAAACAAGCGGAATCTTGCGAAGAACCAGGGGATTATTCACTGCTGGATATGGTGGCAGGGCGGCCGCATCAGAAAAAACAAGAGGACTGGAGGGACTCCCGGGACGGGAGGGACCGGAGGTGAGGTTACGCTTTTTCAGCAAGCTCGCGGATGCCTTTGCAGGCGGGAAAGTCGCGGCAGCCCCAGAAGCGATGGCCGGCTTTTGGCCCTGACTTTGCGGTACAGGAACGCATGGATTTTCCGCAAACCGGGCATTCCGGCGCCTGGGGGGCTTGCGAACGCGCTTCTTCGCGGCAACGATGCATGTGCTCCTTGAAGCCGCCCTCGTCCAGGAACCGCTGTCCGAGCGCATCCACTTGCCGGCGCAACAAGAAAAGCGTGCGGTGGCAGAGGTTGATAAGCGTGTTGGCGACAATGACCGGATCATCCGAATCCAACCATGGAACAAACTTGGCCTTCTCTTCGAGCACCCGCTTCCCGAAGGCATGTGAGGTGTCGCCCGTGTTTTCAAAATGTCCGACGTGAACGGCACTGACCGCCTTGGCTTCGGATGATGTTGGGGCCACCCTTTTGGAAAAGGGTGCTCCCCAAACCCCTTCCTAAAACTTTTGGATCTTAAACCGGAGGGGTGCTTCCGCCACAAGCCCTTCTGGCAAAATGCAGATCAGAGAGAAATACTTGTGGCGGAAGCGCCCCTCAGCGTTAAGGCACAAAAAGGTTTGACGGAGGGTTTGGGAACCGCCTTTCCTCAAAAGGGGGTTCCCAACCAACATAATTTTCATACCCCCCTGCGGCCTGAACCATTTGGTCCGTCTGCCGCATGCTTTTCACAAAGCGCCGGCAAAACGAGACGGTTCCGTAGTAAATAATTGTGGCCATCATGAACGAGGCGAGCTTCCGATAGCCGCCGTGTTTTTTGATGAGGACTGGTGGTGTCACTGGCATGGTGTGGCTCCGGTGTTGGAGTTTTTAGGGGGGTGACTGGACTGGAGGGACTCCCGGGACGGGAGGGACCGGAGATAAAAGAAACTCCGGTCCCTCCAGTCTCTCGCGTCTCTCAAGTCCATCACGTCCCCCGTTTTCTCATCGCGGGGTTTCCACACACATTAACGCACGAACCGGCTAATTATTGTAGCCATTATAAAAAACAACGGGACTCGAGGGACTCCCGGGACGGGAGGGACCGGAGATGAAAAAACTCCGGTCTCTCCAGTCTCTCGCGTCCCGGGAGTCCTCGGGAACACCGATTCCCCGCCAACGCCTTCACGACGCCGGCATCGGCCGCGGGGTGGGTGGTGGCGGCGGCGGGGCGGGCTTGACGTTGAGCAGGGGCAGGATGAGGCCGCCGGTCTCGCGTTCGGGATCGCCTTCAACCCGGAAGGTGTGTGGGCCGGGTTCGATCCCGGCGGGCAGTCCCACTCGCCAGATCAGGCCGCGACGGCCATCGCGGACCGCCTTCACGGGCTGACCGTCCATTAACACGGTCATGCCATCGCGGAAGTACGGGCCGCGCAGTTCAACCGAGGTCGGTTTTCCGGCGGTCACTTCGGCCGGCGCCAGGGATGCGCCGGCGGCCAATGGATGCCGGAGCCAGACCTCGACCGGCGGGGTGCGCGCCAGGGGATACAGCTTGGTAAGGGGCGACCGCA
Organism: uncultured Lentisphaerota bacterium; assembly: GCA_903896595.1. Taxonomy (GTDB): domain Bacteria; phylum Verrucomicrobiota; class Lentisphaeria; order Oligosphaerales; family CAITYL01; genus CAITYL01. The sequence continues at coordinate 1,789 of CAITYL010000346.1, forward strand.
GGTAATCTTCACGGGTCCATTGCAGCCACACCTGGCGCCGGCCGGGGGGCGCCGAGGGCGCCACCATGCGATGCTGTCCGGCACCGGCGGCGGCGGGCCAGTTGGTCACCGGCCGGCCATCCACCACCAGTTCGACATTGACGCCGGCCAGGGCCGGTCCCCCGCTCCAACGGAACGTCAGCGCCTCGCGCCAGTTCAGAGTGGTGCGGTCCCAAGTCACTTGGGCGTCACATCCCGGTTCAGCCAGGGTAAACGTTGCGTCAACTTCTTCCCTGGCACCGGCGGAAGAACTGGCCGCCAGCCGGACCCGGTTGAAACCGGCGGCGCAGAGGTTGCGGGGAATTTCCACCTCTTGCTCGACCTGCGCCACCGGCCAAACCGGCTGGATAACGGCCTCGGCTAGCGGCAGGGCGGGCAGCGGCCGCCATTCCGGCGTGGCTGCCAGCCGCGGAGCCACCGTGGAGCCGACGGTGCGGCGCACAGCGGTGGTCAACCGCAGCGGCGCCACCTGGCCCAAGGTCGTCGGATAAATGATCAGCGTCGTGCGCAACGGCGGATTGCCGGGCTGGCTCCGCAAGCCGACCCGCCACACCCCGTCGCGGCCAAACTCGGCCAGTTGCGACAGGCGTTCCGCGACCCGGCGCACCACTCGCTCCAGATCGTCGCCCTGCTCGGCGGCAATATCAAACCGTCCCAAGCCCACAGTAACGGTCACCACGTCGCCGGGCAGGACCGGGTTGGTGCCAAAATCCAGCACGGCGGTGGACACCGCCACCGGCACTTCGCGCAGGGCATGGGCCGCGGTGCCCGTGCGGCCTTCCGCCTTAAACACCAGCACGCACATGACGCCGCCCTCGGGCATCGTTTCGCCCGGACGCCAACGCACCAGCAACCGGTCGCCATGGCGTCCGCCCCGTTCAATATCGACCGGCTGGTTGGTGGGTGCGGCGGTGACAAAGGCCGCCAGCGCGTCCGCCAGCGACACCTCCCGGTCATAGCGGACGCGGCGTTCCCACAACACGCGGTTTCCGGGTTGCAGGAGCGCCAGCACGCCCTCCGTCCCCGCCGGCAACCGGGGCGTGTACGCATACAGGCGGTCCTGGTCATTGAGCCATAGCTCCGCCCAGTCAATGCCTTTGCCGGGCACGCCTTCGCGGAGAGTCACCCGGACGCGCGGCGTCTCTCCCGCCGCAAAGGACTCCTTTACCGGGGTGAGCGTGACCACCGGCGGGCGGGCGTACGGCGCCAGCAATGGGTCACCGACCACCACACCGAAACGCCAGTCCAAGACCGTTTGCAGGTAAACTTCCGCTAGGTTAAACCCCGTCACCAAACGCGCCGGCAGGGTGTAATCACACCACCGGGTCGGATTATTGGTCGGCTCCGACACCGTGCCATAGGCGCCACTGACCCCGTAGCGCACAAAATTAAGCAGGTCCGACTGGCCGTTGTTATCCAGCAGATAACCGCCGAACGAGGTCAGATTATCAAGAATGGAGCCCGGTAGATAACTATTACCCGCCAGTTCCAGCACTTCGGCGCCGGTGAACTGGCCAAGAATGTCGCGGGTGGCGCGCAGGCTGGGCTCCTCGACCCGGTGCCCCACCGCGCCGACCTTGGCCAGCAGCGCCAGCGCTTCGGGGATCTGCCGGTTGCGGGTGCCCCGCGGCCCGACGCCGTCGCAGAAATAAAAGCGGCCGGCCTGACGCGCATCGGGGTAGCGGACCAGGCTATCCCGGATCAGGCGCAACCCCTCCTCGACCGTGTAAGCCGACAACACGGTGCCGGGCAACAGCTTGCGATACTGGTAGGGCAGGCTGGCGTCAAACGCATGTTCTTGCTGGTAATAGCCTTGCGTGGGCTGAATTTCCCCGACGCCGCCAAACATGATGGCGGTCGTCGTCGCGACCTCCCCCACCCGGTAAGGCACATCACGGCACAGCACCACATAATCCACGCCTCCTCCCAGCGCCGCCCGGCGTTGCAGGACCGGATTGAGCACGGCCTTAGTGAATTCGGCGGGCGAAATCGTGATCGGGTTCGAGACCTTGACTATCACCTCATTGACCGCCGGCAGACCGCGCGCCTGCCGGTAAGCCGCCGCCAGTTCGAGCGAAGCCGGACTGGCCCCATTGGCCACCACCAACACCCGCCCCACTCGCATTCCGCCGCCGTCCGTCACCGCCGGCGCCTGGGCGTACACCGTCCCGACCACGAACAGCCAACACATCCCCCACCAACGAAGCACCCGCGTCCCCGATGCCGTGTCCCCTAAGTGCCTATACATAACGTTGTCCTTGTTGATTATTTTGACCGGTTCCGGCCCTGGCCGGAACCTTTGGAGTGGCGGTGGCTCGACACCGCTTTCATACTGCTTAATGAGCCGTTTTCAAAAGTCCCGATCCAAATAGCACTGTTCTTGGAGTGCGGCAATTCCTTTGCCGCTTTTTTAATATCGGCGTTATTTCAAGGCCGGGAGCCGCCCGTCCTCGGGCGGAACTCGATGGCGTTAGCCCAGTTCCGCCCTTTTTATGGGGCCACTGCCCGCCAAACCAATGATGCGCGTCTCCGACGATGACGGGTTCG
>CAITYL010000347.1 GCA_903896595.1 uncultured Lentisphaerota bacterium
AGCACGCATGGCGGCGAACGCCTCGTGTCCCGGGGTGTCGAGCATGGTGAGCGTATGTCCGTTCACCGTCACCAAACTGGCACCAATGCCCTGGGTGATGCCACCGACTTCGCCCTTGGCGACCGTGGTCTTGCGGATGGCGTCCTGGAGGGAGGTCTTGCCATGGTCGACGTGACCGAGAAAGGCGATCACGGGCGGGCGGGGGGTGACGCGTTCATCGGCGGGCGCGGCCTGGCTGTCGGAACGGACAAAGCGGCCCTTGGGCGGCTTTTCCCGGCGTTCGCGGGTGAAGATGACGCCGTATTTGGCGCAGATCTTCTCCACCACCTCGATTTCCAGCACTTGGCTGATGGTGGCGAACACGTTCATGCCCATCAGCACGCCGATCAACTCGTTGGGCTTGCGGCCGAGAGAGTCGGCCAGGTCGCGCACCAAGATCGGGGGCTTCATGTGCAGTTCGGAACCGGGCGCCAAAACCTTCATCGGCTTGGCCGCCTTGACCACGACCGGAGCGGGCTCGGCCGCCGGCTTGGCCCCCCCCAGATTGAGCACGGCGGCCAAAGCGGCCGGCAGCTCAAGCTTGGGTGCGGCGCCCGCCGTGGCGGGAGTCGCCTCCGCAACGGGCTGGCCCGTCTTCTGTTGGCGAGTGGCAAAGACCTTTTCCTTGACCAACACCGCCACATCGCCGTCAATGCAAGAGGAGTGGCTCTTGGCCAAGAACCCCTCGACGGCCAGCAGGTCGATCAATTCCTTATTGGTCAGGCCCAATTCGCGGGCCAAATCGTAAACACGAACTTTTTCCATGGCGCCAACCCCTTTCGTGAGTAGCGGCGTTGCAACAACGGGACACGCGGCGGCCGGAGGTCATCCGCCCAACTGCGTACGCGCGATCTCGATGATGGCGCGGGCCCGCTCGGGGTCAATCCCCTCGGTGGCCGCCAAGTCTTCCGGTTCCGCTTCCCTGATGCCTTCAAGAGTGGAGAAGCCGCTGCGCACCAGCTTGCCAGCGTCCTCTTCGCCAATGCCGGGAATCCGCGCCAACGCCTCAATGGCGTGCTGCACTTTTTCCGCAAAATCCCGCTGCTCGGGCGGTTTCTCCAGCCGATTGATGTCGATCCGCCATCCTGTGAGTTTGGCCGCCAGGCGGGCGTTTTGCCCCTTTTTGCCGATGGCCAGCGACAACTGGTCCTCGGGCACCGTCACCCGCACCGTCTTGGCGGGCTCGTCCACCTCGACATCGCTCAGCTTGGCGGGCTGCAACGCATTGGCCACAAATTCCTTGATATTGGCGCTCCAGCGAATGATGTCGACCTTTTCGCCGGCCAGTTCACGCACAATGTTCTTGACCCGGTTGCCGCGCATGCCGACGCAGGCGCCCACCGGATCAACATGGGGATCGTCGCTGTCCACGGCGATCTTGGTCCGGTAGCCGGGTTCGCGGGAGACCCCCTTGATGGTCACCAGGCCTTCGCTCATCTCGGATACTTCGCGCTCAAACATGACGCGCACAAAGTCCGGATGGGCGCGCGACACGATCAGGCACGGGCCGGGCTTGTCGGCGTTGACTTCCACCAACAGGGCCGTGAAATGGTCCCCGGGCGCATAGTCCTCGCCCGGAATCCGGTCGCCGTGGCGCATGACGCCCTCGGCGCGCTGAAAATCCACATAGACATCGCCCTTCTCCACCCGCCGGACCACGCCGGAAAGCAGGGTGCTGAGCTTGTCGCGGTAATCTTCCGAAATGCGGCTTTTCTCGGCCTGCCGCAACCGCTGCTGAATCGCCTGCTTGGCCGCCTGGGCCGCAATGCGGCCAAAGCTGGCCGTCTTGACTTCCAACTCAATGACTTCGTCCAGCTGGGCGGTGGGAACGCGCCGTTGGGCGTCGGCCAGGGTGATTTCGAGGTCCGGCTGGGTGACCGTTTCCACCACTTTGCGGCGTTCCAGCGCCCGAATGTCACCGGTCTTGGGATCGATCTTGACCGTGACATCGCGCCCGGTGCCCAGCGATTTATGCCCGGCCGCCACCAGCGCTTCCTCAATCAGCGCCACCAGCGAGTCGCGGCTAATCCCGCGCTCACTCTCCAAATACTCCAACATGGCCAGCATTTCGTTGTTCATGGCGCAACCTGTCTGCAAGCACGGCCAAGGGCGCACCGCGCGGATGTGAAAAACCTAAGATCAAACTATAATGTCCCACACTCGCTTTACAATGGCATAGCGTTATAGTGTCTGTCCGTTTGGACACCCGCCAAAACGACGCTGTTCCGGCCTCGGTCGGAACCGCTATGTATTATAGAGAGCATGGATGATTAGCCTGCCCGCCCAATCCATCTTTCCCCGCGCCGGCCATTGGCGTTTGGCCATCGCCGGACTGTTGCTGGCCACCGCCACCCCGCTCCTGGCCCGGGCCGCCGAAAGCCTGCCGCCCGTTGACGTCGCCCCGGCCACCACCGCCGTCGCGCCCAACGACCCGGATGCCCCCCGGGCCCGGGCACTGCTGACTGCGGCCGACGCCCTGTTTGCCGCCCACAAATACAGTGACGCGCGGGACGCCTATGCCAAACTCCTCGAATCCTACCCCGCCAGCATCCCCCTGGAGCAGGTGCTGGTCACCCTGCGCGAACTGGCCCGACGTTACGCCAGCGGCGAAGCGTCCGCTCTGGGCTTCCGCCGTTATGAGATGGCCATCGACATCTATCAGCTCATTCTGCGCGTCGCCCCCGCTGGCCAGCAGGCCCCCGAGGACCTGCTGGAACTGGCCCGCCTGCAAGTGGCAAAGGGCGAACCCGAGCTGGCCCTGGCCACCTATCGCGACTGCGTCAAGCGTTTCCCCCTCCTGCCCCAGGCCGGCAGCGCCCAACTGGCCGCCGCCCGGCTCCTGATCGATACCGCCCGCCGCGGCGACGGCGACGGCACCCTGATTCGCCTGGCCCGGCGCGAAACCGAACAATTTCTTAGCAACTTCCCCGACGACAGCCGCCGGACCGAAGCCGAAGCCCTGCTCAAAGTGGTGGACGAGCGCCAGGGCGAACGCCTGTTCAATTTGGGCAAGTTCTACCTGCGCACCTACAGCTACCGCCCCGCCGCCACCCGGCGCTACCTGAACGACGTCATCCGCGCCTATCCCAACACCCGCGCCGCCGCCGGCGCCCGAAAACTCCTGGCCCATGTCGATATCATTGCGCCGGCCGGCGCCCCGGGTGCCGTTATCCCCGGCGCGTCGCCGGCTGACGGTGGCACCGCGCCGCCGCCGCCCGCCAAACCGGCCAAGCCCGATCCCTCAAAACCGCTCCCGCCCAAACCGGGCGACGTGCAGAAATATCTCCTGCCGCTCGAAGACTACAGCCAGTGGTTGCCGCGCCAACAAAAAGCCGCCCCCAAGGAGGCTCCGCAACCGTGAACACCCCCCGGCCATCCCGAATCTCCTTCCACTGCGCCGTCCGCACCCTGATCGCCGGTGCCGCCCTGCTCTTGGCCGCCGGCTGTGCCTCCTACCATTGCGGCTCGCTCATGCACCCGCAGTTCAAGACCGTGGCCGTGGGCGACTTCTATAACAAGACCGAGGAAGCCGGCCTCACCGTCTGCCTGCGCCAGGGGCTGGCCGAAGCGTTCATGACCGACGGCTCCCTCAAACTCGCCTCCCTGGCCGACGCCGACGCGGTCGTCCAGGGCCGCATTCTCCAGTACCAGACCCGCTCCATCGGCTTCAAGTACATCGGCGACAACGATCCCACCAGCGATTACCGCAACACCTACCAGAGCAGCCTCTACCAGATCGAAGTGATCGTCGAGTTCGAGGTGATCATCCCCGATCCCAAGCGACCCGTCCTGGTTCTGGACAAACGCACCGTCCGCGGCATCGCCGAGTTCGGCAAGCTGCCCGACCAGACCATTGCCCGTGACGAGGCCCCTGCGCCGCGCCACCCGTGACGCCGCCCAGCAGGTCGCCGCCGCCGTCACCGAAGGCTGGTGACAAAACGTGGCGCAGGCACTCTTGCCTGCGAAAAACGTCGACCAGGCAATCCTGCCTGGTCTCAAGGTTTGACCAAGTCCAACGACGGTTGCGTTAGACTGAAGCGTGTTAGGCTGTAGGCTGAAGGTAATTAAGACTGATTTCGGCTACGGCCGAAATCTTTAGAGTGGCGGTGGCTCGACACCGCTTTCATACGGTTTTTCCGGCCGCCGCAACCTTCAGCCCGCGCGCCAAATCGTCCCGGGTCAGACTGTACAGGTGGTCGCGCAGCGCCACCTCAAACGATCCCGGCCCCACTGCGCCCGCCGCCGCCAGTTCGCCGCATAATCCGTAATAGCCCAGCGCCTCGGCCGCCGCCGCCACGGGGTCCGGCTGCACCGCCAGGAAACAGCCGACCACCGCCGTGGCCGAACAGCCGGTGCCGGTCACCGCCTGCAACAGAGCGTGGCCGTTCTGGCAGTAATACGTGACCCCGCCGTTGGTGATCACGTCCGTCTTCCCCGTCATCGCCACCGTCACCCCCAGCTTCCGGGCAATGGCCGCCGCCGCCGCGCCTGTCTCGGCCTCACTGGCCAACGAGTCCACGCCGCGGATCTTTGCCGGCATGCCGGCCGCCGACAGCACCTCGGACGCATTGCCGCGCAGCACGCTCACCCGCACCTCGCCAAGAATGCGCTCCACCGCCCGGGTGCGCAGAGTCGTGGCCCCTGCCCCCACCGGGTCAAACACCACCGGCACCCCCAGCGCATTGGCGCGCTTCCCCGCCACCACACACGCCTCCACCAGGCCGGGCCACAGGGTGCCGATGTTCAAGACCAGCGCACCGGCAAACCCGACCATTTCCTCCACCTCCTCCAGCGCATGCGCCATCACCGGCGACGCACCCACGGCCAAAATCACGTTCGCCGTCTCATTCATGACCACGAAATTGGTGATGTTATGGATCAGCGGCTGCCGTTTCCGGATGGCCTGCAAATCCGTCCAGGTCTGTTCGATGAAATCCATGACGTGAGCTTTCCAAGGTGCCGCCGGCAACCCTGATGCCGGCGGCCCGACAATGTAGCACCACCCCCCGACCCGGAAATGCATCGACCGTGGGTTTCGGACGATGTTGGGGCCACCCTTTTAAAAAAGGGTGCTCCCCCCGCGCTTCGCGCTCCGCAGCCCCGGCTCCGCCGGGTCGCTCACATGTTCGCTCTGCACCCCCCTTCCTAAAACTTTTGTTTCGTTTTGCGGATTCCGCAGGCAGCTTGCGTGCGACAGACCCTGATTGGGATAGCAGGGGCTGCCTGCGAAATCCGCAAAAGGCACAAAAAGGTTTGACGGAGGGTTTGGGAACCGCCTTTCCTCAAAAGGGGGTTCCCAACATCATCCGTCAACCTAGTCATGCTGCCGGCGGAATCCGCAAGTTGTCATTTGCCGTCCACCGGCTACAGTATTAGCCGTTTTGAATCGCGCGTTTAGTTCAGTTGGTTAGAACGCATCCCTCACACGGATGAGGTCACAGGTTCGAATCCTGTAGCGCGCACCATTTTTCAAGGCCGTTGAGCACAAAATGCCCAACGGCTTTTTTATTTCCCCCCCCCCCATTGTCCCCTATTGTCGTGGTTCATTTTATACACTATTTGTACACACCTGTCTTGGGCACGGGGGGCCGAAACAGGGGAATGAGTGTTCGAGTAGGTTGAAGGCGCGGCCGAATCATATGGCGCGCGCCGAGGCGTTCCCTTGCCTGATCCATACCCCACAACCAACAAAAAGCCCCGGCGTGATACCGGGGCGCTAATTCTGTCACCGCGACCGTTCCGCTTGGAGGAATGCGGGGCGTGAGGGTGGCGGGTTATCGGGTGGCCGCAGCGAGACGCTTTTCCGCGTATGGGGCGGGCGTTGCAGGCTTGGCGGGTTCCGCGCCAACGGTGATGACTGGGGGAATTTTCTGGTAACTATCGCCGAACCGCATGGCAAAATTGATGAGCACCTCGCCATAGAACTCATGAATTTTTTTGACGAGTTTTGAATCGTCGTTTTGTTTGGCGGCGAGTTCAGCCAGGCCGTCGAGCCGTTCCTTGATGAGGAAAACGTGACGCTTGATTTGGGCAGCCGCAGGGAGGGAGGCGTCGTCAAACGAAAGATGAACGGACAGACCAAGGGCGCGGGCATAGGCTTCAATCTCGCCCAGCGTCAAGTCGGCATCACGTCCGGCCTCAATGCGGCATAGCTTGCTGGGGCTGTAGCCCATCTCCTTGGCCTGTTGGCGCTGGCTGCGCCCCTTGTCGTTGCGGATGCTGACAAGGGCGTGAATGACCCTAGTTTCTTCGGCGTGCTGGTTCATGGCGTCCACCGCCTCTTTGCCTGCGGCGTCGAGTACCAAGGCGTCAACAGTATCATATCGTTTGGTGTTCATCGTTACTTATTCCCACGAATGTCGCGAATCATTTCTTTTGCGTGCTTGATGTCCCGTTGCTGCATGTCTTTGTCGCCCATTCCGAGCACAAAGACAGTGGAACTGGCTTCATCCGGGAAGATGTAGAGGCGAGTTTCCCGCGCGCCCGGAACGCCGGTTTGCCCGATGCGGTAAAGGCCGTCGCCCTCTGACCGGAAGAATCCGAACTTGAATGAGGCCAGGCGTTTTCCTGATCTGAGTTGTTCAAACACCCGTCGGAGATTGTCGTTGACGGATGCGGTCTCGCGGGGATGCTTGGCCACGCACTTGTGAATTTCCTTCGCCGCCTCATCGGTTACGGCAACACCCCACTGGGGCGGCTTGTACATTGCGTTATTTGACACGTTTTTTATTCCATGTTGCAATTTACGCAATACCATACCACTCCTGTTGTGTTTCGTCAATCAGCCCGCCCATTCCATGCCCAACGGTTGACGGCATCGGCAGATGTATGGATGAAACATCTGCCTCGACCGCCCATCGGACGCAGTATGAATTCGCCGCCGCTCACACTCCCGATAGCGGCCCCACCCCACTTGAAGCCGCCATGGCTGCCGAAGAGGAACAGGCCCGCGATTGCGGCCCCCATTGCCCCATTCTCCCCCAGCAGTTGCGCAAGGTCATGGTTGCTATCATGGCCGCCTGCGACAACAATGAGAAACGCATTGCCATCTGCATAACTAGGTTTGGCGGCATGTCGCTGTCCCAGGTCGGTGCCCGTTTCGGCGGCATTACCAAACAGGGTGTGAGAAATTCAATTCACCTGTCCCCAAGGCCACAGATTCACCGTGGGCATACATCGCAGGCATGTCATGCGCGACCCTGATCATCGCCCTATTGTCGGTCTCAGCGATTCTTCGTTTTCGACTCCGCTGGACGATCCCAGGCATGTTCTGTTTCTTTGCCCTTTGGGCGTCTATCAATACGACAAAGTGGCTCGGGCACTCGATTCATCCCGCAGGCTTTGCATTGCTCACAGTGGTTGCATCCCTCCTTGCCGTGTTGACGATGAGAGAGATCAGATCTGAAAACCGGAAGACGGAAGAGGCCAACAAACAAATGCAGAATATTGTCGTTAACGCGCCAAATTCTGATTTGTGACGTTCGCGTTCTAGGTTAACCGGAAGCGCAAGGGGACATGGCGCAAGGGGACAGGTGAATTGTGATGACGCTGACGTGTCATGAGGCGGGGGGACATTATTCACCTGTCCCTAATGCCTGCCTAATGCCTTGTCCCTAATGCCTGATAAAAATGCCGGCGAAAAAATAGGACCATTGGGACCATTAAGACTCTTGGGACCCTTAGAACGCCGTTGGAAACCATCGCCAGCCCCAAGAGTCCCAATGGTCCTACAACACCCATTTCCCGCCGGCGGTCGATTCCAAGTCACCCTATACCTAATGTCCAGCCTGGCGTTATCTTCATGGCGCTGGGGGGGTGTTTTGGGCGGCGGCGGGCCGGGGTTCCGGTTGGCCCCAGTCGTTGCTGGGAACCTGCTGATACGGCGCGGGGAAAATCTGCTTCTGCATGGTGAAGGCGTTTGGAATCGGGGACTCCGGATTCGGATAATCGACGATCCAAAAATAGTCGTAGTTATCGCCCGGCCAGGTGGTCGGGACCTTGCATGCGGCCGGCAGTTGATCAAGATTGAGCAACTGGCGCAGGGTGACCCGTTCGTTCGGGAACTGCTGTTCGAGGGCGTCCTGGGCAATGTGGTCGTGTTCCCAGGCGATCACGAGGGTTTTGCCATGCCACCGGGGGTTGGTGAGGATATCATGCGCCGCCTGCCGCGTACGCTGGTTCAACTGGGTCACTTCATTGCTTTGTGTGCACCCGTTGCCGGGCACCACGCTGTAAAGCTGAATCGGCATGTCCCAGCTTTGCGCGGCGGGGCTGATGAGCTCCAGCGAGTGCAGCGTAATGGCAAAAATGGCCGCCGGGGCGGTGCCGTCCGGGAACAGACTCTGCGCGGCATTCTTTCCGAGGTAATGGGCCTGCAACGCCAGTGCCCGCTGCTGGCCGATGGCGGTCAGGGCATAGCCGTTCGCTTTTTCTCCATGGCGCAGAATGATCAGTCGATGCGGAACCGCCTGGACTATGGGTGTCAGATTCAACAGGCATCCCAGAAAGAGGATGGCGACGCTGCATTTAGCGCGCGCTTTGCCAATGCAACCTGATAGTAATTTTGTTTTCAGGCTTGGGATCCGGAGGGAAATGGGGGGGTGGGTGCTGGTTGGGGTGATGCTTGGCATGGTAGTGTCGGTTTTTCGGGGTTAGCGTCTAACGGTGATACGTGATGGAAAAAGTGAACCTAACGCGGTATATGTAACTGTCGGCGGGCATGTATGGGAAATTTTTAACTGCGGATTGCGCGGATTTCACGGATAAAACCAGATCAGAACTCCGCCCCCAATGGGGTTGCCTTATCCGCGCTAATCCGCGTAATCCGCGGTTAAAATGCTTTCGTCCCATGCTGGCCCTCGTCCTCACGTCCGGCGCGTTGTTACACGAGTTCACCTTCGTGTTTTTCGGTTGTCCGCAACGCGGACGGTTTTTTCGCGGCGCCGTTCGGGAAAAAAGTAGTACTTTACAAGGGAAATTTCTCACAAACCGTCATGATTTTTATTTTCCCGCAGAGGCGGTAGAGTAGAGAACTGAACGGCCGCACGGCCGTTCAGTTCCCCCTCATCGAACCGGACAGGCGGATTTCCCGCATCCGGCTCTCGCAGCACCGTTCTTCCTTCGGCATTCACAGTTGCGCATACCAGCTTTCCTCCGTTCGCCGGTAGGGCCGCTGGCTTCGGCGTTTCAGGTGTCGCGTCAGTCGTTCCTGCACATAGTGGTTGAGATCGCG
>CAITYL010000348.1 GCA_903896595.1 uncultured Lentisphaerota bacterium
CCCCAACCCCCCAACCGCTCAACCGCTCAACCGCTCAACCCCCCATCCCCCCATGCCCTCTCCCGCCTTCCCCCGCGTCATCGCCATTGACGGTCCGGCCGCGTCCGGCAAAAGCACGGTGGCCCGCCTGGTCGCCGCCCGTCTGGGCGGCTATTACATCAGCACCGGCGAGATGTACCGCGCCCTAGCCTGGGAACTGCTGCGTCGCGGCGTGGACCCCGCCGCCGATCCGGCCGGGGTGGCCGCTCTCCTGCCCCAGCTCAAGCTGCACTGCGAACTCCGCGACGGCCGGCCGGAACTGGTGCTCAACGGCGAGCGGGTGCCGGCCGAGGCCATCCGCGCCCCCGAAATCGCCGCCGCCGCCAGCGTGGCGGCCGCCCAGCCGGCGGTTCGCGCCTGGCTGCTGGAACGCCAGCGCGACACCGCCCGGCTCGGGCTGGTCGTGCTGGAGGGGCGCGACATCGGCACCGTCGTCTTCCCGGACACGCCCCATAAATTCTTCATCACCGCCCGGCCCGAGACCCGCGCCCAACGCCGCCTGGCCCAGGCCGGCGAGACCGCCCCCGGCGCCACGGTGGCCAGCGTGGCCGCCGAGATTGCCGAGCGCGACCGCCGCGATGCTACCCGCGCCATCGCCCCCCTGCGCCCCGCCGCGGACGCCGTCATCATCGAGACCGACACCCTCACCGCCGAAGCGGTCGCGGCGCGGATCTGCGCCCATCTCTGACGCCTTCACACGGCCAGGCGGAACATGCCGGGGCTGGCGGCGGCGGCCCGGTCAAAGGTCAGGGTGACGGAGGAACCGCAGACCTGATTGATCCGGGCAATCAGGTAGTCGGAGAAGTCCGCCTTGCCGGACGCGAAATCGCGCAGCGCCTTCCAAACGGCATCGCGGTGTTCAACCTCAATAAACTCCGCCAGCAGAAGGGTGCGGATAACTTTGGACAACTTGGCCTTCTTTTGACCATAGGCACGTTCGAGCACCCAGACGACTTCGCACAGCACCACCGGGCAAATATGGCCTTTGTTCAAGGCCGACAGTTCGGACTCGAAAATACGGCTGGCCACGGCCGACTGTTCCGGGTCGTCCTGAACGAGGTACCGGACCAAAATGTTGGTGTCAAGCCCAATCATGAGCGTCCGCCCATCCCGATCACCGCCTCCATTTCCTTCAAAGAAATGGCTCGCTTCGGCCTCGGAACCAACCCCTTGAGAGACTGCACAGGCATGCGGGTCGGGATGATTTCGAGTCGTTCGTCTTTCGAGAGCACAAAGTCCAGCGAGTCGCCCGTCTTCAAGCGCAGCTTGTGGCGGATCGCGACGGGGATGGTCACCTGTCCCTTCGAGGTCATGACGGCCAACATGTCAGAATCTCCTTCCTTATCTTGAAGTAAGATATACCATTCTTACTTTTTCGGCCACCGTGTCCGGCTTTTTCGGATGTAACGATGCCAGTCGTAGCCGATCAGGGCCGCCAACACCAAAAAACAGGCGGGCACCAGGTAGAAGGCGCGGCTCAGGCCGCCGCTGTGGTTGCCGATGTAGCCCATGAGCCAGGTGAAGAAACCGCACCCGGGGATGCCGGCGCACGACAGCAGGATGAACAGCATGGTGGTGTCGGTCCCCGGCAGGCAGTCGGCGCAATAGCTCTGCACGCTGGGCCAGAACGGCGCCGTGGCCACCCCCGCTAGAAACAGCAGGCCGCAGAACAGCCACAGATGGGTCACCACCGGGAACAGCAGGGTCACCGCGGTGCCGCCCAGGGCCGACCAGACAATGAGGGCGCGCAGATGCGACTGCCGGATCAGGTACCCCCAGCCCGTGCGCCCCAGCACCATGCCGCCCGCGAAGCAGGCGGTGCCCACGCCGCCGGCCCACGCGGCAGGGGTGAGCGTGAGCTGGATGTAACTGGCGCACCAGAAGGTCAGGCAAAACTCGCCGCCGCCAGCCACGAACATCGCCGCGAAAAACAGCCAAAACCGCGGGATTTTCATAATCGTCACCGCATGTCCCAGCACGGTGATCCAATGGATCGCTTCCGGTGGTTCGCGGTATTCATGGCCCGGCCGGGAGGGCAGCAGCAAAAAGAGCACCGGCAACAGCGTGCAGACGGCAATCGCGCCGAGAATCAGCCGCCAGGAAACCCCCAGGGAAAGCAACCCCCCGGCGATCAGTACCGTGACCACCACCCCGACCGACCAAAACCCATGGGTAAAATTGATGTAACGGCCGGGCTCGGCCGGATGCAGATCCTGCACGAACGGCGTGGCCAGCCCTTCAATGACGCCTTCCCCCGCCCCGGCCAGCAGCAACGCCAAAAACAAACAACCGTAGCTTGGCGCGACCGCGCACAGAGCCAGGCCGACTCCCATGAGGACGACAGACCAGCCCAAGGTACGGCGCTTGCCCCAGCGCCCGGCGGCAAAGCCGCAGAGCAGCATGGTCGCCACCATCAAGACGCTCCGCCCCAGGTGCAGGGCACCGCCCGCGGTCAAGCCGCCGCGCTCCAGGGAAAACCCGAGGTCGCGCGCCAACGACACCAGCACCACTGGCACCGCCACCGAGCCGGCCGCATAGGCCATAAAGCTCATGAACGCGGCATAGTCGAACCGGCCAAACGTCATCCTGCGGTGCGGCGGAGGCATGGTCATTTAATCCGCCCGAGCAGGCGGAGCAGGCCGTCCAGAATGGTGTAGGGGTGCGGCGGACAGCCGGGCACGAACAGGTCCACCGGCAACAGGTTGCCGATGCCGTGGTGGGTTTCCGGGTGGTCGCGGAACGGGCCGCCGGCAATGGCGCAGGCGCCAACCGCAATGACCAGTTTCGGGTCGGGCACCGCCTCGTAGGTGTCGAGCAGCGCGGCGCGCATATTTTCCGTCACCGGCCCGGTAACCAGCAGGCCGTCCGCATGCCGCGGCGAGGCGACGAACTGGATGCCGAACCGGCCCAAATCAAAAACGAGGGTGCCGAGCACGTTGGTGTCGGCCTCGCAGGCGCCGCACCCGCCGGCGCAGACCTGGCGCAGCTTGAGGGAATGCCCGAACAGGCGGCGGGCGGCGGCGTCAAGCGCGGCGGCGGCCGGGCCCGCAGCGGCCCCGGGCCGCACGACCAGATCCTCGCGGCGGCGGGCCGCCAAACGGTGGTCGCGGGTAAAACGGACCGCCTTTGGACTGGCCTGGGCGCAGGCGCCGCAGAACAGGCAGCGCCCAAGGTCCAGGGTCACCGGCGCGGCCGCCCCGATCCCGGCCTCGGCCTGCAAGGCCCCGACCGGACAGGCCGCCAACGCGGCGCGGCAGGCGCCGGCCTGGAGACCGGCCGTCAGTTCCGGGCGCCCCAGGAAACGTTCCGGCAGCGTTGGCGGGGTTTTGGGATAAGCGGCGGTCCGGTGTCCCTGCCGCCAGCGCGTTGCGATGACATTGATCATAAGTCGTGCCCGCAATAGGACAGGTTGAAGCTCTTGTTGCAGAGCGGAAAATCGGAGATCGCCTGGCCACGCATGGCCACCGCCAGGCCGTGCCAGTTGCGGAACGACGGATCCACCACTTTGTAGCGGGAAAACCGGCCGTCGGCCCCGGTCAGCGCCACATGCACCACCTCGCCGCGCCAGCCCTCGGCCAGCCCCACCGCCAAATGGTCGGGCGCCGGCGTACCCGGTGCCGCCAGGACCGGCCCTTCCGGCAAGCGGTCCAGCCAGGCGCGAATCAACCGGACGCTTTCCTGCACCTCCAGCCAGCGCACCCAGGCCCGGGCCTGAACGTCGCCGGTGGTGGCGGTCGCGGGCGTGATCCGCTCGCAACCGGTCCAGGCGCCGGCGGGAAAGTCGTGGCGGACGTCGCGGACGATGCCGCTGGCGCGGGCCGCCACGCCGACCATGCCCAGGTCACGACAGACCGCCGGATCCAGCGTGCCGGTATTTTCAAAACGGGCGGCCACCGTGGGGGTTTCCCACAACAGCCCGACGGCCGTGGTGACGTCGGCAAAGGCGGCGTCCAGCCGGTCCCGCACCTCGGCGAGATGGCCGTCATCCAGGTCAAACAGCACGCCGGCGGGCCGCAGTAGATTGCGTCCGAAGCGGTTGCCGCACAGCACCGCGGTCAGGTTGAGGAAGTCGCCGCGCAAGCGGCCGCAGTAAGACGCCGTGGGCAGGAACCCAATGTCATTGCCCAGCATGCCCAGGTCGCCGACATGATTGGCCAGCCGCTCCAATTCCAGGGCGATGGCCGCCAATACCTGGGCGCGCGGCGGCGCGGCGACTCCGGTCAGCCCTGCCATGGCCAGGCCGTACGCCGTCAGGTGCCCGATGGTGGTGTCGCCCGCCACCGTCTCCAACAGGTGGGGCGTCCGCAGGGTCGGACCGCCCAGCAGGGCGCGCTCCACGCCCCGGTGCTGGTAGCCCAGGGCGATCTCCAGATGCAGAATTTCCTCGCCGTGGCATTGGAAGCGGAAGTGGCCGGGCTCAATGATGCCGGCATGCACCGGGCCGACGGCCACTTCATGCACGCCGTCGCCCCGGACTTGATAAAAATCGGTGACCCCGGGCAGGATTGGCAGCTCGGGATTGCGTCCCCAGGCGTCATGGCCGTGCCGCCAGGAGCCTTGGAACCGTAGCGGCTTGAACCAGGGATGACCCTCGGGGCACAGCCCCCATTGTTCGGCAATTTCACGTTCGAACCCGGCGGCTTGCGGCCACTCCGGTGCCAGGCTCGGAAAATGGTCGCCGGCGGGGTCGGTGGCCACGGCGGTCAGCTCGCCTGTGGCGTCCCGGCCCAAAATGGCCCATAACCGCGGGCGGTCATTGGTTTCGGGCGCGGCGAAATAGGCCAGGAGGCGCCACCCGGCGACCGCGGCGCCCAGCAGCGTGTCCCGGAAGCCGGACCATGCCAGCACGGGCACCGCCGCGCGCGGGATGCCGCCGCCATTGCCAAAGGGGATGGAACTGGAGAACGCCATGGGGGGGGAGCCTCGTATTGGGGAGCCGCCCGTCCTCGGGCGGATGAACCGGTTATGGAACGGGTGTAACGCCGTCGATTTCCGCCCGGGAACGGACGGCTCCCGGTCTGCAAACACCACCGTTCTTTGTCTTCCGAGCGGGTGTGCCCTCAGACGTTCGGTTCCAGACGAAAATATCCTTTGGGTACTATGGCACGCCACAAGGCATTCTGCCAAAATGCTACCCAATGGGCGACAAAAGATGACAAGTTGGCACCTGTCATTTCGGGGTTCATCGCGGCGTTACGACGTCCCTGACCCGGTTCCAAGGACGCTGACGGAAACACTCAGTTCCTCGTAGCCCGCCTCGACAAACAACTGAATGGCCTGTGCCGGCGAAGAGTTTCGCGATCTCCGGGTTGGCCGCATCAAGGTCAGCCGGAACCTTGAATTGACCTTTGGCGAGCCCAATCCTCAGCGAAACATCTTTAGGCCGAACGGCAACCACCCGGACGGCGGGCTTGCCGTGGCGGGCAATGACCACTTCCTGTTCTTTCCCGCTGAGCAGGGTTTCCACGATCCGCGAGAGGTGCGTTTTCGCATCAAATAGACTTACCGTCTGCATGGCGTTTCCTTTGGCTCAAAACAACCTAGATCGATCTAGTTCGATTGGTGACTGCCGTCAAACGGAATGCCGGCACCCCTCGCGAAAACGAGGGGGAACCACTATATTATTAGGTTTGTCTTTTGTGCGTGCTCAGGCGGTTAAAGTTTAGCGATGTCGATTTTCGGATTTTTCGGATTTCGGGATCGCCCTTGGCCTGGATGCCACCTATCACCTCGGCAGCGATCCCGAAATCCTAAAAATCCGAAAACAGGATACCGATTCATGAGCCTTAATCCCGAATGGCGCCGGCGCGTTGATCATTGGCGCAACACCCTGAAGAAGATGCTGTTCCGGCCCACGGCCGACGTGCGGTTGGAGGGTTTTTGCACCTTTGACCAACTGACTCCGGCGGCGGCGGAAAAGCGCGCGTTCAAGCCGATGCTGCCGGGCACCTCCTGGGGCGCCAAATGGGAATACGGTTGGTTCCGCACCGATGTCACCATTCCGGCCAAGCTCAAGGGCGAGGCCGTGGTGTTGCAGTTCCTGGTCGGCAACAAGGAGCAGCATTTCACCTATCCCGAATGCGTGGTCTACGTCAATGGCCAGGCGACCGGCTCCCGTGGCTGGGCGGACCGGCCGACCTTCCTGACCCACAAGGCCAAGGGCGGCGAGCGCTTCCATATCCTGGTCGAAGCCTATGCCGGCCACGGCCCCATGGAATGCGGCGGCGGCCCCTGCCCGGACGGGCAGACCATGGTGCCCGAGCCGCCCCCCTTGCAGACGGTGATCGGCGCCTCGTGCTTCGGCATTTGGGAAGAGGAACTCTACCAGCTCTGGTTCGATCTGGAGACGCTGTTCCGCCTGCGCGAGACGATCACCGACCAGAACGCCCTGCGCGTCTCCGAGATTGACGCCGGCCTCAAGGACGCCACCTGCATCGTCGACCTGGAACTGCCGCGGGCCGAAATGCTCAAGACCGTGCGCGCCGGCCGCCGCCGCCTGCAGCCGCTGCTGGCCTGCACCAACGGCTCCACCAGCCCCCTGCTCACCTGTTTCGGCCACTCCCACATCGACATCGCCTGGCTGTGGCCGATCGCCGAGACTGAGCGCAAATGCGCCCGGACCTTCTCCAACCAGTTGACCTTGATGGAGATGTATCCCGAGTACCAGTTCCTGCAAAGCCAGGCCCATCTGTACCGGATGACCAAGCGGCTTTATCCGGAACTCTACGCGCGCATCCGCCAGGCCGTCAAGGCCGGGCAGTGGATCGTCGACGGCGCCATGTGGGTCGAAGCCGACACCAACCTGGCCAGCGGCGAAAGCCTGATCCGCCAGTTCCTCCATGGCAAGCGCTATTTCAAGGAGGAGTTCGGCGTCGACAACGAGATGATGTGGCTGCCCGACGTCTTCGGCTATTCCGGCGCGCTGCCCCAGCTGATGGCCGGCTGCGGCATCAAGTATTTCTCCACCCAGAAGATCTTCTGGACCTACAACGGCGGCGACCCGTTCCCCCAAAACACCTTCTGGTGGGAAGGCATCGACGGCACCCGCGTTCTCGCCCACATCCACAACGACTACAATTCCGAGACCACCCCCACCATGCTGGTCCAGCGCTGGAACGAGCGCGTGCAGAAGGACGGCATCAACTCCCGGCTGGTGCCGTTCGGCTGGGGTGACGGCGGCGGCGGCCCGACCCGCGAACACCTGGAATTTCTCCGCCGTGAAGCCAACCTGGAAGGCATGCCGCGGACCCGCATCGGCACCCCGGCCGAGTTCTTCCACGACCTCGAGAAGCAGGGAACGGACACCCTGCCGGCCTACCTGGGCGAACTGTACTTCCAGGCCCACCGCGGCACCTACACCACCCAGGCGGCGATCAAAAAAGGCAACCGCCAGTGCGAGTTCGCCCTGCGCGAGGCCGAGTTCTGGGGCGCCGCCGCCGGGGCCCTGGCCGGCTTCGCCTATCCGCTGGCCGAGGCCGATACGCTGTGGAAGGACGTGCTGCTCAACCAGTTCCATGACATCATTCCCGGCTCCTCCATCGCCCGCGTCTACGAGGAAGCCCGCGCCTTGCACGCCGCGGTCTTGACCGGCGCCACCGCCATCGCCGAACACGCCCGGAAAAAACTGCTCAAGCCGGCTGCCGGCCAGGTCACGGTCTTCAACTCCCTGTCCTGGACCCGCGACGTCCTGGCCCTGCTTCCCGCCGGCGCCAATGCGGTGCGGGACGCCGCCGGCGCCGCGCTGCCGGTGCAGACCGTCGGCAAGAGCGCCTACGCCCTGGTCCCGAACGTGCCGGCCGGCGGCTGGACCACCCTCCGCGTCGCCGCCAGCCAGGCGGGCAAAGCCGCCAAGGCCGCCGCCACCGGTGTCAAGGCCACCGTCAAGGCCCTGGAGAACGAGCTGATCGCGGTCACCCTCAACGCCGCCGGTGAAATCACCAGCATCATCGAGAAGGCCTCCGGCCGCGAGTTCGCCGCCGGTCCCTGCAACCGTCTCCGCCTGTACAAGGATGTCCCCGGCGCTTTCGATGCCTGGGACTTGGACAGCCAGTACAAGCTCACCCCGGCCGAGATGGACGGCAAGACCGAGATCACCGTGACGGCCGCCGGCCCGCTGTTCGGCGCCATCCGGATCAAGCGGACCTTCAGCGCCTCCAGCCTGGAGCAGGAGATCATCCTTCGCGCCGGCTCGCGCCGCCTCGACTTCCGCACCCGCGTCGCCTGGAACGAGCGCCACAAGATGCTCAAGGCCTGTTTCCCGGTGACCGTGCGCGCCGAGAGCGCCATCCACGAAATCCAGTTCGGCCATCTCCAGCGGCCCACCCATGCCTCGCGCCCCTTCGATGCCGACCGCTTCGAGGTCTGCAACAACAAGTGGACCGCGCTGGCCGAGGAGGGCCGCGGCGCCGCCGTGCTCAACGACTGCAAGTACGGCGTCAGCGTCGAGGACAACAGCATCAATCTGACCCTGCTCCGCGCCCCCCTCGCCCCCGACGCCACGGCCGACGTCGGCGAGCACGAGTTCACCTATGCGCTCTACTGCTGGGACGGCGCCTTCAAGGACAGCGGCATTCTCCGCGAAGCCTATGACCTCAACATCCCGGCCACCGTCGTGGCGGGCGCCCCGGCCACAGCCGAGGCCAGCCTGCTGTCCGTGTCGGCGCCCAACGTGGTGATCGAAACCGTCAAGCCCGCCGAGGACGGCTCCGGCGACGTCGTTGTCCGCCTCTACGAGGGCATGCGCACCGCCACCCGTTGCGAACTCCGCATCGGCCTGCCGTTCAAGACGGTGGTCGAGACGGACATGCTGGAGACGACCAAGCACGTCCTCAAGCCCGGCCGCGACGGCGTGCTGACCCTCGACTTCACCGCCTTCGAGATCAAGACCCTGCGCCTGAAACGCCGCTGATGTGCATTAGTCATGAATTTGAACAGGAGAAATCCGGAGAGAACGGAGAGAAACTTCTCTGTGGCCTCTGCGGCCTCCTGTTTAAATCTTATGAATAATCCAGGTTAAAACGGGGTTTTCCGTCGCCTGAACGCCAGGGGGCGCCAAAGCTGCATCCATCCGCAGCCGCAACGCCCTTTTGCTTGTTCCGCAGGCAAGACCGGCGTCTTTTCACAACCGGGAGCCGCCCGTCCCGGGCGGACAGCGCCGGCGTCACACCAATGCCGCCCTTTTTTCATCAACCGCACGTCCCGCCAAACCGACGACGCGCGCCTCTGGCGATAACGGGTTCGTCCGCCCGAGGCCGGGCGGCTCCCAACGACATTCCCAAACCCAACCGTTCTGAAAACTAAGGAAAAGACCGGGGTTATTCCGGGAGACTGGCGAGTAATTCGTCAGGGCCGAGCGCCTTGAGGGAGGCCAGGCGGAAGTCGGCGAGATTTCGGGTCACGATAAGGTCGGCCCCGGCCAGGCGGCCGGCCTGGTCGAGCACGGCGTCCTCGAAATCCGTGACTTTGCCCCGGAGCGCCTCCTCCAGCACGGCACGGTTGACCGGCGCAATCTCAAACAGCGCCAGCAGCTTCCGCACGGCTTGACGGGCGGCGGGGCGCGGCATGGCTTGGGCTAGGAGGTAATCAATCGTCGTGAGGGTGGTCGCGCACAACAGCCCTTCGAGGCGCGACTGTTCGATTAAGCCCAACACCGCGGCTGACGCCGCCACGAACGGCCGCCGCGCGAGCAGCACGTCCAGCACGACATTGGTATCCACCAAAACTTTCACAAGTATTTATCCCGCAAATGCTTGTGGTAGTCATCCTCCGCTATCCCCCGCGCCTTCAAAAGACCAACCAGCGAGGTGGTAATGGGCGGAAGGTCAGGCTGCGCCCGCCGTCCCAACGCCAAGGTATCGAAAAACTCGCCGACGATTTGCGAGACCGACTTGCCGCGGCGCCCGGCCTCCGTCTTGGCCGTTCGGATCAGCTCCGCATCCATGCGCAAGGTGAGTTTGGTGTGCATGACGTATAGTTTATCATAAAGTATACGTCTTGTCAAGCGGTTTATTCTATTTTGGTCGCCTTGCTGCCGGTTTACTTCATGCTCTTCATGGTGAACCATTCACAATTCAGGCTACTCATCGCCCCAGCGCCATTCGCGGCGGCGGCGGGCTTGGCGGGAGGTGGCGCGGGGGCCGGTCTCCACCGGGGGCGAGGAGCGGATTTCCCAGCCGCCGCCATCGGGCTCCGGCTCGTAAACCGGATCGGCGGCACAGCTGCCGTCCGGGCCGCCGTCAAACAGGGCGAGCACGGCCGGGGAGAGGAAGCGGCTCGGCTTGTACGGCGCGCGCTTGACCCCGCCGCCGGCCACGGCGGTCTCCCGGATGCTGGGCTGATAGAGCACCAGCCGGTCCTTGGCGCGGGTCATGGCGACATAGAGCAGGCGGCGCTCCTCTTCGATCTGGCCGCCGTCCTCCTGGCTGGGACCGGAGGGCAGGCCGCCCTCGACCAGGTTCAAGATGTGGACGTGCCGCCACTCGCAGCCTTTGGCGGAATGGATGGTGCTGAGGGTGAGGTGGCCGTCGTGACCGGGGGCGTCCTCGTCGGGATCATGGTTGACCAGGAGGTCATCCAGGAATTCCCGGGTGGTGTGATAGCGGGCGGCCAGCACCTGCAACTCCCGGAGGGCGGTCTCGCGCTCGGCCGGTTGGTCATAGTGCCGGCGCAACAGCGGGAAATAAAATTCCAAAACCGCCGCCAGTCCGGCGGCGGCATCGGCGCCGGGGGCGGCCAGGGCTTGAAACGCTTTCAGCAAATCCTCGCGGAACGGCTGTGCCTTGGCGGGAAAGCGCAGGCCAGCCAGGGTGTCCGCCAGTTGTTCCGGCGGCGTGGCCGCCAGGGCGGTGACAAAGCGGCCGGCACTGGCCGGACCGACCCCGGGCAGCAGGCTAAAGGCGCGGCGCCACGCCGTCTCGTCATGGGGGTTTTCATGGCAGCGCAGAAACGCCATGGCGTCCTTGACATGGGCGGTGTCGGTGAAACGCTGGCCGCCGTATTTCTGGTAGGGAATACGCGCCTTCTGCAACGCCATTTCCAGGCGAAAGGCCTGATGTGACGAGCGGAAGAGCACGGCCTGCTCGCGCAGCGGCACGCCCTCGCGGTAGCAGGCGATTTCGATGGCGGCGGTGATGGCTTCGGCCTGGCGCCAGTCGGTTTCGACCGTTTCCAGGCGCGGCCGTTCGCCCAGCGGGCCGCGGGCGGCGGTCAAGCGCTTGCGATAGCCGCGGGTCGCCTCGGCCCACAGCGCGTTGGCGGCGTCCAGAATCTCCTGGGAACTGCGGTAATTGGTTTCCAGCGGCAACAGCGAGACCGGGGCAAACTGGTCGGGGAAGGCGAGAATGTTTTCGACGGTGGCGCCGCGAAAGGCGTAGATGGCCTGGGCGTCGTCGCCGACCACGGTCAGGCGGCGGTGGCGGCGGCAGAGGCCGTCGAGAATGCCGGCCTGGAGGGTGTTGGTGTCCTGGTACTCGTCCACCATCACGGCATCGAACAGCTCCAGCGCCGCGGCGTGCGGACTCCGCAGCAGGTCGCGCCAGGCGTGCAGCAGGTCGTCGAAGTCCAGGCCGTGACTGGCCTTTTTCCGCGCCTCGTAAGCGGCGAAGGCGCGCTGGAGCGCCTCCTGGCGTTTGGCGTGGGTCGGGGCGATGCGGGCAATGACCTCCGGCAGCGGCAGTTCCGTGTTGCGCTGGTAGGAGTACAGGCGGCAGAGCACGCCCTTGGGGGGGAACCCGTCCTGGTCGGGGGCGGCGGGGTTCGGCGGCGTTTCGGCCGCCTCGCGCTCGGCCTCCGGTTCGGCGGCCAGGCCGAGCAGGTCGCGGCTGTCGCTTTCGTCCAGAATGGAAAAACCGGGGTCGATCCCGATCAGGCCGCCGTGCCGGCGCAGCAGACGCACGGCGACGCTGTGAAAGGTGCCGGCCCAGGGCAGGTCCAGCCCTTGGTCGCGGAGCAGGCCGGCAACGCGGCGTTTGAGTTCGTTGGCGGCGCGGCGGGTGAAGGTGAGCAGCAGCAGCCGGCCGGGATCTAGGCCGCGGCCGATCAAGGCGGCCGCCCGGTGCGCCATCACCGTGGTCTTGCCCGAACCGGCGCCGGCGATCACCAGCAACGCCCCGTCCCCGTGCGCCACCACCGCTTGTTGTTGCGCGTTCAGCATGGGCGGGAAATATAGCGCCGGCCGGTGGATGGGCCGGGATGTCGGCAGCCAATATTTATCAAAAGGCAGAAGGCAGTAGGAAAGCGGCGTCGAGCCGCCGCCACTCTAGAGGCGCTGGCGCGCCGGTGAAGACCGGTTCCGGCGCCCGCCGGAAACTTTAGAGTGCCGGCGGCTTGACGCCGCTTTCATACTGTATTTGCCGGCCGCCGCCGTGAGCTCCGGCACACCAGTCCCGCGCCACCCAGCAGCAGGGCCAGCGCGCCAGGCTCGGGAATCGCGTCCTGATAGGTGGTCGCGATCCGGATCGCGTCAAAGGTGGCGGCACCGCCACCGGCTGTTGCATTGCCGGCAAACAGCCGTACCCGGGTGAAATCAGCAATTTCCGGGGTGAGTTGGGCATCGTATGTGCCTTCGGTGGCCTGGTTGACGAACAGGCGGACCGTTTCGTTGCCGGTCGAGCTGAACATGATCTTCATTACCAGTTGCAGCGTCGTGTTCTTGGTCGCTGAAACCGTGGTGGTGGCGGCAGTGACGCCGTTGGCGAAGAACACAATTTTTCCGTACATCGAAGTCGAGGAATTGCTGACCCCGGCGCCCACCATTTCGGTACCCAAGTTAAACAAGGAAAAGACCGTGGTACGGGTGGCGTCCGTGTCGTGGCGGAACAGGAACCCCACGTAGTAGATGTTGTTCCCCGGAGTGATGTCATTCAGCTCGCGGTAGATCCCGGAACTGCCACTGGACGCTGTACTTCCGGTCAGGTAAGCCGCATTGCCGATCCCGCCGCCGTAGACTGGGTTGACCAGGCCGGGGGTCGTCACCGTGGCGGCGAGCCCGGACGACGAGTTCCAGCTGCTGCTCCAGCCGGGGTCGGAGGTCGAGCCCTGGCCAAAAAGGTTGCCCGTCGGGTAGTTGAACGATTCCTGCGCAATCAGGGCGGCACGAACCGCGGGAGTCGCGGCGGCCACCGCCACGAGCAGGACTGGAAGCAGGAGCAAATGCGTTTTCATGGTGCGATTCCTTATTTTTCAGACGACCACCGTGCCGCCCGCCTGGCGCCCCGGCAACCGTTAATCAAATCAATCCGGTTTAGACACTACTATAGTTGTAAATTTGACATGTCTCAATAATTAAGTCATAGTAAACCTGACACATATGATTTGATTTTGTAATATTTTGAGGGTTTTCATGACCGCCCGCCTCGCCCTCCTGCCGCTCCGCAAAGACCGGGCGTACTTCACCGGCCTGCTCGAACGGCTGCTGGCGGCCGGCGGCGTGCGGGACGTGGTCGCGGCGGGGCGCATTCCGGGGGAGCGGCGGCCGGGGGACCAGCGCGAGGTGGCGCTGCCCTATCCACGGTTGATGATCGTGGCGCATGGCGCGCAGCATTTCGCGTTCACCCGGCACGGCCGGCGCGTCGACGCCGTGCTCACGCCGGGCCAGGCCATCTACGCGCCGCCATCGGCGTGGACGATGGATTTTTGGGAGCGCGACGTGATGGTGCTCGGGCTGGTTTTTCGCCCCCATTTCATGCGCGCGCTGGTCTACCGGCACCACCCCGGCCCGGCTCCGGATCCGACCCCTTATGCCTATCACACCACTCGCCCCCTGACCGGTCCCGGCCACGCCCTCCTGCTGGCGTTGGACAGTCTGGCGGAGACGCGGCCCGAGGCGGCGGCGCTGCCGGACCTGCTGACCGGCCTGCTGCGCTTGTCGCTGGACCATCTGCGGGCCGATGACCCGCATGGCCCCGGCACGTCCGGGCGCGGTGTCCGCACTTGGCAACGGGTGGTCGACTACCTCCACGACCATTATATGGACCCCATCAACCGCAAGACCGTGGCCGACGCCCTGGGGCTGCACCCCAATTACCTGTCCACCCTCGCCCGGCAGCAGACGGCGGAGGGCTTCCAAGCCGTCCTGGAAGGCATCCGCATCGCAACGGCGCAGCGGCTGTTGCGCGAAACCGATCTCAAACTCCAGCGGCTCGCGGCGCTGAGTGGCTATGGGAGCGCCAGCTACTTCAGCACCGCCTTCCGCCGCGCCACCGGCGGCTCACCCGAGCAGTACCGCAACCAGTTGCGGATTTCGCAGGCCGCTCCCGGGCGATAAATCACGCCGGGGATAACGGAATGCATGACCGTTTTACCGGACCATGTTGGGAACCCCCTTTTGAGGAAAGGCGGTTCCCAAACCCTCCGTCAAACCTATTTGTGCCTTTTGCGGATTCCGCAGGCTGCCTTCGCGCGACAGACTGCGCCGGAGATCGCTGGGGCGGCCTGCGGAATCCGCAAAAACGGACAAAAGTTTTAGGAAGGGGCTTGGGGATCACCCTTTTTCAAAAGGGTGGCCCCAACAGGTCCGGTAAAACTGTCATGCACCCGTCGCCGCGGGTGCATGACATTATTGTCGGCTACGCGGCGCGTAGCCGTGTTAGTTCGTCGATCC
>CAITYL010000349.1 GCA_903896595.1 uncultured Lentisphaerota bacterium
ATAGGCCGTGAGATAGCCGGCGGTGGCGTGGTTACCCCAGCCGAAAGCGGTGTTCCAGTTGACAAGGTCAGCGTTGACAATGCCCGCCGCAACACTGACGCCAAACAGCGGATCGAGTTCGGTGAAGCTGGCGAGCGGGGTCCACGCAACACCGTTGGTGCGGAGCGCGCCGGTGAGGTTGATGTCGCCGAGCACGTCGAGGGTGTAGGCGGGCGCGTTGGTCCCGATGCCGACCTTGCCGTCGGAAGAGACGCGGGCAATTTCGTTGCTGGCGGAGTCGCGCACAAGGAAGGCGCTGGAGCCGTTGGCGGAGTCGAGGGTCACCTTGGCGTCGCCGCCGTAGGTTTGCGCGGCGCAGGTGGCCGCGATGATGAATGCGAGGTGTGTTGTTTTCATGGGTTTCCTTTTTTGTCTCTCACAGAGGCACAGAGAGCACAGAGGTTTTGGAGGCTGCAGTGGTCGGGGTGGCACCCGACCCTCCCGTGGCGTTGTATTGCGGGTGGGAGGGCGCGGTGCCACCCGCGCCGTTGTCCCTGCCTTCTGAATCCTGAATTCTGACTCCTGAATTCCTTCATCTGTAATTTACTTGGCTTTGAGGGCTTCGACTTCGGCTTTGAGGGCCGCAAGCCCGGCCTTGAGGGTGTCGTTCTCGGCCTTGAGATCCTGGATGGATTTGACCAGCAGCGGGGTCAAGCGGCCGTAATCCACGGACCACGGTTTGGTGTTGGCATCGTCGCCGCCCTCGGTCACGGCATCGGGAAAGACCGCGCCCAAATCCTGGGCGATGAAACCGGTTTGCACGGTCTTGGCCGCATCGGCAATGAAGTTATAGTCCACGGGCTGAACCTTCATCAGATCCGCGAGGCCAAAATGGGTAGGCGAGACGTTCTCCTTCAAGCGCCGGTCGGAAGTGGTGAGGTAAGTGGTTGCAGCTGCAGTCGTTGACACCCTTCCAACCTGTGTGCCGACCGAATTTAGGAATAAGATAGGTTCTCCCGTGCTCGCATAGGTGTTCTTAAGAGTCATTCCATACTCTGTATGCCCATCATACAAAATATTCATTTTTGAAGGGGAGGGGCCTAGTTCGGATGTTGTATTGATCAAGAAATTTGCGCCGACAATACAAACAGGCGAGTTAGCGGCTAATGCTTGGTAGACTCCAGAGTTTCCGACGGTGGTGGTGCTCGTCGTGAACCGAGGCACATAACCGATAGAGCCGCTGCCGCCAATCGTGCCGCCGCCGACGGCGGTTCCGTTCACTCGGAAGGCACCGGTCACGTTTACGTCGCCCGCGACATCCACGGCGTAACTGGGGCTTGAGTCCCCAATCCCAAGACGGTTGTAGGTGCGGTCCCAGACCAATGAAGTAGAAGCTCCAGGCGTACTGTTACCTTCCCCATACAGAATCCAACCGCCGGCATAGCTGGTTTCGGTGGTTTTGCCGGTGCCGCCCTGGGCCACGGAGAGGGCCGTGGTGAGTCCGCTCAGTCTCGTAATGTCGCTGTTGGCGCCTGAGGCGGCCGCGCCGAGGGCCGTGCGGGCCGCGGAGGCGGTCGAGGCACCCGTGCCGCCCTTGGCCACGGCCACGATGCCGGTGATGTTGGTGGCGGTCCCGATGAGCGTGGCGGTGATGGTACCGGCGCTGAAGTTGCCGGAGGCGTCGCGCTGCACCAGGGTGGATGCTATATTTTGCGTGGAAAACTGCTGAATGGCTGCGCTGGTCAGGCCAAGGTTGGAGCGGGCGCCTGCGGCATCCGATGCGCCCGTGCCGCCGTTGGCCACGGGCAGGGTGCCGCTGACGTGCGTGGAGAGGCCGACCTTGCCCCAAGCGGGGGCCCCGCCCACGCCGCCGGAGAGCAGGGTATTGCCGGTGGCCACGTCGGCGAGCCTGGAGAGCGCGGCTGCGCCAGAGGCGTAGAGCATGTCGCCG
>CAITYL010000350.1 GCA_903896595.1 uncultured Lentisphaerota bacterium
CTTCGATTTATCTTCGTGCTCTTCGTGTCTTCGTGGTGAATCCGAGGTTAAAAAGCGGCAAAGGAATTGCCGCACTCCAAGAACGGTGCCACCCTGATCGGGACTTTTGAAAGCGGTTCAGGTGTATGACCATTTTGCGGATTCCGCAGGCCGCTCCAGTGCAACAATCCACGATTAGAGCGACAGAGGCGGCCTGCGGAATCCGCAAGCGGTTGCTTTTTTGCGGGAACGGGCCACGTTTCGGCATGTCACAGTCGTTGGTTTATCTCGAAGGCCGCCGGTTTTGCGTCGTGTTTGTCAAAGTATTGGACACGACGGAGGGCAAGGTGCAGCTCCGCTGTTTGCGGGGCCGGGCGGATGTGCGCGGCGGGCGGCTGGACGTGGTGACGGGGGGCGGGGCGGTCTTTTCCGTACCGTCGTCGGCCCACGGTTCGATTCAGCCCAATGACGGCACGGCCCTGCTGAAAGACGCCGAGTATTTTGCCCTGGTCCGGGTGGACGACACCATGGACTTCGTCTCGCCGGACGACATGGATTAGCGTGTAACGGTGATACGTGATGGAAAAAGTTCACCCACGTTTGCCAACGTCTTGCGGTAAACTCACCTTTTCCGGTGGGGGCGGCGGGTGTTCGGTGTTCGGCATCCGAGTCCGGTTGTTATCAGAGCCCGGAACGCCAGTGACGGGTCAACAGGTTGAAGGCCGAAGTAAAGCGTGGTTTTGCAAGAGCCTCTAGCGTCAGTTGTTTTATCCGCGTTAATCCGCGTAATCAGCGGTCAAAAAAAGAATTTAACCGCGGATGGCGCGGATGTGCGCGGATAAAATCAAGGCGAGTTCACCGCATCGCGGTCCACCCGAGGACGGGCGGCTCCCGGTCTTGAAAGAACGCCGAGATAAAAAGCGGCAAAGTAATTGCCGCTTCTTGGAGTTTGGCACAAATACGGAGATTTTTTGCGGTTTTCGTCCCGTAGGGACTGAACGGCAATAGACAGGGGCTTCAGCCCCTGTTTTATGGTACACATCATATGGCGTGCCGTAGGTACGCCGCGAAACATCTTGCGCCAGACAAGACAATAAAACTTGTTTTCGACCGTTAATTTAATTGGTGGTTGAAAGAAGGTGGTGTGCATCATCATGGGAAACAGCTACAATCCCCTCCGATGAGCACTCTCTGTAAGAGATGCCCGCCACTGTCGCCGCGTACCAACGGCACGCGAATGGGATGGGCAAACCAGGGGCTGAAGCCCCTGTCTATTCCCGCCCCGTCCCGCTGGGACGGGAAAACCGCAACCGTTGAGTTCTGCCAAACTCCAGAAAGCGGCAAAGGAATTGCCGCTCTCCGGACGGCAGTGGAGACCCTACCAGGTCAGCAGGGGCAAAAAGTTGGTGGTGAGATGGGGCCAGTCCATCGGGTCCTCATCAAAGGGCTGGACAATGACCAGGATCGGTTCATTGCCGGAGGCGCCCAGGGTGAGGCGGCGCAGGGTGGCCTGCCACCAGTAACGCAAGGGTGAGGCGTGGCGGATCTCGCCATCCGTGTACCAATACAGCGCTTCCGCCGCCCGATCTTCCCGGACAAAGCGGCACAGCATGGCCTCGCCGGCGCCAAGAGGGATGGGGTGCTGTGACACCAATTGCCAACCCGCCCCGCGCAGGCAGTACTGCGGATCATGCACCACATGGCGGTTATGGGTGCCATCCACCGCCAAGACCGCAAAGCGCTGTCCACGCCAGACATAGAGCCGCTTGAGATAGGCGGCCGGCCCCAATGCCTTGTTCTCGACCGATGCCAGCGGCAGATCGCGAGAGACAAAATCCGCGCCACGTTTGGGCAAGGCCGCCAGATGCCCCGCGGCATCTGGCAGGGGCACGGCGTCCCACAGCACGGCCAGCAACACCACGAGACCGAGCCCGACCCATAACCAACGGGATTTGGCACTAGTTGTCATAGCGGCCGCCTTTTCTCCTGAAACACACTGTACATTCCAGCCGCCGCCAACGTCACCGCGGCGCCCCAACGCAGAACCATAACCATCTCCGCCGACAGCCCACACCGGCTGGCCAGCCACCCCGCAGCCGGCAGCCAAACCACCGCGCCGGCCAGCCAGATCAGGCGCTCCGGCCGCCAATTCCACAGGGCGGCCAGGGCCAGCGCCAAGGCGGCATGCCGCAAGACATTCAAGTCGCCGGTGGCGCCCAGCGCCAGGGCGGCCAGGGCGGCCCAGGCCAGCAACTGGCCCGGCCACCGCCGCCACGGCCGGGGTCCCGGCCACACCCACCAGGCCGCGACCGGCAGCATCCACAGGAGCAAGGCCGCCACGCCACCGGCCAAATAGGGGGAATGCCTCAGATCGGCCCAGAGCCCGGCCGCCTGCCACAGGGCGGCCAATAAAATGCCCCAAAGAACAGCGGGCGGACGATTGAGGATGGCCGGCCCCGAGGTCATCCCGCGCCTCCCATCAGAGGTCCGGGCCGGGGCCGGGCGGGTGGCCGCTGCCACCGGAACGCCGCCACGCACACCATGAACATCAGCAACAACACCAGCCAGCCGCCATAGACATGGACCAGGCCGCCGGCGATCTCCGCGCCCAGACTAAGGCCAAGCGCGCACACCAGGATGAGCCGGAGCGTGTTGGCCACCCAGGCCAACAGCACCAGCAGGAGCAAGTTCCCCCAATAGCGGCGGGTCTCTCCCAACCAAAGAAACGCCAGCACGCCACCCGCCAGCAACATGGCCTGGAGGGCATTGAGACCGGCGCACGCCGCTCCCACGTCAATCGGCATTCCATCGAGGCGGAGTTGCGTGCCATTCGCCACCACATCCAGCCCCAGAGCGCTGAACAGCCCGCCCGCCACCTGAGTGCCGGTCAGGCGGAACCAAAACCCCACCGGCTCGCCTTCCAGCGTGATCCAGGGAAACGCCAGGAACGCCAGCACCAACAGTTTGACCATCACCGGCCGGCGGGCCGGTTCCAAGCGCGGCATGAGCCAACTCCAAAACAGACAACACCAGGCCAGCGCCAAGACCACGCACAAATCACCCAGAACGCCGGCCACCAAGAGCGCCATGCCCATCACCGCCCAACGGGGCGCGAGCGTCAGGGCGGAGGCCGGACGCAAGTGCCAGGGCGACCCCAGCCAAAGCATGAGCGGGAAACCGGCCATAATCGGCAGGGTATCCGCGGCAACGGCATACCAGGCACGGTCACGGAACCAAATGAAGGCGGCCAAGGCGGCCAGAAACAGCGGGAACTGCCAGCGTCCTGGCGGGCGGCCGGTCGGCGGGGTGGTGGCGAAGCGGGGTTCGTTCATGGGGTGGCGGCCTTGGCGCCGGGCGTGGCGGTACCGGTCCGGGCCTCTTCGATCAGGCGCAGATTGTCGTAAAACTGGGGAGTGTCGGGCGATTCGCGCACCAGCGACCGGGTGAGCGCTTCGGCACGGGCGTAGTCTTTTTGGGAGAACGCGAGCCGGGACAGGAAGACTTTGGCCTCCAACGAGTCCGTCGCAATGGCGCGGTAGGCGCGGGTGGCTGCGGGCACGTCGCCACGCATCCAGTCGAGACGGGCCAAAATCTCCTTGCCAAGCAGCTGATTGGCCAGCCGGGGCTGACGATGAATGATGGCGGCGGCGCCAGCCAGGTCATTCGCCTCAATGCGGGCCAGGCTGAGCAGCCAGGCGGCGCGCATGCCGGCGGCGGAATCCTCGCGGGCGAGCGCCGAGAGTTGCGCCAAACCGTCATCCGTTTTGCCGAGCGCCAGCAACAGTTCACCTTCGAGCAGGCGCAGCGCCGGTGTCTTGACGGTTTGCTTCCGGCAGAAGTCGAGGGCTTCTTCCGGAGTGCGGTTGCAGCGGAGGGCCTGAACGAAGCCATAGGCCAGCCAGTCGGGATAGCCGGCCGGGATCTCCTGCATCCGATTGAGTTGAAGAGCGGCCTCCATCCATCCGCCGGCGAGGAACACCGCACTGAACACCTCGTCACTGCCAAGGAGCGCGACCAGGGGGTCCTTGATGGCTCCGGGCTTGGCGGCAACGGCGGGTTTGGCCCCCGCCGTTTGAAAAAAGGTTTCGAGAGCGGTGAAGAACTGGTGTCGTCCCTCCCGGCCGCCGGGCAAGGTGGCATTGGCGGGACGCTCGGGCGGCAGCGGCATCTTGGCCAGGCCCAGGCGGCGGTAGTTAAGAATACGCTCCAGGGCGCCCTCAATGTCCGGTTGCCAGGACACCGCCCGGAAGCGGTTATGGGCCAGCAGGTCCAGAGCCTTGGCCTCATCGCCGCGCTTGAGCGCGTCCAATACTTGCAGCCAAAACAACTCCTGCTGACTGCGCAGGTAGCGGTCCGCTCCAGGCACGGCCTGATAACCGGCATAGTCCCAAAACTGACCGGGGGCCAAATCGAGCACGAAGGAAATGACCGGGTCAAGTTCCCCACGAAGCGGCCGCAACTTGTTCCACTCCGCCTTCACCGGGGTGACGGTGCGATTCCAAAACCATGCCTTAAGCCACAGGTAATCCGGCGATTCCGAGGTCAAATTCTGCATCAGGGTCTGCAACAGTTGTCCGTAATCGCCGGACCGGCGGTAGTACTCGGCCAACTGTTCGCGAAAATAGGCCCGCTTGGGATCGCTGGCGGCGGCGGCCGCGTACTCGACCCGGGCGGCGGGAAACAACCCGGCATTTTCCAAGATTTGCGCGCGGAACAGGCGGATTTCGGGGTTTTTGGGGTCCGCCAGCATGGCTTGATTCAGGTAATTCCACGCCGCCGCCAAATCCTTGGGCGCGACCAGCAGCGCCAGGCGGACCAGGCGATTGCAATCCCCGGCACCGGGAAAGGAGCGGGACTTAAGCAGGGCGATGGCCTTGTCGCGCTTCCCCTGACGAATCAGCGTGTCCACGTCCAACACGAACCACGAATTCATCTGGGTTTCCTGATTGCGCCAGAGGTTCCGCAACGCCCGGCTCTCGGCAAATTTCTCCCGGTCCATGAGTGCCCGCGCCACCATGAGGGCGGCCTCTTCATTGCGGGTAAAAAAGGCCGGATTTTCGATGTAATGCTGAAGCAGAGGCGACACGCGCTGAAGCTTGACCAGCGCGCGAATCTCCAGGTCATTGAAGCGGGCGCTCAATACCGGATCCTTGGCGGCCGGCGAATAGCGGGCGACGTAGAGGAGTTGCAGAGCCTCGCCGGCCTGGTTCCGGTCAAGCAACTGCCGCGCGTCTTCCAGTTTGGTCTCAAACCGGTAGCGGACCACCCACTGACGCCACTGGAACGCCCCCCACACCCCAGTGGTCAACACCGCCACCAACGCCAGCACCAGCAGTCCACGATTGATCATACCGCCCGTCCCCTTAGTTGCTTGGCGTAGAAACCAAATCCCCGCCTCGAGGTAGTTTCAAAAGTCCTTGATGCCGGTCTGGATTCTTTACCTCATGTAGCTCAGGGCTGGTAGCCCGGTGGAACGTCGCCGCCGCGCTACAAGCGCTCAGCTACGGCAGGCAACATTCACATAAATAAACGTTGGAAACGTGTGTGAACTTTTTCCATAACATGTATCACGGTTGGACACTAACGTATCTTTCCGGAAATCCAAATACAAGAAAAACGAAGAAGTGGGGGCGCATGTCAGTATCCGTAGGGATTCCCTCTAACGCGGCAGAAGAGGGCGTATCAACCGCGTCAGCCGGAACCGGTAACTTGATGGCCAATGTAACCACGCTGTTCGCGCATGCTTGCCAGCGCAACGGCCCTACGGAACTGACCTGCGCCCCCCCGCTTTTGGGATGCGTTGCAAGCTGGCGCGAGCGCATGTATGTTTATAAATACTTTTTTAAGGTTAATCCGGGGCCGCCGGGCCACCCGGCCATGAAAATTTACGAAGCCGAATTTTTCCCACCGCCGCCCAACGCCGTCGCCGGCGCGGGGCGTTATTTGTTGTCACTGATGCGCAACACCGGCCGCGCGCTGGCGATTTTTGGCGAAGCGGTGCGCTGGTTGCCGGCCTGCTGGCAACGGCGCAAGGAAGTCATCCGGCAACTTTACATCTGCGGCATCAAGAGCTTCCCGGTGACCTCCACCGTGGCGCTGTTCACCGGCATGATCCTGGGGCTGCAAACCGGGCTTGTGTTGCGCGATTATGGCCAGCAGGCGCAGGTCGGCCTGCTGGTGGCCCAGACCATGTGCCGTGAAATGGGCCCGTTCATGACCGCGCTAATCCTGGCCGCCAGCGTCGGGTCGGCCATTGCCGCGGAACTGGGCACCATGGCGGTGTCGGAGGAGATTGACGCCCTGCATGTGATGAGCATCAATCCGGTGCGGTTCCTGGTCATGCCGCGGCTGCTGGCGTTGCTGGTCATGTGCCCGGTGCTGACCGTGTTCACCAATGTGGTCGGCGTGCTGGGGGGAATGCTGGTGGCGTACACCCAGCTCGGGGTGTCGCCGGTCGCCTACTACGATTCGGCCATCAATCACCTGCACAACAAAGAGCTGTATGTCGGCTTGCTCAAAGCGCTGGTCTTTGGTTGCCTGATCGCAACGGTCTCCTGCTACCAGGGCCTGGCCACCAGCAACGGCGCGGTCGGCGTGGGACGGGCCACCCGCCGGTCCGTGGTCCACAGCTTCTTGCTCATCTTGATCTGCGGTTATTTCATCACCCGGTTCTTCTACTGATGCTTGAATTGCGGGACGTCAACAAATCGCTCGGCGGCAGCCCGGTGCTGGACCACCTGTCGCTGCGGGTGGAGCGTGGCCGAACCCTGGTCATCTTGGGGGCCAGCGGCGCCGGCAAGAGCGTCACCCTGCGGCACTTGGCGGGGCTGGTCCGGCCCGACTCCGGCCAGGTCTTGGTGGACGGCGAGGATTTGGCGGCGGCCCGCGGCCCGCAACGCGAGGCGGTGCTGGACAAGCTGGGCATGCTCTTTCAGTCCGGCGCCCTGCTCAACTGGATGACGGTGTTCGACAATGTGGCTCTGCCGCTCTATGAGAAGACCCGGCTCGGCGACGCGGAGATCGCCGCGATCGTCCATCACAAGCTCGAGTTGGTGGGGCTGGCCGAGGCCAGCCACAAAAAGCCCAGTGAACTCTCCGGCGGCATGCGCAAGCGCGCCGGCCTGGCCCGCGCCATCGTCCGCGACCCCGCCATCATTCTTTATGACGAGCCCACATCCGGGCTGGACCCGGTCATGTCGCGCACCATTGACGCCTTGATCCGCAGCCTGCAGGGACATCTCAAGGTCACCTCGGTGGTAGTCACCCACGATTTGGTCAGCGCCTTCTCGGTGGGCGACGAGGTGGCGCTGTTGTCCGAGGGGCATCTCATCGCCTGCGCCCCCCCGCACGAGTTCGCCGCCAGCACCCATCCCGTGGTCCGCCAGTTCATTGACGCCCAGCTTCCCCCCGCCGCCGCCCGCGCCAGGCCCGCCGCCGGTCCTCCCGTGTGAACCCGCCATCACGAAAAGTTTCAACTCCCTCCCTGAACCCACAGCCCACAGCCTAACCGCCTACAGCCTAACCGTATTTGATAGGGGTTGCATCATGAGCAGCACCACCGGCAAACGCCACCTTAACCGCCATGAGCTCTCCATGGAGTTCGCGGCGGGAGCCTTTTTCTTCACCGCCCTGGTCATTCTCGCCATCTTCACGGTCATCCTCACCCATGAGAGCTGGAACCCATTCGCCCCCAAGGTGCGCTGGACCGTGCTCTTCCCCGACGTGGCCGGCCTCGTCGAAGGGGACAATGTCCGGGTGCAGGGCGTGGATGTCGGCCGGGTCGAGAGCATCCGCCTGGCCGACCGCGGCGGCGTGCTGGTGCGGCTGCGGCTGAAGCAGGAGGTCCCCCTCTACCGTGACTGTGCCGTGGAGGTCGGCTATTCCTCTGTGCTCGGTGGCCGCCACGTCGCCATCTCTGTCGGCACCCCCGCCGCCGGCGCCCTGCCGCCGGACACCCAGCTCACCGGCGTCACCCCCCCCGACCTCATCCAGTCCGCCGGTCGCCTGCTCGCCCGCATTGACCAGGAGGTGGTGCCCAAGGTGACCCGGTTCGTCGACGACATGACCGCCATCTCGGCCGACCTCCGCGCCGGCAAGGGCACGCTCGGCAAACTGCTCAACGACCCGACCCTCTATGATCGCGGCACGGAGGTCATGCAGTCCGTCAAACAGGCCGGCGACAACGTCAACGGCTTGGTCGGCGACATCCGCGCCGGCAAAGGCACCCTCGGCAAGCTCGCCACCGACGACAGCTTGTTCACCGATGTCCGCGCCATCACCGCCGACATCCGCGCCGGCAAGGGCACCCTCGGCAAGTTGTTTACCGATGACTCCCTGTTCAACAGCTTCCGCGATGTCGGCGCCAACCTCAAAAAGACCACCGACCAGCTCGCCGCCGGCGACTCCTCATTGGGCAAGTTGCTCAATGACAAGGGCGAAGTCTACCACTCCCTCAAGGGCACCCTCGACAACACCGAAGCCATCACCGCCGACATTCGCGCCGGCAAAGGCACCTTGGGCAAGCTCGCGTCCGACCCGGCCTTGTATGACGACACCCGCAAGACCATCCTCGAAGTCCGCGGCGCCGTTCAAGACTTCCGCGAGCAAACCCCCGTCTTCACCTTTGGCAGCCTCGTCATCGGCGGCCTGTAGCCGTCAGCAGAACCGCTCCACCCGCAACCGCATAACCAGAACCCAGCCATCTTTACCACAGAGGACACAGAGAGCACAGAGAAGCGAGGACGAACTCGGACCTCAATATTCGTCACTCTGCGGTTGTGAAAAAATTAACGTTTTCAGCCTAACGCAGTATAAAGAGTTGAGTTCCCCTCCGCATTTTTCCTCTGTGTTCTCTGTGACCTCTGTGGTAAAACCATGAATCTCTTGCAGCAAACTTCACCCATAAGGTACTGATGTCCGACTCTTCCGTCACCGTTGCCACTCTCGGTCCCGGTTCCCGCATCGCCAATTACCGCATTGAGCGGGAGATTGGCCGCGGCAACATGGCCGTGGTTTACCTGGCCACCCAGTTGGACCTGCAACGCCCCGTGGCGCTCAAAATCCTCACTGGCCGCCTGGCACACGACAACGATTTCGTCTCCCGTTTTCTTAACGAAGCCCGCACCGCCGCCGCCCTCTCCCACCCCAACATTGTCCAGGCCTTCAGCGCGGGCGCCGTCGCCGCCGACCTCCACTATTTCGCCATGGAGTATATCGAGGGCGAAACCCTCCATGACCGCATCGGTCGCGAGCGCCAGCTCAAGGCCGCCGACCTGCTGCCCATCGCCCTCGACATCGCCGGCGCCCTCGACTACGGCTGGACCCGCCAGCGCCTCGTCCACGGCGACATCAAGCCCGAAAACATCATGCTCAGCATCAAGGGCGAGAGCAAGCTGGCCGACTTTGGCCTGGCCAAGGTCAACGAGCACAGCTTCGTCGGTGACGGCCTCATGCTCACCCCCCTCTATGCCGCCCCGGAAATGATCCGTGGCCAGGCCGCCGCCCAAGACTGCCGGCCGGACATCTATTCCTTTGGCGCCACCCTCTACCACGCCTTGGCCGGCCAGCCCCCGTTCCCCGGTGCCGACCCTCAGGAGGTCATGCAACGCCACCTCCATGAGGCACCGCCGCCCCTGCGCAAATTCAACCCGCACCTGCCGGAACGGCTGGCCGAGTTCGTCACCGACCAACTATTGGCCAAGACGGCCGAAGAGCGTCCCCAGACCTGGGCCGCGGTGATTGACCACCTGGACTGGTTTCAGTCGCACAAACGCCCCACAGTCTTCTTTGCCGCTCCCGCCGCGGCGGCCGGCACCCCGGTCCCCGCGCCGCCCCCGCGCCCCGCCAGCCGCACCCCCTTGATCGCCGTCACGGCGGTCATGGTCCTGGCGGCCATCGGTTTCCTGGCGTGGGGCGCCCTCGGCAAAATCCGCACCGACACCGCCAAACGCGACGCGTTGACCGCCTGGAACCACATCAAAACCGAACTGGCCGCCGAATCGGACGTGGCCGCCGGCCTGGCCATTCTTGAACAGTTTGACAAGACCCACGGCCGCTTCGCGCCGCCGGGATTCCGTGAGACGCTGCAGCGGCAGCAACAATTACTGGCCACGCAACTGGCCCCGCCCTCACCCGCCCCGGCTCCCCCACCCGTCACCCCCAACCCCACGCCCCCGGCGGCGCCGGTCGCCCCCCCAACGCCCAAACCCGCACCGCCCGCCCCCACGCCGGCCAAGCCCACTCCCGAGACGGCGGCGCCGCCGCCCAAACCCGCGGTCAACACCACGGAACGCGCCGACCGGTGCAGTGAATTCCTGGCCGCCGCCACCGCCCAGGCCCGAACCGCCACCGCCAACCCCGGAGCCTGGGAACCCGTCATTAAACTGGGCCGCGACTGGCTCGCCGCCTATCCCGACCCGTCGGATGAAGCCGATCAGGTCCGACTCTTCCTCGACACCGTCCTGCCCGCCGCCGAAGAGTTGCTGCCCGATCTCATCCTCCTTTCCCCCAGGCTGGCCGGCACCCCCGTCACCGTCAAAATCCATGGCACCCTGCCCTTGGACGACATCTCACTCCGCGGCATCAGTCTCCGCCAAAAAACCGATTACGGCCAAGTCAAGCTCCAGGTGCCGTGGAACGAAATCGACCGCACCGCCCTGCTCGTCACCCTCGGCAAGGCCAGCCTCGGCGCACCCGGCCAGTCCTTGGAAACCAGCCGGCCGCTGCTCGCCTTCCTGCTCCTCACCAACCGTACCGACGATTTGGACGCCCAGTTGCAAGCCCTGCCCGAATCGCCCGAAAAACGGCACTGGCTCATACTCGCCGCCAGCTATCGCCAAGCCCCCC
Source organism: uncultured Lentisphaerota bacterium (assembly GCA_903896595.1). Taxonomy (GTDB): domain Bacteria; phylum Verrucomicrobiota; class Lentisphaeria; order Oligosphaerales; family CAITYL01; genus CAITYL01. Next base: position 10,825 of record CAITYL010000350.1, read on the forward strand.
AAGAAGCCCTTTGCCTGCAGGCGTGGCAGGGCGCCCTCGACGCGGCCCACCGCCACGAGTTTCTGGCCGCCGGACGCAGCCTGTTGCGGGCCCGCGCCACCCCTACCGCCGCCGCCAACCGCCACGAAAGCGAGTTCGACCGCCTGCAACGGGCCCTGGCCGAATTTCTCCCCGATGCCCGTGTCCCCGCCTTAATCTTGCAGGCCCAGAAAAGCGTGGCCACCGACCCGCGCCTGGCTATTTTCACCCTCAATCTCTGCCGCGCCCGCTATGGCGCCCTGGAATTGCCCGAGCTGCCGGAGATCACTCCCCTGCGCGAACAGGCCTTGGACGCCCTCGCCAGCCAGCTCCGCCAAAACAACAACAGCCTGCCCAGCCTCTATTCCTGCCCGCCGCTCAACCCGTTCCTGCCCTCGTCCCAGCTTCCCGGCGACGCCGCCGCCATCCTGTTCCGGCTCAAAAGACAAGGCGCCACCCCACCCGAGCTCAAACCCCTGCTGACCCAGCTCAACGCCGCCGCCCTGCTCGACATGGGCGCCTGGAACGAGGCCGGCCAGCTCTTGCGCAACCGGAACTGGGCCCCCGGCGAAAACCAGTATCCGCCGTTCGTCGCCGGCATCCTGTTCGGCCGCGCCCTGCTCCATCACCGCTTCCACGACGCCGGCACCGCGCCCGCCACCGCCATGGAGTCCCTGGCCAAACTCCGCCCCCGCCGCGGCGCCAACGACAACGAAGCCGACGGCATCCTGCAACTCCGCGTCCGCCTCCAAGTCGACCTGGCCCTGGCCACCCGCCTGTGGAAGCTCAGCCCCGCCCCCTGGCCAGATTCCTTCCTCCCCCGCGCGGCCAGCTCGCGCGCCCTGGCCACCGCCCTCGGCATCGCCGCCTGGCGTCTCGAGGCCGGCCTGCCCAGCCTCACCGCCAGCCAGTTGTCCGCCGCCGGTGACAACAGCCACCTGCTTCAGACCGCCAATCAACTCTTGGACACCCCCGAACTGGCCGACTTCCCCGGCGCCACGGACGCCCCCGCCGACCTTCGCGCCCATTATTGCCGCCTCCTCCTCGCCGCCCTGTGCCGCACCCCGCGCCAGCTCCCCGCCGAACGCCGGCATGAGCCGTGGGACACCCTGGCCCGCTACATCCCCGAGTACGGCTTCATCGCCGCCGACACCCGCTTCGGCGTGCTCCTCCAGCAAGTCGCCCTGGATCTGAAGGCCGACGCCCCCAAGGCCGCCACCAGCCGCGTCCGCGACGCCCTCGGCCAGCACGAGCCCGCCGACCTCGCCTTCGCCTCCCGCCTGCTCCTCCTTCAGGCCGGGATCGAGTTCCACCGCGGCTTTCCCGGCGCCGCCCGGGAAACGCTCGGCCTGCTCGCCGCCACCACCGTCGCCAGCCCCGCCGAACTCGCCGTCGCGGCACGGCATCAGAACGACACCGCCCCAGCCCCCCTTTCCCCCGACAGCAAGTCGCCCGCCGCCAGCGCCGCATTTTGGGACGCCTGGCTCACCTGGGCGCGCCTCACGGCCCCCGCGAGCCCCCAGGACGACACCACCGCCGCCAACCGCCTCCACACCGCCGCCCAGTGCCTCGCCGAACGCCACTTCGCCCTCCTGCTCGGCGCCACCCCCGCCACCGAAAACAAAGAGGCGGAAGCGTTTTAGGATAATGTCTTTCGCCGAAACCTAATCACCTTCAGCCTAACCCGCTGGTTCCCGGATGGGTATCATGACCTGCGAACATTGCCATCATAACGCGGCCACCGTCCATATTCAGGAAATTTCCGACGGCAGCAAAGTCAGCCATCACTTTTGCGCGGACTGCGCCCAGGCCAAGGGACTCGTTCCGAACCACGGCAACACCCTCAGTCTCGCCACCGCCCTGCTCAAAATGGTCAAGGCCGACCTCGCCGGCGCGAACGCGACGGACGACCCGGCGGAGGGTGCGGAACCCACCCCTGAACTGGACGCGCTCACCTGCGCCGCCTGCGGACTCCGCGGCACCGAGTTCCGCAAGCTCGGCCGGCTCGGCTGCGCCCGCTGCTATGACACCTTTGCCCCGGCACTCACCCCGCTGCTGGCCACCCTCCACCGCGGCCCGTGCCATGCCGGCAAGATCCCCGCCGGCACCGCCGCGGCAACCCCCGTGGCACCGCCCGTTCCCCAAGCCCCCGTGGCGCCACCGCCACCTCCGCCGCCCCCATTGCCGCCGTCACCGGCCGAACTCAGGGTCACCCTGGAAGAAGACCTCCGCTCCGCCGTGATCGCCGAAAATTACGAACGCGCCGCCCATCTCCGCGACCAGTTGCGCGCCCTCCGCACCCCGCCCGCCGCCACCCAAGACAAGTAACCGGTAAAACATGGGACTCATGCGAGCTATGGGACTTATGCGAGTTATGGCAGTTTCGGGCATAACGTTCACCAACCCATAACTCCCATTACTCCCATAAGTCCCATGCCCGGGCCCAACCCCTCAACCCCTCAACCCCTCAACCCCTCAACCCCTCAACCCCTCAACCCCTCAACCCCTCAACCCCTCAACCCCTCAACCCCTCAACCCCTCAACCCCTCAACCCCTCAACCGCCGCCA
>CAITYL010000351.1 GCA_903896595.1 uncultured Lentisphaerota bacterium
GCTCCATAAAAAGGGCGGAACTGGGGTGACGCCGTCGCTGTCCGCCCGAGGACGGGCGGCTCCCGGTCTTGAAATAACGCCGACCGCCTAACGAAGTATAAGATTTCCAAGGTGCCAGTCCCCCCCCATGACGCCGATTATTGTCGCTGAAAAGCTCTCCAAGTCTTACCGCAGCACGGTGAAGCAGCCGGGGTTGAAGGGGACGTTGCGGCATTTTTTTCGGCGCGAATACAAAGTGGTCGAGGCGGTCAAGGAGGTGACGTTCACCATCGGGGCCGGAGAGGTGGTGGGGTTTTTGGGCCCCAATGGCGCGGGCAAGACGACCACCCTGAAGATGCTGACCGGGCTGGTGCATCCCACCGCCGGCCACACCACGGTGGCCGGGCATATCCCGTACCGGCGGGCGGCGGCGTTCCTGCGCTCGATCACTTTGGTCATGGGGCAGAAGCAGCAGTTGATCTGGGACCTGCCGCCGCTGGATTCGTTTCGCATCAATGCCGCGGTGTACGGAATACCGCCGGCTGAGTTCCAAACCCGCCTGGCGGAACTGCGGGACCTGCTGGAACTGGGGGACAAGCTGAACACCCCGGTGCGCAAGCTCTCCCTGGGCGAGCGGATGAAGGCGGAGCTGATGGCCGCACTGCTGCACCGTCCGGATATTTTGTTCTTGGATGAGCCGACGCTTGGGCTGGACGTCAACGCCCAGGTGGCGGTTCGCGAATTTCTGCGCACCTACAACCGGCGCTTCGGCGCCACCATCCTGCTGACCAGTCACTACATGGCTGATATCACGGCGCTGTGCAAGCGGGTGCTGGTCATCCACGAAGGCCGCCTGATCCATGACGGCAGCCTGGAGCAGATTCGCGAACGTTTCGCCCCCTATCGCGAGGTCAAGCTGGACTTGGCCCGGGAGCCGCGGCGCGATGAACTGGCGCCCTTTGGCGAAATCGAATCGATTGAAGGGCATATTGTTCGGCTGATCGTTCGGCGCGAGGCGCTCACCGAGACCATCAATCGGCTGCTGGCGCATTTCGAGATCAGTGACTTCCTCATCACCGATCCGCCGATCGAAACGATCATCGGTCGGATTTTCCAGGAAGGCGGCCGGGCGTGAAGGCGTGGTGGCGCACCTTTACGACTCTGGTCAGCGTGAACTATGCGTACATGCTGGAGTACCGCGCCGAGCTGTATTTGTGGGCGCTGTCCGGCGTTATGCCGTTTTTTCTCATGGGACTGTGGATGCAGGCCAGTGTCAGCGGACATCTGGCCCAGGACCCGATCGCCTTTGCCCGCTATTTCCTGGCCGTGTTCGTGGTCCGCCAGATCACCATTGTCTGGGTGGTGTGGGAGGTGGAAAATGACGTGGTCACCGGCCGGATGGCGCCCTATCTGCTGCAGCCCATCGATCCGTTTTGGCGCTATTTCGCCGGGCATGTCGGCGAGCGTTTGGCGCGTCTGCCGTTCATTGTCGGCTTGATTATCCTTTTTTTCTGCCTCTATCCCAAGGCGTTTTACGTTCCCTCGGTCAAGGGCGTCCTGGCCGGCAGCCTGGCCATGGCGGCGGCGTTTGTGCTGCGCTTTGTCATGCAGTACGCCTTTGCCATGCTGACCTTCTGGACCGAGCGCGCCAACGCCATTGAGGATTTATTCTTCATGCTCTATCTGTTTCTGTCCGGGTTTCTGGCGCCGCTGGAGCTGTTTCCGGCGGGGGTCCGCGAGTTTGCCATGCTGACGCCGTTTCCATATTTGGTTTATGTGCCGGCCCAGCTGTTGATCGACGGCCCGGTGCCGGAGTCGGGGCGGGCCTTCGCCATCATGGCCGCCTGGACCCTCGTCTTCATCCTGATTTATCGCGTCATGTGGCGCGCCGGCCTCAAACGCTTTTCCGCCATGGGAGCTTAATCCACCCACAAATCAACCAAACCACAACGGGTTCCAGGTTTCGGTGTTCAGTTTTTTTTACATCCGAGCCCGGAACGTTAGTGACGGGGCAAATGGTAGCGGTTTTCCAAAAGGCATGAACCGCGAATGCACTTCTGTAGCAAAGGGCTTGCAGCCCGCCAGATCGAAAACCTGCTGCTCGAAGAGCGCGATGCAATCGCTTTGCCACAGGAGGATGCCGTTCCGGATTGGCACTTTATTCCCCGACCCTGAACACCGAACACTCCGCCGGTAAGGCAGAGTTTTTAGAGGCACACATGCGGCGTTATCTCACAACTTTGCGGCTGTTCTGGGGCACCTCGGTGGCGGCGGAGGCGGAGTACCGGGTTAATTTTGTGCTGGCGCTGCTCAACAGCCTGTTGAACTTGGGGGGCGGCCTGTTCGGACTGTTCCTGTTCTACCGGACCGGGTATCAGCCCGGAGGCTGGTCATGGGAGGCAGCCTTGGTGGTCCTCGGCATCTACACCGTCATGGACGGGGTGTGCGGCACGTTTTTGGTGCCCAACCTGAGTCGGATTGTGCAGCTGATCCAGGACGGGACCATGGATTTCGTCCTGCTCAAGCCGATGGACAGTCAGTTCTGGTTTTCGGCGCGCAACCTGTCCCTGTGGGGCTTGCCCAATCTGGCGTTCGGTCTGATGATGATCGGCTACGCCGCCGTCAAACTCGGGGTGACGGCCGGGGCGCTGGCGCACGGCCTGCTGTTTTTCATTCCCGGGTTGCTGGTGCTGTACAGCCTGTGGTTCATCCTGGGCACGCTCAGCATCTGGTTCGTCAAGGTTTACAACATCACCTTTGTCCTGCGCAGCGTGCTGGAGGCCGGCAAGTATCCGCTGGATGCCTATCCGGCGGGATTCCGCCTTGTCTTCACCTTTCTCCTTCCGGTGGCTTTCCTGACCACCATTCCGGCGCGGGCGGTCACCGGAGGCGGGTTTAACCCGGGCCTGCTGGCGGCGGCGTTCGCGCTCGGGGTGGCGCTACTGGTGGTCAGCCGCGCCTTCTGGCGCTTCGCCCTGCGCTTCTACACCAGCGCCTCAAGCTGATTTGATGCAAATTTTGGCTTCCCCCCGTGGAAGTTTTTTATTGGATTTTTTGGCTCTTCCGGGGTTTGTGTGGGTCTGCATGAGCACAAAAACGGAAGTAATATACCGATCATGGGCGGGTTTTTCCGGCTAACCTCTGCGGGTTTTCCGCACAGCCAGTTGCAACATGTTTGTTTTCAGAGTGATATTATCTCGGTTTTTGGGGTCGGGGAGGGGAAAGTTA
>CAITYL010000352.1 GCA_903896595.1 uncultured Lentisphaerota bacterium
AACTGTCCATCCAGAGCCGCCCTCGCTGGCATCGCACAACAACAACGCGCGGGCGTGGACAAATCTTTTGGCGTTAGTCTTTCCGCTCCGTGTCAGCGCCTCAAGCTCACCCCGTTCCTCCTCTGTCAGCGTCACACGATACCGTGGTGCCATGGTGTCCTCCTTGTTGGAACTGCACCATACTATGGCACCGTATTTAAAATATGCGAAAGTTTAAGTGTTACATGGTACTAGGGCGGCATACAGTTCTTCTCCGCCATACCCCAGGCCGGCGGGATACAACGGCAGGTCCCGGACGGCGTCCCGGCGCAGCATCAACGCCGTGCCGATGTATTGGAACAGGGGATCGCCATGTCGGCGGTTCGGATAGTAGTCCGGGTTATGCACATCCCTCGTGGCCAGCGCCAGCAGGCCTAGCCGGGGCTGAAGTTCAAAGGCTTCAAGCATCCGGAGAAGGGTGTCGGGGGCCGAGGTGATCTCGACATCGTCGTCCAGGAAAAATACCAGAGGTGCGGTGGTACTGGCGAATCCCAATGACTTACCGTCCCCGGGACCGAGATTGGCCGGATTCAGTACGAGTTTGATCGGGACCAGCGCCCGGGCGGCCCAGTCCCGCAGCCAGTCACGGGTCCCGTCAGTGGAGGCATTATCCACAATGCAGAATGTCATGCCGCCAGGCGGCGGCGTTTGGGCCAGGCAAGAGGCAACCGCCCGTTGCAAAGAGGGCAGACGGTTGCCTGTGACGATAACAATGGCCAAGTGGACGGTGATGATAATCTTCCTTCCCTGGTCGCCTAAACTGGGGCGGGGACACACTGTCGTGTGGATCTTGTCATCCGTTCCATTACCCAAGGATGGCACATGCCAAGCAGGTTTTTGGCAAGTTCAAGAATTGGTCCCGGGCAAAGCGTTGGGTTGCGAAGTGGACGATCCATGGGCCAGGAATCTTGAAATTCCAGCAAAAACAACATCTTCTCACCGATGGTGTGAGTTGGAAAAAATGAGGTTGTGCAGGCGGTCTGAATATCGGTCAGCAGCCACGGATTTCGCATGAGGCCGCGGGCAGGTGTTATGCCATCGACACCGGTTTGCTGATAAAGACGTTGAGCATCTTCGGCACTGAAAATATCACCAGCGGCAAACAGCCGCACTTGCGCGGGAAGCCATTCACGGGCCTGTGCCAGACGTTCCCAGCCATTAGGGACGTCGTGGTACAATTCGGGCACCGTCCGGAAATGCAAGCAGGCCCAGTCCGGGCTGGCATCGCCGACGGCGGCCAAGATGGTGGGCAGTTCATTCGCGGAATGGAGGCCGGCACGCAATTTAACACTGATGCCAACCTGGGGACAGGCTTGTCGCAGGGCGACCAGGGCATCACGAATCCATTTGGGGTGGGCCAGCCGGGCGCCGCCGGAGCCATGGCGGACGACAATCGGACTGGGGCAGGCACAATTAAGGTCGATTCCGGCCACCCCCGCTTCCGCCAGCCGTTGCGCGGTGGCGCAGAGCAAGGGAATATTATCTCCCATCAACTGGGCGATAATGGGCAGTGGCGGCGCGGTTGCCGCTGGGGACGGGTGCCGGAAGGCGGCCAGGCGTTCCTTGAGGCGGGCTAGGCGGGGGACCCCGGTGGAGACGCGAATAAAAGGGGTAATCCAGGCCGGAACCAATTGCCGGCGCATCATGAGCTGGCAGAAATTGCCGGCGGTAATGCCTTCCATAGGGCCCGGCAAGATCCGGCAGGGCAAAACGTGGCCGCCGGGCAGTGGCAGTGACTGCAACCACGGATGTGTTTCCGGCGAGTTCACGAATCTGCGCCCCATTGAGGTTTGTTTATGGGGGGCAATTATTGGGGCCACCCTTTTGAAAAAGGGTGCTCCCCAAGCCCCTTCCTAAAACTTTTGTTCCATTTTGCGGATTCCGCAGGCAGCCCGCGTGCGACAGACCATGACTGGGATAGATGAGGCTGCCTGCGGAATCCGCAAAGGCACAAAAAGGTTTGACGGAGGGTTTGGGAACCGCCTTTCCTCAAAAGGGGGTTCCCAAGTGGGGAGTTCCCGGGTAAGTAGTTAGGGACGTGTCAGCGTTTTTGCAGTTGGGAAATGTCGCGAACGGCGCCATGGGCGGCGGAGGTGGCCATGAGGGCGTAAGCTTGCAGCGCCTCCGAGACCACGCGTTCCCGGACGGGTTTCCAAGCCTCGGCCCCCCGCGCGTTCATGGCTTCGCGGCGACGGGCGATCTCCGCCTTGGTCACGGCCAGTTCAATGGAGCGCTTGGGAATATCAATGATGATTGGGTCGCCTTCCTGGACCAGTCCGATGAGGCCGCCGGCGGCCGCTTCCGGTGAGACATGGCCAATGGAGAGACCGGAGGTGCCGCCGCTGAAGCGGCCGTCGGTGATCAGCGCGCATTGCTTGTCCAAATGCAGGGATTTGAGATAGGAGGTCGGGTAGAGCATTTCCTGCATGCCGGGACCGCCCTTGGGGCCTTCGTGCCGGATGATGACCACATCACCGGACTTGAGGGTGCCGCCGAGAATGAGGTCGCAGGCGGCTTCCTGGGAGTCGCAAACGCGGGCAGTGCCTTCAAAGTGGAAGATTGACGGATCAACGCCGGCGGTCTTGACGATGCAGCCTTCTTCGGCCAAGTTGCCAAAGAGGACGTTTAAACCGCCTTCTTTGGTATAGGCATGGTCGAAGTCGCGGGTGACCCCGGCCGTGGCATCGGCGTCGGCGGCCGGATAAAGGGTCTCGCAAACGAGGCCTTCGAGGCAAAAGCGGTTGCCGGGAGCGGCGAGGGCACGCTGTTTGGCCGCCGCCGTCACCAGAGCCGGGTCGCCGCGGAGATCGTTTTTGCGGACCTGCACGCCCATGGGGTCGCCGGACACGGTCGGAACCGCCTCATTGATCTTGCCATGACGAAGCAATTCCCCCATGATTACGGGAATGCCACCGGCGCGGCTGACGTCTTCCATGTGGAATTTGCTGCTGGGGGCGACCTTGCAGATACAGGGAAGGCCGCGGGAGAGACGGTCGATGTCCGTCATGGTGAAATCCACTCCGGCGCTGCGGGCGACGGCCAAGATATGCAACACGGTGTTGGTGGAACCGCCCATGGCAATGTCTACGGCCATGGCATTTTCAAACGCCGCCTTGCAGGCGATGGAACGCGGAAGGACGGCAGTGTCGCCATGGAGATAGAACGCCTTGCACATGGCGACGAGGCGCTCGGCGGCGTCCTGGAACAACGCTTTGCGCAGGGCATGCGTGGCAAGGAGGGTGCCGTTGCCGGGCAGGGCCATGCCAAGCGCTTCGGTCAGGCAATTCATGCTGTTGGCGGTGAACATGCCGGAACAGGAACCACAAGTAGGGCAGGCGCGCATTTCGACCTCGCGCAGGTCGGCATCCGAGACGTTTTTGTCGGCGGCCATGACCATGGCATCAATCAAATCCAGCTTGACATCCCCCTTGGAGGTAACAGCCTTGCCGGCTTCCATGGGGCCGCCAGCGACAAACACTGCCGGGATGTTCAGGCGCATGGCGGCCATCAACATGCCCGGGGTGATTTTATCGCAACTGGAGATGCAAAACAGGGCATCGGCACAGTGGGCATTGGCCATGTATTCGACGCTGTCGGCGATCAATTCGCGGCTGGGCAGCGAGTACAGCATGCCGCTGTGGCCCATGGCAATGCCGTCGTCGATCGCAATCGTGTTAAATTCCAGCCCCACGCCGCCCGCGGCGGCAATCATTTTCTTGACCATTTGCCCGTACTGGTGCAGATGGACATGCCCCGGCACGAACTGGGTAAAGGAGTTGACAATGGCGATGATCGGCTTGCCAAAGTCCTCTTCGCGCACGCCATTGGCCCGCCACAGCGCGCGGGCGCCCGCCATTTTGCGGCCTTCAAAGGTCTTGGAACTGCGATAGGCACCGGTAGTCACAGGATGATTCCTCACTATTGAAAGCTCTTTTATAGCCAAATGGCAAGGGATACTTTAATGGCGGAACCACGCCATGCCACCACTCCGCTAAAACCATCCCCCCCGTAAAAGAAGTTGAACAGGAGAACTCAGGAGTGAACAGAGAAAAACTTCTCTGTGGCCTCTGTTTCCTCCTGTTCAAAATTCAGAATATGACTCCAAGAACGGTGCCACTTTTTGCGGTTCGTCGTGATCAATATAAAAAAAGAGCCCTGGCAGGTCATTGGGGAAGGAGGGGGGGGTATGACCTACCAGGGCGGGGAGAATGTTGGGATGAGGGGCAGGGCGGGTTTAATTCAACTCGATTTTCTGATTGTCTCTCGACTCTTGAACTTGGCTCTTTTTGGTCCTCCGCCATGTCCCTCATTACACTGAGTATGACCCACCTGTTTGGAAAAGGTTCCCGCCAAATAAAAGTTTTTGCCGCCGCTTTTTCCGTGACGTTTCCGCGGGCGTTAGATTACCGGGCATGAACGGTCCCCGGTTCCAAGCCCAGGAGTTTCCCGCGGAGCCCGGCGTCTACCTGTTTCGGAATGCCGCGGGTGAGGTGATTTACGTTGGCAAGGCCAAGGTATTGCGCAAGCGTCTGGCCAGTTATTTTCAGGCCTCGCGACGGCGTACGGCTGATGTAAAAGTGCGCGCCTTGATCCACCAAATCGCAACGGTGGAAACGCGGGTGGTGCGCAACGAGGCGGAAGCGCTCTTGCTGGAATCGCGGCTGGTCAAAGAATACAAGCCCCGCTACAACAGCGAGCTGCGTGATGACAAGCGGTTTGTGTGTGTGGCCGTGGACGCGCGTGAAACGTTCCCGCGCCTGGTGTTGACGCGCTTGAAACGGCCGGATGGTCGTGAGTATTTCGGGCCGTTTCCTCATGGCGGGGGGGTGCGCGAGGGGGTGGAATTCCTGATTGACTGGCTTGGCCTCCGCTCCTGTGGCGGGGCGCGGCCCAGTCCGCGCCGGGCGTTGCATTGCTTGAATGCGGGCGTGCGCAGCTGTCCGGCGCCGTGCCGGGGCGGGATAACACCGGAAGCCTACCAGGAACGACTGGTTCGCGCCTTGGCCGTTTTGCGGGGCGCCGTGGCGCCCGCGGTGATTGAATTGGAGCGGCGGATGCGTGAAGCGGCGATCGGGCAGCGTTATGAGGAAGCGGGGCGGTGGCGTGACTTGCGGGAGCTGGTGCGCGCCTGGCGGGGTGGTGTCCGCACCTTCGAACACGGCCCGGCACACGCCCTCCAAAATGCCGTCCCCGTCGCCGCCGGGGAAGCCGCCGTGGCCGACCTGCAAGCGGCCTTGGGGCTGGGGCAGTTGCCGCGGGTGATCGCCTGCGTGGATATTTCAACGATTGGCGGTGCCTTCACGGTCGGCAGCTTGACCTGTTTCAAAAACGGCCGGCCCAGTCCGCGTGACTATCGCCGGTTCCGAATCCGCACCGTTGCGGGGTGCGACGACTTCGCCGCGGTCCGCGAAGTGGTGTTTCGTCACGCCCAGCGTCTGCGGGAAGAAGCGCACCCATTCCCTGACCTGCTGGTCATTGACGGTGGGGCGGGGCAACTCGGGGCGGCCATCGCCGGTTTGCAGGCCGCGGATGCGCCGCCCCTGCCGGTCATGGGGTTGGCCAAACGGCATGAGGAGATTCACCTGCCGGGCCGGGACACGCCGGTAGTCTTGCCCCGCCATCGTCCCGCCTTGAAGCTGCTTCAGGCTATTCGCGACGAGGCGCACCGCTTTGCCTTGGCCTACCATCACGGGCTGCGCAACGCCCGCATCCGCGACTCGGTGCTGGATGATATTGAAGGAGTTGGCCCGGTCCGCAAGCTTGCCCTGCTGAAAACCTTTGGTTCCCTGCGCCGGTTGAGCCGCGCCACCCCCGAGGCGGTGGCGGCCGCCATTCCCGGCCTGGGGCTCACCTTGGCCCGCCAGGTGATTCAGGTGCTCGGTGGACATTCACGGGGGGTGAATTACATTACGGCGCCTTAAATATCCATATCTTTTCAAGTGTGCTTCCGCCCCGGCGGCCACGGCCCCACAGGATAGTGACCATGAAAAAGCCTGTTCAGAAGACCGCGCCCGCAAACAAACCGGTTCCGACGAAGAAGGCCGCGACCGGCCCGGTTGTCAAGCCCGTTGCAAAGAAACTGGCCCCCGTGCCGGCCAAGCCGGTGACCCTCAAGGCACCGGTCAAGCCGGTTCCGGCAAAGCCCCCGGCCGCCCGGCCGATTGCCAAGCCGGTTGCAAAGACACCGGCCCCCGCGCCGGCCAAACCGGTGACCGTCAAAGCACCGGTCAAACCGGTTCCGGCAGTGGTCAAGAAGGCCGTTGCGGCGCCGGCCCCGGCGACCAAAAACACGCCCCGTCGCAAGGCCCTTGCCCCGGAACAGTTGCGCGGCGACAAACGGAAGTTTTATGACGCACTGATCAACCTGCGCGGTCAGATCACCAACCAATATCGCGACCTGTCCGCCAGCTCATTGGCTTCAACCAAACAAGCCGGAGAGGAATTGGCCGACGTGGGCAGTGATAATTTCAACCGCGATCTCGGACTGGCCATGCTCACCGAGGACAATCACAAACTGGCCCAGATTGAAGAAGCGGTCGAACGCGTGCTGCACGATGAATACGGCACCTGCGCCGATTGCGGAAAATTGATTGCTGAAGCCCGCCTGCTGGCCATTCCGTTCACCACCGTGTGCGTGGATTGCAAAGCGCGGCGCGAAGACAACGAGAAATACAATCCTGGCGGCCACTTCGAAGAAGAGCCGTTGTTCGGTGCCGACGGTGACGAATCGGCCGAAGGCGGCACCGCCGAAGAGGAAGAGGAGGGCGAGGAAGCCCCCGCCGCCAAGGCCGGCAAAGACGCCAAAACCGCCAAAAAGAAGAGTTCGAACGAAGACGACGCGGCTGAAGAGGACGAGGACGAGGAGGCGTGAGTGAACGCGCCTACCGCATATCGTTTGGCCGGTGGTCTGGCGCTGGTTTTGGCCGCCGCCGACCAGGGGAGCAAGTGGTGGATTGTCAGCCACTTCGAACTGGGCCACCACCGCGCCGTCATTGCCGGCTTTTTTGACCTGGTTTATTGGCGCAACACCGGAGCCGCTTGGGGCATGTTTGCCCAGGGGACACTTTGGTTGGGGGTGCTTTCCCTGGTGGTTTTGGCGCTCATGGCGTGGCAATTTCATCAACTGACGTCCGGGAGACTGGAGCGCGTCATCGGCTTGGCCTTGGTCCTCGGCGGCATCATCGGCAACCTGATCGACCGCTTTGGGCGCGGCGCGGTGGTGGACTTCCTGCTGTTTTATTATCGGACCTTTCAATGGCCAGCCTTTAATATCGCCGATAGCGCCATCACGGTTGGGGTCTTCCTGTACGTGGTCTCGGTCCTTTTGAATGGCGACGAAAAACCGGCCGGCCCGGGGGCGAAGGCGCCGTGACGGGCGCGACAACGCCATTCATCGCCATCCTGGGCCCCACGGCATCCGGCAAGAGCGCATTGGCCTGTGAACTGGCCGCGCATCTTTCGGCCGATCTTATTTCGTGCGATTCCATGCAGGTCTATCGAGGTCTGGATATTGGCACCGCCAAACCGTCCCTGATGGAACGGCAACGGATCCCGCATCACCTGATCGATCTCCTGGATATTCACGAACCCTGGGATGCCAATCGGCATGCCGTCGCCGCCCGCCGCCTGCTGGACGCGGCGCGCCGGGCCGGACGCCCGGTAATCCTGGTTGGCGGTACCGGGATGTACGCCAAAACCGTCATTTATGACCTGCCACTGGAACCCAGTGATAAACACCTGGCCGCCGAAATTGAGGCGGTCTGGCGTGAACATGGCGCCGAACGGTTGCTGGCTGAGGTCGCCGCTTGTTCCCGCCCGTTGGCCGATAAAGTCGGTGAAAACCCGCGGCGCCTGTTGCGCACCGTGGAAATCATCCGGCTGACCGGCGCGCCGCCACAGTGGTGGCAAAAGACCCTTAATCCCGGTTTGGTGGCGGCTCCAGACTGGTGCCAATTGATTCTGATGCCCGAACCGGCGTATCACCGGCAAGCCATCCTGGAGCGCACCCAAGAGATGCTCGGTGCCGGCTGGATTGAGGAGGCCAGGCGCCTTTACGCCCACGGCTTGGATCAGACGCCCACCGCGCGTCAGGCTTTGGGGTATGGCGCCATTCGGGATTATCTCGACGGCAGGCTGGCGTCCGTAGCTGAATTAACGACCCGGATTGGTGCCCAAACCTGGCAGTATGCCCGTCGCCAGAAAACCTGGTTCCGACATCAACATCCTGGGGCCCGTTTGGTGACGCTACCGACGGCACCCGACCGCCAGCGCCTGGTAATGGAACTGATATCCCGGTTCCGCACCACCGTGCGTCCGTGATAACTGACAAGTTATTGACAGGCCGGTTATAAAAAGCCATAATATACTTTATGTGAACTATTTCTGTAATTTAATACCCATCAATCAGTCCCCTTTTATTATACATAACATTTATTATGCGACATTAAAAACGGGACTGGAAAAAGACGAAACCGCTATTAGGCTAACCCCATGAGCAACCCGCCCGCCGCCAAACTTACGCGCGCCATTTGCTGTGAACAGTGCGGCAAGGATTCACTGGCGGTCGCTAAAAATCAATTTGACGGCTGGACGAAAACCGTCCAGTGGCAGTGCGCCTTTTGCGGCGCGGTGATTCCGGCGGCAACCATGGCCCGGTTGGCGGCGGCGGAAAGCCCCCCCGATGTCACACCACAGGAACGCCACGCGAAAGCCGCCGCCGCCTTTTTAGGGGAAGAAATCACGCCGCCGCCGCGCTTGTTTGCCGATGAAACCGATGGGCGATTTTGCAAGTACTGCCGCCATTTTCTCTTTCATCCCTTCCAGTGCCGTTGCCAATTATGGAAACGCCCGGCCGACCCGATGCGGGATTGCCCGCAATTCGAGAAAAAGTCATAGCGCGAAGAAATCACCCCAAAGGGCGAGATGATCGCTGGTATTGCCTTCGTAGATCAACCGGGCGGCCTGGTGCGACTGGAGACGCGGGTCGTGCCATAGATAATCAATCCGCAACGACGGGGTGACGGCGGGAAAGGTCGCCCCCAGGCCCAAGCCAACTTGAGGCCAGGTATCCCGCATGACCTGCGTCAAAGGCTCCAGGGCACGGTCCGTTGGAGTGGCATTGCAGTCCCCGGCAATGATGACCGGCAACGGGGATTGCCGGACGTAAGCAGCCAGGCATGCCGCCTGCAGATACCGCGGGCGCCAGCTGTTTTTGAACGCCTCGAACCCAGCCCAGCGGGGAACCGATTCAAGCTGGACCCCGACCAGCATGATCGGGGGGACATGTGGCTTGGCGAGGACGACCACCGAAAAATACCGGGTCCGGCCGGTGAGGTGGTTCACGACGGCCAAGGCCGGCTGGGGCTTCATGGGATGGGGGCTGATAATGACGGTGTTGATCCAGCCGCTGCCGGACAACAGGGGGGTCACATGTATATTCCATCCCCGTTTGGCCACTGCCGCGCGCCACGCCGAAAGGTTGCCGCTGGCCAACTCCTGCAGGACGATGGCGTCGGGATGCAGCCGGCAGAACACCGGCAGACAGTCGGCCGGTCCCGCTTCATCAATGTTCTGGGTCAGAATGCGCCACGCCGGTGCGACGGGCGGCACGTCGCGTTGTAGCGTCATGGGCCGCCAGGGTATGGTGGCCGTCATTTCCGTCAGCAACAACAGGAGACTGACCGCCACCAGCAGAAGCCAGGCGATATTGCGAAGATGACGGCTGAACCCAAACAGGAACAGCGTGACGGGCAATAAGAGGAACAGGCGATGGGGTTGCTGTCCAAACGCCCATTCCCATTCCAACCGCCGGTTGCCCAGCAGATACGGCAGCCATATCCAGGCCAGCAAGGGCAGGCCCAGGACCAGGGAAAGCGTCCAGCGCGCCACATGATGGGAGCGAAGCGGCATGAGTGAGCGATCTGGTTTGTGTCGGATGAAGGCTGAGGGAGGGGACGGTGGCGAATCACTTACGATTCAAAGACCCGGGAAACCGCAACCTCGTCACAGCACTCCCGTTTGGCACAATGACGGCAATCCGCCCACACTTTTTGTGGGAACCGATCCTTTTCCACCTGGGCAAAACCCAGGCGCAAAAACAGGTGCGGTCGCAGGGTGAGGGCAAACACTTCGCGGGCTCCTCGCCGGCGCGCCGCCGCCACCGCCGCCGTCACCAGCCGGGTGCCAACCCCCTGCCCTGCCCATGATGTGGTGATCGCCAGGGACCGAATTTCCAGCAACTGGGTGCCGTAGGGCCGCCAAGCGACACATCCCAGAAGGGTGGCGTCAGTGTCAATTGCCACCAAAAACTGACCGGCATGAGCCCGTATTTCCGTCGCTGGGCGGGGCAGGACGATTCCGGAACGCACATACGGTAACAACAGGGCATGAATGGAATCCGCATCGTCCGGTTGCGCGGGACGGATTCGGACGGCGTCGCGACCGACGGCGGCCGGAATGGTCATGGCCTGATTCCTTCAGGCTCCGAAAACACCCCCATGCGGCGGAATTTTTCGTACCGTTGGGCCACCCATTCGGCGGGTGACAGGGCACGCAATTCCTGCAGATTGCGGCGGATCGCCTGGCCGAGCAGTTCAGCGGCGCGGTCAAACTCGCGGTGGGCGCCACCGGCCGGTTCGGGCACGATCTCATCCACCAACTTCAGGCGTAACAGGTCGGCACTGGTCAGTTTTAGCGCTTCGGCGGCTTGGGGCGTGGCGCTGGCGTCACGCCAGAGAATGGCGGCACAACCTTCAGGAGTAATGACCGAATAATAGGCGTTTTCCATGATCAAGACGCGATTGCCGACGCCAATGCCCAACGCACCGCCGCTACCCCCCTCGCCCACGACGACAATAATCATGGGCACCTGAAACTTGAACATTTCGCGCAGATTGACGGCAATCGCCTCGGCCACATGCCGTTCCTCGCCACCAATCCCGGGGTACGCTCCCGGCGTATCGACAAAGGACAGGATCGGCAGCTTTGCCTTGTCTGCCAACTGCATTAAACGCAACGCCTTGCGGTATCCTTCCGGATTGGCGCAGCCAAAATTACTCCGCACGTTTTCTTTGAGATTACGCCCCTTTTGCGAGCCGATGACCATGACCGGCTCGCCATCAAACTTGGCAAAGCCGCCGATGATCGCCTGATCATCGGCAAACCGCCGGTCGCCGTGCAATTCGAGGAAATCGGTCAGAAGACGTTGAAAGTAATCCTTGGGATAAGGCCGGTCGGGATGCCGGGCCAACTGCACCCGCTGCCACGGGGTCAGGTTGGCAAACAACTGGGTCTGGGTTTCGGCGATGCGATCTTCCAGCAGGCCAATGCCATGGGAGACGTCCACTCCTTGGGAGCGGCTGTATTCGCGAAGCTGGCGGACTTTATCCTCCAACTCGACCAAGGATTTTTCGAATTCAAGAACGGCTGGCATAGGGTACCGGCGTGGGTTCGTGGGGTGGTGGTTTACTCGTCGCGGATTTCCACTCGGGTGCCAATAGGCACGAGATCGAACAACTCGTTGACCTCGTCGTTTTTCATGCGGACGCACCCTTCACTGGCGGCAGTGCCAATCGAGTCGGGTTGCCAGGTGCCATGAATGCCAAAGCCTTTGAGTGTGGAATCGGTCTTTTCAATCGGCTGGAGGCCGAGCCACCGGGTGCCCAGGACATTTTCCGGATTGCCGAAGGGAACACCGGGACGCCCCGGGGGTGTCCAGACCGGTCGGGGAACCTTGCTGTTGACGCGGAACGTGCCAACCGGGGTCCGGTTCTGCCGGCCGATGCCAACCCGGTAATATTTAAACAGCCGGTCCCCATGGCGCACCAGAAGTCCAAATTTTGACTTCACCACCACGATGGACCAGGGACCGGGATAGATATTCAACACCAGTCCGGGATAAATGGCCATGCGCGCCGAGTTCAACTGGTTGGCGCGTTCAATGGCCGCGACCGTGGTGGTGTAGCGGTTGGCAATGCCGATGAGCGTGTCACCGGGCTGGATGACACATCGCACTTTTTCCGGCGCGGGGGTATTGGTGGTGAACAACTGGATATTGGCGTGGCTGATAATGGCCGCGGCGCGCAACCAGAGTGGCGAGAGCTCGGCGGGCTGGGCGGTGTTCAGATAACGGAAGGCCAACTCACGCGCCGCCAACGGTTCCTCGGCGCGCAATTTTTCGAAGGCGGCGCGCAACTGCGGGTCGTCGGCCACCACCACAGGCTTGGTTGGCTGAGACAGCGGCGTTAGTGGGCTCCCCTGCCCCGTCGTCGGCGTTGCGGCCGGCGCCACCGCTGCCGCCGGGCTGGGGGTGACCGCGGTGTCCGGCGGACCGGACCGGTGCCGAAGTCCCCACCAGGCCAGCCCGCCCAAGGCGAACACAAGCAGGAACAATAAAGGGTATTTTATGTACCAGTACATAAACGATGGGCCGAACTATCCGTGCGGGAGGACGGAGAGGTTAACACCACCGCCCTCCTGATTTTTTTGAATTCTGGAACGCTTGTCGCTAAGCCGTTGCGAACTGTTTACTATAGGCCGGAACAACGTTCCGGCAACCCCTCACATTCGCTCCAGTTCGGAGGCCAGATACCCCATATTGGGGAAGCGCGCCATGGGTTCTTTTTCCAGGCATTTCATAATGAGCTTGTTGATCTTGGGCGTCAGTCCCGGATTGATCTTGGCCGGTTCCAGAATCTGGTAACTGTCACTGAGTTGCTGACGGCGCATTTCCTCTTGTGAAGACGCCACAAAAGGTTTGCGCCCGGTCACCAGATAATAAGCCATGACGCCGAAGGAAAATATATCGGCCTCAACCCCGAAAATGCCTTTTTTAAGTTGTTCGGGCGCCATGCTATTGGGTGTGCCGGAGCGATGGGCGTCGTGGCCGCCGCTGCGCGGGCGGGCCAAGTCAAAGTCGGTCAGCTTGACCGTCAGGGAGGGGCCGCTGCCGCTGATGATGAAATTTTCCACCTTGATGTCCAAGTGGAGAAAACCGCGCTGATGGATATGGGCCACGGCATGACAGGCCTGGCGCAGGATGTCCAACATTTGCTTGACCACCACCTCGTCTTTTTTGTTGATTAGGCGAGACAGATCTAGTCCGGGTGCGAATTCAATGACTTCAAAGGGCACTCCCCGCCAATACCCATGTTCAACGGAATACACGATATTGGGATGAGGGGAAACTTGGTCACGGATGCCCGCCCCTTGCAGGAAATTGCGATGCATCCGCCATTTCCAGCGGTGTTTGGGCAATAACTCACGGATGACCAACCGGGTGCCGTCGGGTTGTTCCGCCTGATACAGAACCTCCATGCCGCCGGCGTTGATCTGCTGCTGGCGCTGAAGCGTGATTTTGGGTCCAAACAGGCGGAACATGTTCACCGTCCTGTGACGTTCAGGCGACCGCCGGCGAGGACCAAGGCAACCTCTTCCGCCGTCAAGGCATGACGGCAGGAAAAGTGAAAGAGAGTGCCATCGGGGAGAACGGCGGCGAGCGTCACCGCTGCCCCGGAACGGAGTTGGCCGGGCACGTCAGCAATGGTGACGTGAGCTCCCTGAACCAGGCGTTCGTAATCGGCGCGGTTTTGGAAGATGAGCGGCAAGATGCCGAAATTAACCAGGTTGGCGGCATGAATGCGTTCAATGCTGAGAGCCAGGATGAGGCGCACGCCAAGGTACATCGGACAAATGGCGGCATGCTCGCGAGAAGACCCCTGCCCATAGCTTTCCCCTGCCACGACGACGCCCTGCCGGCCGCGGTCGCGCACGTCGGCGGCGCGGGCAGCAAAGGTCGGTTGCCCCTCCTGGTTAAGGGGATGGAACACCGCCTTGGCGTAGGCGGGAATATTGCTCCGATACTTGAGAAACTCACCGGCGGGCATGATGTGGTCGGTGGTGATTTTGTCGCCGACCTTGAGCAACACGTCGCCATCCACGGTCACGGGATAAGGCGAGCAGGC
Organism: uncultured Lentisphaerota bacterium; assembly: GCA_903896595.1. Taxonomy (GTDB): domain Bacteria; phylum Verrucomicrobiota; class Lentisphaeria; order Oligosphaerales; family CAITYL01; genus CAITYL01. Next base: position 14,001 of record CAITYL010000352.1, read on the forward strand.
CGGGGGGGCGCCAATGGTGTCTTTGCGCACAATGGGGGTGGCCGTGCCGGGCGGCGGTGGCGGAATCACCATGCTGTCGTCAATCAGAAAGTGCCGCGGTTGGCGCCACACCGGATAGGCGAGACCGCCTTCCCGCGGGTCGGTCAGGCGGCCGGTCAGGGCGGCCATGACCGCGGTTTCAGGACTGGTCAGATAGCAGCGATCCCCCTTCGTGCCGGTGCGGCCGGCGAAATTGCGGTTGAAGGTGCGCACGGAAACCGCGTCGTTGGCGGGGCTGATGCCCTGGCCGATACACGGACCACAGGCGGATTCGAGAATCCGCGCCCCGGCCGCGATCAGGTCCGCCAGCGCCCCATTGCGGGCCAACATGTCGAGCACCTGCCGACTCCCGGGGGCGATGGCTAGGGAAACCTCGGGATGGACGTGGCGCCCCTTGAGCACCTGGGCGACCATCATCAGATCCTTGAATGAACTGTTGGTGCAGGAACCAATAATGACTTGATCCACTTTGATCCCGCCCAACTCGGCCAGGCGCCGGACGTTGTCGGGGCTGGACGGGCAGGCGGCCATCGGTTCCACGCCGCCCAAGTCAATTTCGAGCACCCGGTCATAAACCGCATGGGCATCCGCGGCCAAGGCTCGCCAGGCGTGTTCCCGGCCCTGAGCACGCAGGAAGGCGCGGGTTTTGGCATCGGAGGGAAAGACGGAGGTTGTGACGCCCAGCTCGGTTCCCATATTGGTAATGGTGGCGCGCTCCGGCACCGAGAGGCTGGCCACGCCGGGCCCAAAATACTCGACCGCGGTGCCTACATTGCCCTTGGTGCTGAGCATGGAAAGCAGGTGCAAGATGACATCTTTGGCGGCCACCCACGGTCGCAGTTTGCCGGTCAGCTTGATGCCGATGACCTTCGGCACGCGCAACGAAAACGGCACGCCGGCCATGGCCAGCGCCACATCAAGGCCGCCCGCGCCGATAGCCACCATGCCGATGCCGCCCCCGGTGGGGGTATGTGAATCAGACCCCAGCAACGTTTTACCGGGAATGTCAAACCGTTCCAAATGCACCTGATGGCAAATGCCGTTTCCCGGCCGGGAGAAATAGACGCCCTTGGCCGCCGCCACGCTTTGCAGGTAGAGGTGGTCATTCGGGTTTTCGGGGCCGAACTGGCAGGTGTTGTGGTCGATGTACGCCACCGACAACTCGGTGCGCACCCGTTCCACTCCCATGGCTTCCAGTTCCAGGAACGCCATGGTACCGGTGGCGTCCTGGCAGAGCGTCTGATCAATGCGGATCTTGATTTCCTGGCCAACCACCAGTTCGCCTTCCACCAAGTGGGCGGCGAGAATCTTGCCAATGAGCGTTTTTCCTGACATGAAATCGTCTTTCCAATATGAGCTGGGTGCGGTTTACTCGCCCACGAGCGCGCCGGCATCGGTATTAAGGAAGATGCCTTTTAGGTTCATGGTCAGCGCCTGGGGGTTGCTGGAGTATTCCAGGGCCGCATCCTCGGTAATAACCCCGTCGTTGACGAGTTGGAGCAGGCTGCGGTTGAACGAGATCATGCCGTCGTCGCCCCCGCTGTCAATCGCCACCGTCAGTTTTTCCAGCCGGTTTTCCTGCAGCAGTTTTGTCACAATCGGGGTGTTGACCAAGATTTCCAACGCGGGCACCACGCCGTGGCCGGACGCCTTGGGCACCAGGCGCTGGCAGATAATGGCGCGCAAGCTGGAGGCCAGGCTTTTGCGCACCGCGTCCCGTTCGTCGTGGGGGAACATATCCAGGATGCGCAGGATGGTTTGCGGCGCATTGGACGTGTGCAGAGTGGTGAATACCAAATGCCCGGTCTCGGCGGCGGCCAGGGCGGTTTCAAAGGTGGTACGGTTGCGCATTTCGCCGATGACGATCACATCCGGGTCCTGGCGCAACACATGGGTCAAGGCCGATTCATAAGAAATACAGTCCAACCCCACGTCCCGTTGCTCAATCACCGAGCGCTGGTCAACGAAATGGTATTCGATCGGATCTTCAATCGTGATCACATGCCGGCTTTCCGTGCTGTTTAGGTGTTCAATCATGGAGGCCAAAGTCGTGGACTTGCCCGAACCGGTGGTGCCGGTAATAAACACAATCCCGCGCTGGTTTTGGGCGATGTGGTGAACCACGACCGGCAGGCCCAACTGTTCACGCGCCGGCACTTTGTTTTTAATGTGGCGCAAGCTGAGACTGAGCAGCCCCCGCTGCCGGTGCAGATTGGCGCGAAACCGTCCCGCCCCTTCTTCACTGAAGGCGAAATCGGCGTCGCCGGTGGTCAGAAACGTTTCCTGCAGATGGGGTGGCATCACTTCCGCGACGGCTTTCTCCAAAAAGTCACGGGTGGTGACAAACTCCACTTCGGTCAGGGAACCATCGATGCGCAGAACGACGGGGCTGCCTTCACGAATGTGCCAGTCGGAGGCGCCTTCGGTGACGCCGATGGCCAAAATGTCTTTTAGAATGCTCATGCCGTCCTCGTTCCCCCCCCCGTAAAATTCACAACGCCCGGTCGATCGATGGGGACGCGTTTGTTTCCGCCTCATCCCCATTCATGATCAAGGGCCGGTAAAGATACAGGCCAACATCGTCTTTGCGAACATAGGGTTCATGCTCCTGAATTTGGGCTTGGCGCGTCCGGACCGCGTCGAGATAAGCGGAATCCGGATATTTGCGGAGCAACTCTTTGTAGAGGCGCGCGGCATCCTTCGAATTGCGGCTTTCGTACAGGAACTCGGCGGCATAAAACAAGGCCGCCGGCCCGAATGGCGTATTCTGGCGGGCGCTGTAGAATTGCCGCATCCGTTCCGGCTTGCGGGTATTCAGACGGTCTTGGAATTCCCGGCGCAGATCAGCCAGTAGGACGCGGTATTCCGCCACCAAACGGTTGCGTTCCCGGCGCAGGTTCTCCACTTTTCTACCCATCCCTTTGGAGGGCATGCTAGATCCCAAGGCCTTGTTTTCGGCTTTTTTAGCCGCCAAATCACGTTCCAGGCTGGCCTGGTCGTCCTTCAACCGAAGCAGGCGTCCCTGATAGTCGGCGGTTTCCTGTTTGATGACGTTGCGCGCCTCAATTTCGGCGTTCACCGTTTGCATGACCGCATTCCGCTGGTCGCGCGCGGTTTGGATTTGGGCGGTCCCGGCGCCCACGTTCTCCTGTCGTTGTTTATCCAACTCTGCCCGAACCCGTGCCTCCTTGGCCTTCCAAGTCGTCGGCAACGCTAATGCATACAAGATTAAAGCGCCAGCCGTCAGCCAGCCAACAATCCCGAAGATGGTCTTGCCGGTCCGGCTCGCCGCGGATCGTTTTCCGCAGGACGGTTGCACCGTTTCCAGGGGCGGTGCGGCATCATCCGTAGGGTGTGTGGGATTGCTCATGGCACACCTCCGCCGACCGTTGAGCCTGTCTTCATCGCCGGCAACATGGTGCGCAGCCTGCGGATATCGGATTCCAGCCGTTTGGCATCGCGGTCCAGGACCGCCTGCACTTGTTCCGGGTCTTGACTGGCGATCTCGGCGCTGACCGCATCCAAGTCGCGCCGCGCCTCCGCCACCTTGTTATCCAGGGAATCGACTTCATCCCTAACCCGGTCATGTTCAATCCGGGCTTCGATAGTCTTGGCTTTTTCCCGCCCGACGTCAACTTCCAGGCGAGCCAGACTGTCTTCCAAGTCGCGAAGATCGTTCTTTTGCTGCACCGTCCACGCCTGGGTGGCGTGCTTGAACTCCCGGTGCAGCGAATCCAGTTGCTGTTGACGCATCAGCGCGAAGATTCCCAAGCCACAAGCCAGGAAACCACTAACTATCCAGCCCAGCCAAGCCATACCCCAGTTCTCCCCTGCAAACACAAAGCAAGCGCCTCAGGCGAAGCGCTTGCTCATGATGTCATGCCCCGTGTGGGCCATGACCGCGAACCTCCCTGTTCGACCGAAGTCGTGACACCGGATGCCGCTGCGGGAATCCGGCCTCAGGCGGCCCGGATATCCTTCACCCGCACGCGGGTGAGTTCCTGCCGATGCCCGTTCTTGCAACGATTGCGTTTGCGGCGCTTCATCTTGAAGACCACCAGCTTTTCACCCCGGAAATGCCCCATGACTTCCAGGTCGACCGCAGCGCCCGTGACCACCGGGGTGCCAACCTTGAGGCCCGTGTCATCGCTGACCAGCAGGACATTGCCGTCCAGCGTCAAAATCTTGCCGGGCTCGCCTTCGAGCCGGTCCAGTTCCAAAACCGTGCCGGGTTCGATACGGTATTGCTTGCCACTCGTCCGAATGATCGCGTACATATTAATGGAACTCCGTGAGTCAGCACCTAGGCCAAGCCCCATTTAGTGAAAGCGGGGCTACCCGTCTGTTTGGGCGGTTAATGTAATTCCTGAAAACCACTTTTCAACGTTGCCGCCAACGAATGAAAAATCAGATGAACTTCATTGTGGCCGGTCGCCAGCCGGCGATAGACAAAAGAGGCGGACTGCCGGCGCACCAAATGAAGTCCGAGCCCGCCGATGGGCCGGTCCTCAACCGGTTGGTCCAGGTCCGGTGGCGGTGCCGTCACCGGATCAAAAGGCATGCCGTCATCCCGGAGCGTGAGGTCGGCCGTGGCCGCCGTCACCGCCAGCACCACTTCGAGCGTGCCGGCCGCGGCCGGGTAGCCATACTTGATCGTGTTGGTGGCCAGTTCCTCGATCGCCAGCAGCACCGGATGACTCGCCGCCAACGACCAACCGGCCGCCTCAAGAAAGGCCTCCACTTTCGCCAGCAGCCCCGTCAGTCCGTCCATCCGCGCCGGCACCCGCCATTCCTGCCGCCGGACCGGCCCGCCGTCCATCCCCGCCTTGTTCTCTGGTGTGTTCATAGCAGCCGCAAGGGCGCAAAAAAGTCCGGTTGATGGAAGTTGAGCGCCTCTCCAATGGGCGCCCAACTCGCCCAGTGCGGATGACTGGTGGCGTCGGCGCATTTGAAGAAGTTTCCCCGCCATATCTGGCCGGAAAGATTCCCCAAAGGGCCCGCATACGCCTCAATCAGCGCCACTGGAATAGCATACTCCAAAACCCACGTCACGGGCCCCGGAAGTTCCGGATCCACCACCGCCGGCAAGGAATGATACACCCGCAACCGGCGCAGCCAATCCCCGCTTACCGGAACCGACTTGGCAAATCCGTCCGGCCCCCGCCGGTGGTCCTGGATAAAATATAAAAGGAACGTGCCGCCGGCATTGGCCTCAAAATTAAAATAGCCGCCACCGGCCCGTGGTTCGACAAAAAACTCAACACAACTATCGGTGCAAACAGGCCCCTGGGCGTGGACCTGCACATTTCTTACATAACAGTCCTCAACCCGGAAGATCACATACACCGTGGTGTCGTCATGAAGCAGTTTGGCCTGCACGCGCGGCTGATGCCTGCTGCTGCGCGCATGAAAGTGGCTGATCGTCAGGGGCGTCACGCCCGCCCACGCCGGGCCGTCCCATTCTCCATGAAGTTCCGGAACGGTTTGTGGACGAGTAATTGCGTATTCCATGAACTCGCGGTTCCCGAGTTGACGATCATCGCTGCGCAAAGAATTTCACCGGCCGCTAATCTAGTTGTCTCCAGAAGTGGAATCAATTACTTGACGGGCAGTCCTCCAGACTCGGCCAAGCCGCCAAGGTGATGAACCGTCTCATAGGGTAACTTGAGGATGTCGAACACCAGGAAGAACGGGGCCACCACTCCTTTGCCGATGTTATGACACCCGTCCGCGGCCGAAATCTCCGGCAGCGGACAGGCCACGACCTGTAAAATTCCCAGCGGCAGACGCAGGACATCGATCACGTCCAGGGGAATGGCCGCCACGTCCTTGGCCAGCCCGGTGGTTTCCTTGACCGCCGGCGTCGCCGCCACCATGGCCACCGCCTGGGGCGCCACCGGAACCACCGCCCGAGCCGGCCCCGCCACCAACAGCAGGGGCAAGAGCGCCGACACCACACCCCATGCCAGGGGGTGATTCATCGAGCCCCGGCCACCGCGGTGACCGAAACTTCAATGGTCACTTTTCGCGCCGGCAGCACCCCTTTTTCCCACGGCCGCCGCAGTTCGTAAACCAGGGTGGTCTGTCCCGGGCCGACCGCCCGCCAATCGACACGGGTTTCCATGGGGCCGCCGACCAGTCCCGGTTTGACGGGTTCAACCGGGCCGGTAACCTCACGTTTTTTTTCCAACACGGTGTCCGCCGGCGATTGTGGCAGGGTCCAACTGTATCCCGTCCCGCCATAACAGCGTAACGTGACGGGCAGCGTCGAGCCCACCGTCAACGCCACAGCATGCATCTCGGTCGCCGCACCGTCCGCGGGGCTTACCACCTCCTTGGCCGTCATGGTGTTATCCGTTTCTCCGGCGACCGCCGGTGCGGCCGCACCGGCCGCCAGGGTTAAGGCAATGGCCAGACCGCTCTGCTTCCAAACGTTTGCCGTGTTCATTGTCCGGGCCTTGGGGTTAAAGTGCAGGACATTTACGTCGTTTTCCATTCCTTCAATCTAATCTATGGTCGGGGTTCTGGCCAGTCCCGGCAGTCCGCCGCCAGGAATGAAGAATCCCCCTGCCCGGCGGGCCGGGGTCGGCGGTTGCCTTGGTTTGCGGCGGGTTTTCGGGCAAGCTCCGCCTGTGGCGTGGACTGGCGCGGTTTTTGCCGGTTGTTTTGTGCAGGTTGCGAAGAACGGCG
>CAITYL010000353.1 GCA_903896595.1 uncultured Lentisphaerota bacterium
GGGGGGCCTTGGTTGGGTGGTTGAGGGGTTGAGGGGTTGAGGGGGAGGCGTGAAACGTGAGGCGTGAAAGGTCCTTTCGAGCCCGGAACGTGAGTGACGGGTCAATAATCAAAAGCTGAAATTAAGAAAGCAGAAAGCAGAAACGAAATCAGAGTTTACGAACGACGTCTCTCCGGTGGCGTTTTGGTGCATGAGAATACAATCACGTCAAAACTTACTTTACACAAGATTACGAAGTTGTATATTAACAAGATGATTCCGACTTTTCTGCCAACTTCGGAGGTTTCCATGACCGGCGGGGATGAGCGTTTTGCCTGTCTGCCGTTGCCGCTGCCGGTGCGGGCGGGCAATGCGGGTTTTTTTATTTCCCAAGGCCGGGGTAGGCACCCGGAACGGGTCATTGCGTCCCAGGAACTGATCCTGGTCAGCCGGGGGCGCTTGGGCATGCACGAAGCGGAGTGCGAGTTTGATCTTGGCCCGGGCGATGTGCTGTTGCTGTCCGCGGGCCGGCCGCATGGCGGCACCGTCCAGTATCCGCCCGACCTGGCCTTTTACTGGCTGCATTTTGAGATGGCGCCGCCCGCGGCTGGCATCGGTGAGGGTGGCGGGGGGATGGCCGGGGCTGGCGCGGTTTTGGAGCTGCCCCGGACCGTGCATTTGCCGCAACCGGGGCGGGTTGAGGATTTGCTCCGGCGGTTTCTTAATGATCAGGAAGCGGGCTGCCTGAAGCGGCTGGAGGCCGATTTGCTGCTGCTGCAAATTTTGGCGGAGATCGCGGACGCCGCCCGCCCGCCCGTTGCGGCCGAAACCGTCGGCGGCCCCGGCCCCGTGCTGGCGAATCAGGCCAATCAACTGATTCAGACCCGCTTTTCCCAAGGGATCAGCACCGCCGCACTGGCCCGTGACCTGCATTGCAATCCGGATTATCTCGGCCGGGTGTACCGGGCGGCCTATCATTGCACGATCGTGGAGGCCATTCATCGGCAACAGGTCGCCAAGGCCCGTGAACTGCTCAAGGACAGCCCGCTCAACAGTCATGAGATCGCCCGCGCCTGCGGTTTCCGTGACGATATTTATTTCCGCCGCATTTTCAAACGCCATGCCGGCCTCGCCCCTCTGGCGTTCCGCCGGCTGTACGCCCGCCGGCACGTGAATACCGAATGACGGCGTGAAACGTGAGGCGATATTGGGAACCCCCTTTTGAGGAAAGGCGGTTCCCAAACCCTCCGTCAAACCTGTTTGTACCGTTTGCGGATTCCGCAGGCCGCCTCTGTTGTCCCAGTCATGGCCGGTCGCGCGATGCGGCCTGCGGAATCCGCAAAATGATCCAAAAGTTTTAGGAAGGGGTTTGGGGAGCACCCTTTTTCAAAAGGGTGGCCCCAATAGTTTGGTCATCACATCAGGTGGCTGGCGGTTGGATTTTACGTGCCCGCCGGATTAGCTTGCTGTCCGTATGTTGGAGGTTTTTCTAGATCAATTTTTGGGGTATGCCAGTCTGGAGCGCGGACTGGCGGAGAATACCTTGCGTGCCTATGGCCATGACCTGCGCCAGTTCCTGGAGTTTCTGGAGCGGGGTGGCGTGACCGATCTCGAGACGGTCAACCGTGACCGGATTCTGGATTTTCTGGAAGAGTCACACGACCAGCAGGGGTTGGTGGCGGCATCCCTGGCCCGGCGCCTGATTGCGATCAAGGTGTTTTTTCGCTATTTGTTTCAGGAACGGCTGGTTTCGGCCAATGTCACCGACACCATGGAGGGGCCGCGGCTGTGGAAAATGCTGCCCGAGTTCCTCTCGACCGGCGAGGTGGAGCAGTTGCTCAAAGTCCATGCCAAGACGACCGATCCGCTGGAACGCCGCAACCGCGCCATTCTCGAATTGCTGTATGCCAGCGGGTTGCGGGTAAGCGAACTGGCTGGCCTGCTGCTGCGGGGGCTTAATTTGGATGACGGCTGGCTGCGGGTGGTGGGAAAGGGCGACAAGGAACGGCTGGTGCCGGTGGGACGTCCGGCCCAGGCGGTGCTCCGGCAGTACCTGGCCGAGGTCCGGCCGGGGCTCGACAAGACCGGCGAGGCGGCCCAGGTTTTTCTCTCCCGCAACGGCCGGCCGCTCACCCGTGACATGGTCTGGATCATCGTCAAAGCCGCCGGGCGGCGCGCCGGCATTGCCAAAGAGATCTATCCCCACATGCTCCGGCACTCCTTTGCCAGTCACCTACTGGCCGGCGGCGCCGACTTGCGCGTCATTCAGGAGCTTCTCGGGCACGCCGACATCAGTACCACCCAGATCTACACCCACGTGGACCAGCAACGCCTGACCGAGGTTCACCGCCGCTTTCATCCCCGGGCGACTTAGTTCGGATGCAACCGGGAGCCGCCCGTCCTCGGGCGGACGAACCCGTCATCGTCGGAGACGCGCATCATTGGTTTGGCGGACGGTGGTCCCATAAAAAAGACGGA
>CAITYL010000354.1 GCA_903896595.1 uncultured Lentisphaerota bacterium
GTTTGGTGGAGGGTTTGGGAAACACCTTTCCTCAAAAGGTGGTTCCCAACGGTGTCGGCTTAAAGCCTAACGCACTATAGTTTGCCATGCCGGATCCAGGTGACAATCCGTGGCGGGTGGCGCTGTGCATCAGCCGTGAGCTGGGCTGCAAGGAGCGGCTGATCAGCGGCGCCTGCCGGGCCGCCCGCGAGGCGGGGGACTGGGATATGCTGCACATTCCCCCCGAACCGGGGGCGTTCCGGACCCTGGACTGGTTCAAGCCGAACGGCGTGCTATTTCATGGGATGCGGGCGTTCCTGCCCGCCGATTTCCAGTGCGGCTCCTTGTGGGTCGGGATCAATGACGATTCGTACGCCGCCGCCAACGGCTGCGTTCTGGAGGACGATTTCGGCGCCGGCCAACGAATGGCCGAATTTGCCCTGGCCCACGGTTTTCGGCGGATCATTTATGTCGGGCACCGGAGCAAGACGATCCTTTCCTTTTCTCATCGACGGCTGCGCGGGCTGGCTGGCACTCTGGAGGAGGCTGGTATCCGCCTCCTGTTGCTGCCGGAAAATTACGACCAGACGGCGAACCCCGCGACCCACGCCAAGCTCCAACAGGTAACAGAGTGGATTCGGCACGGCGACATTCCCTTGTTCATTGGCGCCAACGACCTGGTCGCCGCGGGGCTGCTGCATTTCTGCCGGCTCCAGGACTGGCGAGTCCCGGAACAGGTCGCGGTGGCCGGGTTCGACAACGACGATCTGCTCTGCACCCAGCTGGCGAATCCGGAACTGACCAGCTTGGACCTGAATTTTGACCGGATCGGCTACGAGGCCGGCCTGATGTTGCAACGGTTGCGGCGGGGTCAGTCACCGGGGGACGGCGCGGTTTCGGAGCGACGGGTGGTGCCGGCGGGCGATGTCATCGCCCGCCAGTCCACCGTGGTGGTGGTCTCGCGGAACCCAGGGCTCCAAAAAGCCATGCAACGGCTTTGGCGCAATCCCTCTTCCGTGCAACGGGTGGCGGACCTGATGCGCGACGGCGGTTATGCCAAAAGCACACTGGAACGTTTGTGCCGCAGCACGTTCCAGCAAACGCCGGCGGCCATGGTGCGCAATGAGAAGCTGGCGGCCGCCAAAGTGCTGTTGCGTACCACCAACCTAAGCGTGACCGCCGTGGCTGCCAAGGTGGGGTTTTCCAGCTCCAAGAACCTCTGGCGCGCCTTCAAGCGGGCCACCGGCAACAGTCCCGAAAGCTACCGGGCCGCCGCTACGCCCTAGTACCAAGTAAAGCGTAAATCTTCACCACGAAGGCACGACGGACACGAAGTTCGATCGAAGCGCTTCAATTGCAACGCCCAAATCGACGACGGGCGCATTCCGGCTATTGAATTTTGAAGCAAAATGGAATGTATTTACGCAAAATGGCGCTTGTTTCCCCCTTTTTTAACCTCTATACTGACTTTCAACGGCAAGCCGGCGACCAACCGCTTGGAAAGGAAATAGTCATGCCATACTCATTCCGTATACTATTATCAGTCACCGCCATCAGCAGTTTTGTCGGAGCAGAGGCGGTGCCCTACGGCCTTGGTTCCTGGCCCGAGAACGGACGGGGCAATCATCGGGCTTTGGTGCGGGTGGAGCAGACCGCGTCTTCGGCCGTGCAGGTGCGGGTGCCATGGCGTCGTTGGGATTCCGAATTCGCCCGGCGTGCCGTCGTCGTCATTGACGAGTCGACACAACAACCCGTGAAAAATGTTGCCTGGTACAATGTGACCAAGGAGTCGGGCGATGTGGTTTTTCAGCCGGCGACCGTTCCGGGGGATTATGGCATCTACTACATGCCTTACACGCAGCCGGAAACGCAGGATAATTCCTGGTCAGGCCGATATCTGCCGAACGTTGTCACCGTGGATGCGGAGTGGCTCAACCGCCACGGGCTCCATGATCCGACACCGATGCCTGAGCGGGTGGCGCTTCCCGAGGATTCCACCCCGCCCATGGTTTTTTTCAACAAGCAACCAGGGGGGTATGTGGCGGGCTCCGACTTGATGCTTTACGGGTTCCCGAAGCCTTTCGGTGAAAACCAGTACACCGTGCAGTATGCCGTCCGGTTCGACAATGCCTCCGGTCCTTGCAGCACGGTCACGCTGCTCAGCCAAAACGAACGATCCCGGCATTCCGACGGGTATGTGTGTGCGATTCATTGCCGCGACGGGCGGATTTATCTGGGGATCAACCGAAAAGACAACGCTTCCGGCGCAACGCTGGCGTGGACGGAACACGGCCTACCGGCGGATTGGGGGCCGGGACATCCAGGGCGGGTGACGGCGCGGGCGGAAGTTCTGCCGGACCAAACACGCATCACGCTGGTTTACGAAGGCAGCCACCAGGGAAAAGCCATCCGGCACGAGCAAGTCGTCGCGGATGACAGCCCGCAGCGGTTCATCACGGGCGGCGCCCCCGTCTTTGCCATGCACCCTGGCGACCGGGCGAGCACCACCGCGGTGCAAATCGAGGCTCTCCGCATCCTGCGTGACCGCGACCAGCAAGAGATTTTCACCACCTCGGCATCGAACGCGGCGGAAAAATCACCCAATTTTTCAACCCTTCCCAAAGCGCGGCTCATCTCCATGCAGGCGCGCGATGAGTTCAACCGGCTTTATCCGATGGGCGTGATCGCGACCGCCCGGGAAACACAGGAGCTGCTGGAAAAACATCCCGGTCAGCAGGCGTTGTTCTTCTCCGAGGATCGCACCAATCCGGTAATGATGACCGAGGAGATCCCGGTCACCTGGGCGCAGGAAGGCCCCAAACGCGCGGTGACCGGCAAAGCTCAACCCGATGAATATTATGCATTCCAAATCGGCGTCTGGGCGGCCCGTGCGGCTATCGAGGATGTTCGCGTGGCGTTTTCGGACCTCTTGGATTCCTCGGGCAACACGGTCGTCAAAGCGGGCGATTTTACCTGTTACAACATCACCGGCGTTGACCAGTTCGGGAAACCCTTCACGAAAAAGTTTCCGGTTCCTCAGGGGCAAGTCCGCTCGCTCTGGTGCGGGGTGCCGATTCCGCCGACGGCCGCGGGCAAGCTGACCGGCACGATCACCGTTACGCCGCGCGACGGGGTTGCCGCGAAGATCGCCGTCGAGCTGACCGTGGCCGGCGCGAAAATTGCCAACCACGGCGACAACGAGCCGTGGCGCATGTCGCGCATTCGCTGGTTGAACTCCACGATCGGCCACGACGACTCCCTCATTCCACCGCCGTACACGCCAGTCGCCTACGAGCCGCAGGGAAATTTCTTCCGCGTCCTGGGGCGGCGCATCCACATGGACGGCGACGGTCTCCCCTCCCAGATCGAGAGTTTCGGGAGGGAGATTCTTTCCCGGCCGATCCGGTTCGAAATCACCGCAGGCGGGAAAGCGCTTCCCTGGTCTGCTGAGCCGACCAGGCTGATTCGCAGGAGTGCCTCGACGGTGGAATTGGAAACCCGCAGCCGCGCGGATGGTCTCGACCTGACGGTGCGCACGGCAACCGATTTTGACGGCAGTCAGACCGTCGAGATCGCGCTCCGGGCCAAGGGGACAGTGCAACTGGATGACGCCGCACTGGTCGTTCCGGTGCGCGCCGAGGTGGCAAGCTTCCTGACCGGATTGGGGTATCGCGCCAACAACTGCCCCGACGCGTGGGACTGGAAGTGGAATCCCGACTATCCGAACAATAACTTGTGGCTCGGCCGGATCGAGGCTGGCCTCGGCCTCAAGATGCTTCCCCGCACCGAGCTGTGGGCGGTCCAGCCGAACGTATTCAAAAGATCTTTCAAGGAAGGGTTGTTCGACAGCTGGCACAATGAGGGCAACGGAGGTGCCCGTGTGGTCAGGCAACAGGCACCCGACGGCGACGGAAGTGTCGTGGTGCGCATCTTCACCGGCGCCATGGCGCTCAAGGCCAACGAGGAAAAACGCTGGCGGTTCCGGCTCTTTGTCACGCCCTTCAAACCGCTGCGCGACGACCACTGGAATCACCGCTACACGTGGGACGGGGCCAGCTCCAAGCCGGGGATGATTGTTCATTACCATCACGGCAATCCATACAATCCCTTCATCAATTATCCCTTTATCCGGGCCAAAGAGTTCAAGCAGGAATTCGCACGCCGTCAGAGCCTCAAGCAGAATGCCACGCTCTATTACACCGTTGGGATATTGAGCAATCACGTGCCGGAGCTGTTGATGTTCAAGAGCCTGGGAGATGAGATCCTCGCTTCTGATACGATGGTCGCGGGGACCGGGGGCGTCACGATCAATTCAGCCGGCGGCGGTTACCCCTGGCTTCGCGAACATCTGGGTTCGGGCTATGCTCCGGCCTGGCTTTGCCAGATCAGCAAAGGGCAACTGGATACCGCCGTCGGCACCAATGGCGATTCCAGGCTGGCGAATTACTATGTCGAAGGCTTGAACTGGCTGAGAAAAGAAGTCGGCCCGGTGGGGCTTTACTTCGACGGTATCGGCTATGGCCGGGAGACCATGCTGCGGGTTATGCGCATCCTCTCCCGGGACAACCCGGATTACATCGCCGTTTACCACGCCGGGGATGGCTTCGCGAATCAGTATAGTTCGGACCGGAGTAGCATTGTCGCCAACGCCCTCGAACACCTGCCGTTCTTCAGCCAGTTGATGTTCGGTGAATTTTGCGATTTTAGCGGTCCGCCGGGCTATTGGGCGACGGAACTTTCGGGCCTGCCGTTCGGGATGGACAACCAATATCACCCGGCCCCGGCCGATCGCGACTGGGTGTTTCGCGAAATGCTCTTTGGCGGCACCTCCTCCAGCGGCTGGGCCACTTACGGTTCGGTCATCCGCGACTTCTGGGATCGCTGGGGCATGATGGGCACCAAGATGTACGGCTGGTGGGACGACCGCAACCCGGTCACGACCGACCGCAAAGACGTCCTGGCCACGGCTTACGTCAAGGAAGGCAAGACCCTGATCGCCTTGGCCAGTTGGTCCGGGGAACCGGTCAAGGTCCACCTCACGTTCGATTGGAAACGCCTCGGACTGGATCCGCAAAAAGCCCGGCTGGTTTCGTATCCACTGACTTTCCGTGGAACGACGGTGCCGTTGCATGGTAAAGAGGTGACTATACCCTTGCAGCCCGCGCAGGAATTTCGCCCCACGGATACCATTCCGATCAAGCCCGAATGGGGGTGGTTGCTAAGCCTGGAAGCTGCCCATTGAGGCAACACTCAATGGGTTCCACCCGCCCCTGTTTTTTAACCATGAAGGACATGAAGAGCATGAAGGGATAGAGAACGAAGCTGGATGCTGAACGTGATCCGGTTGCAGACTCAACGTATTTCAATCACACTTCAAATTGATTCCAAAATTAACCACAAAGATCGCAGAGATCGCAAAGATAAAACAATCTTCATGCCCTTCACGATCTTTATGGTGCCATTCTTCTGGAATTTTGACATAGCCGTCCCATGGGATGCCATAATTCATTCCGTGCCCGTGCCCCTGCCCGTGCCCGAACTGCCAGCCATTCTTTCGTGGTCGAAGCCGTCCATGGGCCTACTTTTTTCTGTGTTCGGGCACGGGCACGGGCACGGGCACGGAAAATGCAAAATGGGTCGGTATCAAAACAAACCGCTTGATGCTTGGAATCTCAGGAAAAGTCGCGTTTTTTAAGCACCTGTGGGACGATAGTGGAATTTTGAAGCAAAATGGCATGTGTTTACGCAAAATGGAGCTTGTTAGACCTTTTTAAACCCTATATAGTGAAAAATAAGCCCCCTGTTAGCCGGCCGCCGGAGCGCAAACGCTAAAATCGTATTCCGCCAACCCCAACCCGAGCAATGAAAGGATGCCATTCCCCCGTCCGCGCCAACCCGTGAAAGAAAAATGCCATCAGTCGGAAATGTAACCCAAATCAAAGCGAAGGTTTTTCCCATGAAAAAACGCACCAGCACTCCATCGCTCGCCTCCCTCGTGGCGGCGTTCGTTCTCGTCGTGATGGCGGTTCCCGCCAACGCGGCCGTCATCTACCAAGATAATTTTGAGGGCGGCGATCTCAACCTCCGGTACGACACTTATCTTGTTGGGGGAGGTCTTTCCGTTGTAGCCGCGCCGGGCGGCGGCAACGCGATGTCTTTCACGGGCAACTGGGGCTCCAAAAATTTACTTACCACCAAAGCCTACTTGGGGGGCAACTTCACCGACACGCAGTATAAGGCCACTTTCAGAGTGTACCTCAATACGCCGGTGCAGGGCACACAGCTGCAGTTCTGTGCCTTGGCCAACGGCTGGAACACCGGGTGGGATACGGAGGCGGTCTACGGCTATAACACCAATGTGTACCCGTACGACCAAAATGCCGGGCCGAAGATCGTTCGAAAAAATACGAACGGGAGCTCGGCAACTCTACTGGATGGCACTTATCCTGCGGCCCCCGACTGGGCGCAAGCGGTGGCGGCGAAAAGAGGCGGTTACTGGGAGGATTGGGGGGTGGAGGTGAATGTCAAAGACACGTCAACGGATCTCAAGCTGACGTGGGCCGGCTTGGCCACGGACGGAACCACGCCCGTGTCCGCCACCTGGACCGTTTCGGACAGCTCCGCCACCCGACTCACCAGCGGCACAGGCTTCTCGATGCAATTCTATAGCGGTGACAATCAGGCGGGCATGTATATCGACAATATTCTGATCACGACGATCCCCGAGCCGTGCGCCGCGGCGCTGTTGGTCGTCGGCGGATTGATGCTGGCGTCGCGCCGGCACCGTAACTCGTTGTAGCCAATCTTCTAGGCATGATTATTCATGAATGTAGCAAAGGGCTTGTAGCCCGCCCAATCGGGACGTGGCAGCTCGAAGAGCGCGATGCAATCGCTTTGCTACAATTGACATCATCCGTTGGTCATGAATAATCTAGACTAGTACCCTGTAACACGTAAACGTTTGGATTCACCACGAAGTCACGAAGAGCACGAAGATCAATAGAAGGTGTTTTTTTGATCTGGATTTGCCACTGAAACGCTTCGATCAAGCTTCGCGTCCTTCGCGCCTTCGTGGTGAAAAATTCAATATTTGCTTATCCGAGCCCGGAATGTGAGTGACGGGTCAATAATCAAAAGCTGAAATTAATAAAGATGGGCATCGATATTTGAGATTCTTGCAAAACCATGAAAGGTTTTGAAATGTTGCGAGACAGCGATAAACCGGATAACACCTCCAGACGCCTATCCCTATATGGTTTCACTTTAATAGAACTGCTGGTTGTGATAGCTATCATCGCGATGCTGGTGGCGATTTTGCTGCCCTCTCTCCAAGGCGCCAAAAATTCAGCTAAAGGTATTGTGTGCAAATCGAATTTCCGGAGTATGGCACTTGCCTTTACGCTCTATGCCACCGATAATAATAGCTATTATCCAGCGGGGCTCTTATACCACGACGGCAATGGAAGTAATCAGCGGAGCTGGGATCGCAGTTTGCAGGACTATTTGGGCTGTATAATCGACAAAATACCGGCTTTAGGTGATCCGGTGGTTCGCAAGACCGATGTTTTTGCCTGTCCTTTAGACCAAATTGATCGCGACGCCGGACAGAAGAGAAGTTACTCACTGGTGGTGCATTATCCTCATAACTATAAATTGCCTTTGCGACATGACAAGATTCCAGATCCAGCGAATATTTTTAGTCTAGGTGAATGGCACGTTAGGTGGAATCAACGTTTAGTAAACTGGCCAGGCGGTTTTATGAGGTGGTGGGATTATACCGGAGACACCGGTGGATTTGGTGGTGATTGGCCAAAAGATAAGGATTATCATCATAATGGGCTGGCGCAATGGCTGTTTTTGGATGGCCATGCAGAAAGTTTAAAGCCTGATAAGTGGGATACTCACTGGATATATGACGAAGGCGGCTGGACAACGCGAGGGCTTCCTGCTGACTACGGTGCCTATGACAGCTCAATGAATTACTAGAGAGGATCTTGCAAAACCCCCTTTTTCCGGTGTAGAACAATGTGGACGTACGTACGCAACACACTATACGATAAAGAGCAGACTAGATTTATACCATTAAAAACGGCCTTAAACTAAAAAACGATGTCACTCATTGAATCACAAATAAATAAGCAGCTACGTCCCCAATACATTTCTCACATGCGGGAAAAACACGTCCAATCCCAAACTTCCCCACTTTTTTTTGTCCCAAGAATTATGATTAATGTTCGTTCCCGACACCCCCAAAGTTTCACGTTAATAGAATTGATGGTGGTAATCGCCATCATTGCCATCCTTGCCAGTATGCTCTTGCCGGCGCTGGGCAGAGCGCGGGATGTCGCAAAGGCCAACCAATGCCTGAATAATCTGCACCAATGCATGCTGGCAGTTGTTGGCTACGGCGACGACTTCAACGGCTACTGGATGCTTCATGACTACGACGGATCCCAATCGCGCACTTGGGGTTCAATGACGTTGGAGTACAATTATGTCGCCTCGTCGAGCGTATTGTTGTGCCCGGCTTATCCACCCTATGCCTTCAGCGAATACAAATCCTATGGGGCCAGTCAAAATGGCAGCACATGTGTGAATGATCCTGGGGCGGCTCAAGCCATCTACCAAAGGCTTGAAAACCGGCCCGCACCGTCCAGTTTCTGCCTATTGGCTGACAGTTGCAATGTTCCGGGAAAATATCAGTTTAGCGGTTTTTACTATAATGACCCGGTCAATCTTGTTCATGCGCGCCATGCCGACAAGGTTCAAATGGCCTTTCTTGATGGACATGTGAAAGCCGTCGCCGTTAATGACATAAGGGAGTTAATGAAAGCGCAGGGAATATCGACTATCTTATATGTGGCCTATGCGGACGGAATCATGATGGCCTTCCCCCCATGATTGTGCATAGATTATTCCACCCGCCCGATCCAATTCCCGAAATCAAAATTACTATCAATCGTTCGCGGCTCTGATCGGCTGCGTTTTTCGGTGTCTCCGTGCCTCTGTAAGAAAAAAGGTTCGCACATGAGTGTGGCTAATGCCATTGAAGAGTTCAAGGATGCCCAGTTCGGGCTGTTTATTCACTGGGGGCTGTATGCCCTGCCCGGCGGCGTGTGGCAGGGGCGGAAGATGGCGTACATCGGTGAGTGGCTCCAGGCGAAGTTTCGCATCCCCAAGTCCGAGTACGAGCAACTGGCCGCCCAGTTCAATCCCGTCGGGTTCGATGCCGAGCAGTGGGTGCTGACGGCGAAAAATGCCGGGATGCGCTACCTGGTGTTTACCGCCAAGCACCACGAGGGTTTTGCCATGTACCACTCGGCCTGCGACCGCTTTAATATCGTTGATGCCACGCCGTTCGGGCGCGACGTGCTGGCGGAACTGGCGGCGGCCTGTCATAAGCATGGCCTGACGCTGGGGCTTTATTATTCCCAGGACCTTGATTGGCACGACCCCGATGGCGGCGATCCGGGGCCGGCCTTCCCTAAAAATTTCGAGATGTCCTGGGGCAATGACTGGGATTTTCCTGATCATCAGGCCAAAAATTTCCAGCGCTATTTCGAGGGCAAAGTGATTCCGCAACTGACGGAGTTGCTGACGCATTACGGTCCCATTGGCATGATCTGGTTCGATTGTCCGCTGACGATTTCCCGCCGCGACAGCGGTCGGCTGGCCGCCCTGGTCAAGCAGGTGCAGCCGGAGTGCCTGATCAACACCCGCCTCGGCCACGATTTGGGCGACTACGGCAGTTTGGGCGACAACCAGTTGCCGTCGGTCCGGCTGGAGGGGGCGTGGGAAACCCCCGGCACGCTGAACGACACCTGGGGCTTCAAGTACGATGACCAGAACTGGAAATCGGCGCGCGAGGTCATTCACCTACTGGCGGCCTTGGCGGCCAAAAACACCAATTACCTGCTGAACGTGGGCCCGCAGCCGGACGGAAGGTTCCCGCCGGCGGCCGCGAAAATCCTGCGGGAGGTGGGAAACTGGACTGGCACTTATGGCGACGCCATTTTCCACAGCCGCGGCAATCCATTCCCCTATGAGTTCGACTGGGGCTGGATGACGGTCAGTCCCGGCACCCCCGAACGTTTCACTCGCATAAACCTGTTGTTGCGCAGTTCGCTGGAGGTTATCACGTTATACGGGGTGCGGGAACGGGTTCGGCGCTGCTTCGATCTGGCGCGGCCCGATCGGGACCTGCCGTTTGCCCAAGAGCCCACCGGTGCGGATGGCATCACCGGAGTTCGCCTCCGGCTTGAGGGCGTTGCCACCGGAGAGTTGCCGGTGGTGGTGATGGAACTCGACACCCGGCAGGAGCCGGGGATCGAACAACGGCTGATCGTGCAGAACGGGTGCTTGCATCTGATGCCGCCCCAGGGGCAGTTGCAGCACGGGACGGCTACGGTTGACGCGGCGGAACGCGGCATTGGCGCCGCCGGTGAACGTCGCGCCGGCACCGGGCATGGCGAGATTGACGCCACCGGCAATCTGGTTGAATGGCATAACCCGGCCGACCGCATCGCGTGGACGGTGTTCTGGGCAGAACCCGGCACCTACCGGGTGGATCTGGTCACCTCCGCACGCCAGCACAGCGCCCCCTGGGTGGGCGGACAAACGGTCCGCTTCGCTTATGAAGGCAGGGACGACCGCCTGTCCTGGGATGCCACACTGCCCGACTGTCCCAGTCAGCCCCCCGCCGCTGGCTGTTATGCCCAAGGCGTTGCCGCCGCCAGCACCTTGACGGTCCGACACCCGGGCGAAGGCCGACTGACGCTCAATATGCTCTCCCCCGGCAAACCGGAAGCGATCCCCATGGCGCTCAACGAACTTCGCCTGACCCAAATCAAGCCATAATCCCCATGAACATAATGTTGGGAACCCCCTTTTGAGGAAAGGCGGTTCCCAAACCCTCCGTCAAACCTTTTTGTTGCCTTAACGCGGAGGGCGCTTTTACCACAAGCCCACACGCACAAATGCAATGATTTGCCAGA
>CAITYL010000355.1 GCA_903896595.1 uncultured Lentisphaerota bacterium
AGTTCTGGGAACAGTGCCACCCTCCCATACCTCCCATACCTCCCATACCTCCCATACCTCCCAGAATAAACTTTATTAGTTTGGAGTTCCCCATTTTTTTAACTCACGTTTCACGTTCCCCCCCTCAACCCCGAAATCGTTGTTTATGCCCTGTCTGCTCTATTGCATCATGACCGCGCCGGTGGCCGGCGGCGGGCCACTGACCGGAGTGTCGGGCCGGCCGGTGTCCTTCGTCACGGCGGCTGGCCTGGGCGCCGCCGTGGCGGAAGTGGCGACGGTGGCACACGCGCCGCCGGTGTCCGAACTGCTCGCCTATGGCCGGGTGGTGGCGGAACTTTATCAACGGCAGCCGGTTATTCCCATGCGCTACGGCGGGGTGCTGGCGGACCGGCCGGCCGTCCGGCGCCTGCTGGAAGAACGTCGGCAACCGTACGCCGCCCTGCTGCAGGAACTGGCGGGGTGCTGCGAAATGGGGATTCGCATCAAGCTTTCCGAGCCGGTGGCGGCCGCCGCCCCGGCGGCCCCGGTGACGGACGGCGGCGGCTATCTCGCCCGGCGCCAGGCGCATTACCGCAGGCAGGAAGAACACGCCCAGCAACACCAGGCGTTGTTGACGTGCTACATTCAAGCATTTGCGGGACTGTACCGTCAGCACCGGACCGAGACGGCCACGCGCGACGGCGGGGTTGTCTTGTCCCTTTTTTTTCTCGTTCCGAAAGACCAAGCCACGTCATTCCGGGAAACCTTTCAGCGGGTGGTTGAGCCGGAAGGCGCCACCACCCTGATCAGCGGGCCGTGGCCACCCTATACGTTCGCAACACGTTTCACCTCTCACTCCAATCCCTGAGCGGCTGACCCATATATGACTGACACCCCCACTCATCCGTCCGTTCCTGCCATGTCCGCGACGCGCTACGAGCAGCTTTACACCATGCTCCTGGACGCCATGCCGTCTTCCGTTCTGCTGATCGCCCAGAACTTGCGCATTCTCTCGGCGAACCGCAATTTTCTCGAAAAGAGCCAGCGCACCCTCAGCGAGACCATCGGCTACCGGCTCGAGGACGTTCTCCCCGCCGTGATCCTTGAGCAAATGAATATTGCCCGGCGGGTTCAGCATGCCATTGAAACCAGTCAATCGGTCAAAGGCGAGCGGATGACCTATCGCGCGCCCGGGGTGCCTCTCCGCATCTACTACTACAGTCTGATTCCGTTCGCTTGGCAGGGGCAGACGGAAGGAGTCATCCTGCTCATGGACGATGTCACGGAGCAGGTGCGCCTCAGTGAAGAGGTGCGGCGGGTGGAACGGCATCTGGCCAGCATTGTGGATAGCGCCAGCGATCTGATCGTTTCCACCGATCGCGGGGGGCGGATTCTGACCTGGAACGCCGCCGCGGAGCGGCTCTTGGGCTACGTTGTCGCCGAGATGCGCGGGCGCGGTTTCTCCGAACTCTGTGCCGCCGGGGACCAGGCGGAGATTCAAGACGTGTTCACCCGGATCGAGAAGCGGCGAACGGCTCAGGTGGCGGAGTGTCTCTTCAAAACCAAGCAGGCACTGCCGATGCTCGTGTCGTGGGTCTTTTCGCCGTTGCTGGACCACTCGGGGCAGACGGTGGGCGTGGTGGCGGTGGGGCGGGATTTGACCGAACGGCGGAAGATCGAAACGGAACTGATTCAATCCCAGAAACTGGCCGCCCTGGGGGTCATGGCTGGCGGCATTGCCCACGAGATTCGCAACCCCTTGGCGATCTGTTCGTCCGCCGCCCAGTTTCTTCTGGAAGAGAAATGTACGCACGCCTTCCGCCGGGAATGCGCGGACAAGATTTACCAGGGCATCCAGCGCGCGTCATTGATCATCGAGAATCTGCTTAAATACTCCGGGCCGGGCGCGACGAGCCTCATGGTCATCGTTGACCTTGTCGCCCTGGTTCGGGAGACGCTCGCCTTGCTGGCCCATCACGCCGCGCTCCAGCGGGTCGAGATCAAGCTGTCTGGCGTCCTCACGCACGTACCGGTGCAAGGCGTGGCGGTCTTGTTGCAGCAGCTCTTCATGAATCTGTTGCAGAACGCCATCAAGGCGATGCCAAACGGCGGCGTGGTCACGATCGAGATGCGCACGGCCGACGGCGAGGTGCAGATCCGGATTACGGACACCGGTTGCGGTGTTACGAAAGAGAATCTCGGGAAACTCTTCGATCCGTTCTATACGACCTCCCCCGTCGGCCAGGGAACGGGGCTGGGCCTGTCCATCTGCTACTCCATTGCGAAACTGCACAACGGCAGCATTGATGTGGTGAGCACCGAAGGCCACGGCAGCACGTTCACCGTCAAACTGCCCTTGTCGTTAAAGTAGAGAGGTGGACTTTGACCCCTAGTCACAGCCCGTGTCTGATTGTTGATGACGAGCCTGAAATGTGCTGGGCGCTCGCCCGGATTTTAACTGGCGCCGGGGGCAGTTGCCAGACGGCGGCCAGTGCCCGGGAGGCCATCGCCCTGGCGGCCCGCCACCCCTTTCGTCTGGCCTTTTTGGACGCCAAGCTGCCGGATGCCGATGGGCTCGATCTGGCGCGGCGGCTCCAGGCGTTCCATCCCGGCATCCGCATTGTCCTAGTCTCCGGTTATTTTTATCAGGACGATCCGCTCATCACCGCGGCGATCCAGTCGGGCCAGATCGCGGCCTTTATCGCCAAGCCGTTTGCGCACGCGGAAATTCGGCGGGCCATCGGCGCGATGCCGAAGTCCGCCCCGGCGGCCGGCCGGGAAACGCC
Organism: uncultured Lentisphaerota bacterium; assembly: GCA_903896595.1. Lineage (GTDB taxonomy): Bacteria > Verrucomicrobiota > Lentisphaeria > Oligosphaerales > CAITYL01 > CAITYL01. The sequence continues at coordinate 2,766 of CAITYL010000355.1, forward strand.
GCCCGTGATCTAGGGAACGGCTTCTATGGCACCGCCGCCATAGTGGCCGTCCGCCGCTCCGGCGCCGGTTCCGATTAAACTTCTTATTTAATTGCCATACAATATGTTATGTTAAACAATTGTCGCTCTTGGCACGCCGGTTGCTATAGCCTGACCAGCTTCTTGATGAAGCGCAGAGTGGCAACCGTAACCGTCGCAAGGAGACAATGGCAATGGCAAAGATTCAGAAATCAACGGACTCCTCAAGTCTGGCCGAAGTGGTTGACCGCATCCTGGACAAAGGTATCGTGATCGATGCCTGGGTCAAGGTCTCGCTGGTCGGCATCGAACTGCTCTCGATCGAAGCGCGCGTCGTGATCGCGTCGGTTGAGACCTATCTCAAGTACGCCGAAGCGATCGGCTTGACGGCCAATGCCGCCACGCCTGCCTGAGCCTGCAACTCAAGCATGATGTGATTCCGCTATGTCCGGGCAGGCGCCACCTCTGGCGCCTGCCATTTTTGTTGTTGCCGCCGCCGCTTCGCCATGGCCTGCTAGCGAGGGCTCGTGGTTGAGGGACGCCCTGCCGGCGCCCGCCGGCGCCGGGAACCGCCGCCCGTGATCTAGGGAACAGCTTCCATAGCGCCGCCACCCTAATCGCCGCCCGGAAGCCCGGGAAAGCGCCAGCGTAAAATACTTATTAATTTGCCCTGTAACTGGTTATATGAAACAATCTTAATGCTTGGCACGCCGGTTGCTATGGCTTGACCGGCTTCTTGATGAAGCGCAGATTAACAACCGTAACCGTCGCAAGGAGACAATGGCCATGGCAAAGATTCAGAAATCAACGGACTCCTCGAGTCTGGCCGAAGTGGTTGACCGCATCTTGGACAAAGGTATCGTGATCGATGCCTGGGTCAAGGTTTCGCTGGTCGGCATCGAACTGCTCTCGATCGAAGCGCGCGTTGTGATCGCGTCGGTTGAGACCTATCTCAAGTACGCCGAGGCGATCGGCTTGACGGCCAATGCCGCCACGCCTGCCTGAACCTGAGATGGCGAGGGGCGGCGGTGTTTGACGCCGCCGCCTCCGCCTCTTATAGTCGCGCGGTAACTACATACCCGTGTAAGGAGCGTCATCATGAGTAAGCTGGCCGAGGTGGAAAAACAAGACCGCGCGGAACGGATAACCTTCCAAGCGAACCTGACCTCTGACGTGAGGTCCATGCTGGCGGAGTTTTCCAAGGCGCGGCGAGACATGGCGCGGAAAGCCATGGAGATGCGCAAGGCGTTGCTCCTGGACATCCGGCAACAAGTTACCGATTTGCGCAAGCTGACCGACGTGCCGCAGGTCGCGGCGGGTCGGCCCGTGGCCGTCAAGCCCGTGGCCGCGCCCCGGAAAATCAAGGTTGTCAAGATCCCGGTCGTGCGTCAAGTCGTGGTTCCGGAAGTCAAGGTTGTCAAGTTCCCGGCCGCGCCCAAGCCCGAAGCTCCGAAGGCCAAGGCGTTCGAGCCCCCGGCCGCGCCCAAGCCCGAAGTTCCGAAGGCCAAGGCGGTTGAGCCCCCGGCCGCGCCCAAGCCCGAAGCTCCGAGGGTCAAGGCGTTCGAGCCCCCGGCCTCGCCCAAGCCCGAAGTTCCGAAGGTCAGGGCGTTCGAGCCCCCGGCCGCGCCCAAGGTCGAAGTCCCGAAGGCCAAGGCGTCCGTCCCCGTTGTTCCCGGCCTTAAGAACAAGGTCGGAAAATCGCAACCCCGCGAGAAGTTTGGCAAAGCTGGTGCCAAGGCGAAGCGGGGCAAGAAATGGTAAAGGTTGGCATGGCGAACCGTTGTTCAACCCGGGCCCCGGTGGCGGTTGAGGAGGGGACGTGCGCCTTTTGCCGTGGCAAAGGTCTTGATCCTTTTGATGTCATGTCGGCCCAGTCCAGGTGCTGTGTTTGTGGCGGCAGCGGCAAAGTTCAGATTCCCACTCCCGCCGTCACCTGTGCTCACTGCCGGGGCACGGGAGCCGTCAAAACCATGACCTGCACAAGCTGCGGCGGCAAGGGTGCCGTGGCCCGGCCGGAGTTGCCCATTGTCGTCTGCCCCGCCTGTCGCGGGACGGGCGATGATGCGTCGGCTCCGGCTTTGGCCTGTCTCAACTGTCGGGGCGCCGGCTGCGTCACCTCCCGGTTACCCGCACTGAACCCTAAACCTTGAACCCTGAAATTTCTAAGGAACACCGTCCATGAGTCGAAATTCCACCAAGGTGGTTGCCCTGCCAACTGCGAGCGTGCCGGTCGGCGAGGCCGGGGTTCAGCCCGAGGCCGGCGACAGCTTTGTCTCCTCCCCCTATGTCGCGCAGGTCACGAAGCGGGCACTGGCCTACCTGCAGGCGGGTTATCCCGTTCATTTTTCCGGGGTGGCGGGCACCGGTAAAACGACCCTGGCCTTCCATGTGGCCTCAAAACTGGGGCGTCCCGTCACCTTGGTTCATGGCGATGATGAATTTTGCAGTTCCGACCTGGTGGGCCGCGAAGGCGGCTATCGGAAGCACAAGATCGTCGATAATTTCATTCACTCCGTCCTAAAAACGGAAGAGGAATCGCGGAATCTCTGGGTGGACGACCGGCTTACCACCGCCTGCAAAAACGGGGAGATCTTTATTTACGACGAATTCAACCGGTCGCGGCCGGAGGCGAACAATGCCCTGTTGAGTGTGTTGTCAGAGGGCATTTTAAACCTGCCGAAACTCCGCGAGACCGGTGAAGGGTATGTGACCGTGCATCCGGAATTCCGCGCCATTTTTACCTCCAATCCCGAAGAATACGCCGGGGTTCACAAGACCCAGGACGCCCTGTCGGATCGTCTGATCACCATTCACTTGGAGCATTACGACCGGGAAACGGAAGTGCTGATCGTCAAGAAGAAATCCGGCCTGCCTCTGGAAGACGCGGAACGGATCGTCGACTTGGTGCGGGAATTGCGGACTTTCGGAGTGAGCAATCACCGGCCGACCATCCGGGCCGGCATTGCCATCGGCCGGATTCTGTTTTCCCAGAAACGGCGGGCCCGTTTGGATGACGAGTGTTTCCGCTTTACCTGCCATGACGTGCTGGCCACCGATACCGCCAAGGTTACCCATGGCGGCCAGCCACTGATGCAGGAAAAGGTGGAGGAACTGTTGCGTCGCGTCTGCGGACCCGGCAAACCCGAACGTGCAAAAAAGGGGAAATAAACCATGCCAGCAACCAAAAAAATCTGCCGGGGCGTGCAGAATATCCGGACCATGTCGGGACGCGTGGACGATAAGGCCATCCCGTACAAGGCCTACATGAAGCTCAGCATGCTCGAAATGGAAAAGTACCGCCGGGGCATTGAGAAGGAATGCGCCATCGAAAAAGTGCAGAAGATCGACCAGCGGTTCCAGGAGATTGAGGTGGAAAAACAGCAGACCCTGCAACGCATGGAGACCCGTAGCGTGCCGGCGCCCTACCAGCGGCGGGTGGCGGGGCAACCGTCGCCGGCGCCCCGCGCCAATACCGGCGCGTTCAAGATCAAATACTAGAGACCGCAACCTTTGGAACCCGTCACTAACGTTCCGGGCTCGGAAGGAACCTGTCGAACACTGAACACTGAACGCCCCCACCGGGAACAGGTGGTTTGGCAAGCGCCTCACGCCTCACGTCTCACGTCCTTCCCTCAACCCCGGAGGTTGCGATGCTAACCCTCAACGATTCATCCCAGATTCTCACCAACCATCACCGGAAAGGGCCCCGGGCCTGCCGCACCCAGACGGGGTTTTTCATGGGCCAAGGTGAGGCGTGCCGCGTTTACCGGGCGCGCCTGGGCCTGCTTAATCGCCGCTTGCGTTTGGCTTGGCTAGTCAAGCGGTGGAACGGGCATCAGGCGCGGATCAATACGGTCAAGGAGAACCACACATGAAGATCAACTGTCTGTCCTGCGGACATAATATTGTCCTCGAAGATGCGACCTACGGCGATTACGAGGGTGCCATCAAGTGTTTTGCCTGCGGCGCCATTCTAGAGGTCAAGCTGAGCGAGGAACGCATCAAGTCCATGAAAATCCAGGACCCGCCGGGCCGTGCCGGGGCGGAAACGAAACGGCACGTAAAACGTGATGCGTGAAGCGTAAAACGTGAGACGTGAGACGTGAGGCGTGAGGCGTGAGGCGTGAGGCGGGAAGGCGGGAAGACGAAGGGGCAGCGCGCCTCTGCCTGCCCCATGAGGTTGGAAGAGTGATGGTTTCTAAGAGTATTAAGGAGAGTTCACGATGGCTGGCGCGACCATGAACACGGGTAAATATCTCTACGCGGTCATCCAGGCGCGCGAGGATCTCGGCTATGGCGAGATCGGCATTGACGGGAAGCGGGTTTACCTGATCTCGGACGACCATGTTGCCGCCGTGGTCAGCGATTTTAGCCAGGAGCGGATTCGCCCGGAGCGCCGCCACATCGCGGCGCACCAGGCCGTACTCAAACGCCTCTTGGAAAAAGATTCGCCGCTGCCCATCACCTTCGGCGTGATCGCGTCCAGCGTCAAGGATATCCGGAGAATCTTGACCCTCAACCGGAAATCGTTTGTCAAACAGATTCAGCGGGTTTACGGCGAGGTGGAAATGGGCGTGCGGGTCTCCTGGGACGTGCCCAATATCTTCGAGTATTTCGTCAATACCCATGCTGATCTGCGGCTGGCGCGCGATCAGTTCCTCGGGGGCAGCCACGCGCCGACCCAGGAGGATAAGATGGAAGTCGGGCGGCTCTTTGACCGGCTGTTGCAGGAGGATCGCGAGGAACTCACGCACCGGGTGGAAACCTGCCTGAAATCCTGCTGCCTCGAAATCAAAAGCAATCCGCCGCGCAGCGAAAAAGAAGTCATGAATCTTGCCTGTCTGGTCGGGCGGGACGCCGTGGCTAAGGATTTCGAGGCGGCGATCTTCGAGGCGGCACGCGGGTTTGACAATAATTTCACCTTCGATTTCAATGGCCCCTGGGCCCCGCATAACTTCGTGGACATCGATTTGATTTCCTGAAGACGTTAACCCGTCCGCAGACGAGGTGGGCAGGTGTTTCTGGTTGACGATATCCTTTTTTTCCCCGTCCGCAGTCTAGTCTGGATTTTTCGCGAGATTCATAGCGCCGCCGCGAAGGACCTGGCTGCGGAACCGGCCGCCATTACGGCCAAGCTCGGCGAGCTCTATATGATGCTGGAGACGGGAAAAATGACCGAGGCGGAATTTGATGCCGCGGAAAAGGCGCTGCTCGATCGCCTTGATCTCTTGCAAGCCGCGAACGGCGGGGCGGCGGGGGACGCGGACACGGACGACGACGATGCGGATGATGACGACGACGATGACGACGACGACGATGACGACGACGATGCGAAGGACGGGAATCAGGAGCAGACGGTGGCACGTTCAAGAATTCCGGATTCGGAACCCTAATCGGGGCACACGGCGCCTGACCGAAGCCAAGTCTCGATGCTAATCCGAGCCGCGAACGAAACGACCGCAGGGAGCGAAAGTGACCGGTCAAAAAGAACATTGCCGTTTTTAGAATTTTGCGCAGCAGTCAGTTTTTGGGAATTCTGGGAGTTATAAGAGTTTTGGGAGTTATGGGAGGGTGGCACTGTTCCCATGCCTCCCAGAATTCCCATACCTCCCAGAACTCTCAGAACTAATTGCCGAACTTTATACGCATCACGTTTCACGCCTCACGCTTTAAGGATCGCCCGGAGCCATGAAAGACATGCGGTTATCGCCGGCTTTTCTCGGCGCTGACGGGCTGCAACTCCTGCTCTTCGGCGGAAAGGGCGGCGTGGGAAAAACCACGGCCGCCGCCGCGACAGCATTGGCGCTCGCCAGCCGGCATCCCGGCCGCGCCATTCTGCTGGTGTCCACCGATCCGGCGCATTCCCTGCTGGACAGCTTTGCCGGGGCCAAGCCGCCGGCCAATCTGACGGTGCTGGAATTGGATGCCCAGCTGTACCTGCGGGAGTTCAAGGAGAAGAACCGCCAACGGTTGATGGCGATTGCCGCCCGCGGCACCTTCCTGGACGAAGAGGATATTGATCGCTTTCTGGAGCTGTCCCTGCCCGGCCTGGATGAGCTGATGGGGTTTTTGGAAATCAGCCGCTGGGTCAAGGCCGGAACCTATGCGGAAATCGTCATGGATACGGCGCCGACCGGACACACCCTGCGGCTCATGCAAATGCCGGAGCAGATGACGGCATGGCTGGGGGCGCTTGATGCCCTGCTGGCCAAGCACCGTTACATGAAGAAGGTGTTTCATGGCGCTTATGAGCGGGACGACCTGGATCACTTTATCGAAGGCCTCGCCGCCGCCGTCAAAGAGATGGGACAACTCCTGCAGGATCACCACCGCTGCCGGTTTGTCCCGGTCATGCTGGCGGAAGCCATGAGCATTGAAGAGACCCTGGACCTGCTTCGGGAACTGCAACGGCTGGGCCTTGGCATGACGGAGGTCGTGGTCAACCGTCTTTATCCAGACCGTCCGTGTCCCCTGTGCCAGGATAGTCGCGCCCGCCAGCGGCAGGAGCTGGCCCGGGTGGCCCGCGAGCCGCTGTTTGCGGGTGTGCGTCTCTGGGGCGTTCCCATGTATCCCCAGGAGGTCACCGGGCTGGAGGGGCTGCGATCGTTCTGGGACGGCCTCGCGCCGGTTGACGTGAGCGGCGCGGCCGGCGCGGTCTCACGCACGCCGATCCCGCCGCGGGTGGATCACCCCATTCCGTTGCCGCCGCCGGCGACGACGATGCTCGTGCTGGCTGGCAAAGGCGGGGTGGGCAAGACTACCCTGGCCTGCGCCACCGCCCTGCGCCTGGCCGGCAGTTACCCCGGCAAGCGCATCCTGCTGTTTTCCGCCGATCCCGCTCATTCGCTGGCGGATTGCCTGAAGCTGCCGCTCGGCCCCCAGCCGACGCCGGTCGCTCCAGGGCTCTGGGCCATGGAAATGAATGCCGCCGCCGATTTTATTGCCTTGAAAGAGCAGTACCGGCAGGAACTGGCGCAATTTTTTACCCAGTTGATGCCCAATCTTGACTTGACCTTTGACCGTGAAGTCATGGAACGGATACTGGATCTGTCACCGCCCGGCATCGATGAGCTGATGGCCCTGGCGGCGGTGATGGACTTCCTCACCCCCAAGAAGGGCTACGACCTGCTGGTGCTCGATGCCGCGCCGACCGGGCATCTGATCCGGCTCTTGGAATTGCCAGAGATCATTGAGGGGTGGTTGAAGGTGGTTTTTGGTCTTTTCTTGAAGTACCGGACCATCTTCCGTCTGCCGGGGATCGCGGAGCGTCTGGTCAGGCTCTCCAAGGACGTGAAGCGGCTGCGGGCGCTGCTGCGCGACCCGGCCCGGGCCAGCCTCTACGGGGTCGGCATTCTCACCGAAATGGCGCTGGCGGAAACGGGCGATCTTCTGGGCGCCTGCGGGCGGCTGGAGATTCCGGTGCCCGGGCTGTTTCTGAACTTGGCCACGCCGGGCGGCACCGATCCGCTCTGCGCCGCGCTGCTGCTCCGCGAGGCGCGCCTCAAGGCGCGGTTCGCAGCGGCGTTCCCCGGCACGCCGCAACCGCTGGTTTACCGGCAAAGCGAGCCACGGGGCATTGCGAATCTCGCGGCCCTGGGGCAATTGCTGTACCTGAAGAACGGCGGGACCGGCGCCGGCGCGCCGGTCACCAGGGAGAAATAACATGCCGGATGAACTGTCACTTGAATCCGAACCGGTGAGTTTGTGCGAGGTGCTGGACCGGATTCTCAACAAGGGCGCCGTGGTGGTCGGCGAGGTGGTGATTTCCGTGGCGGACATTGATCTGATTTACCTGAGTTTGCAGCTGGTCATTTCTTCCGTGGAAACGGCACGCCGGGAGCAGGGATTCACATGAAAAAAGTCAAGCCCGCCGCAGCTCTGCCGCCGGACGCCGCGCCAACCGTGGCGACGACGGTGGCCGACGGCGGCTTTGATTTTGCCAGAACCATGACCGGGGGCCAGGCCACACCTGCGCCCCGGCGGGTCAATCTTGAGGTGGAGAAGACCAAAAATGGCCTGGCCCAGCTCGTGCTGACCGTGGTCAAACTGCTTCATGAACTCCTGGAGAAGCAGGCGCTCCGGCGGATCGAGGCGGGCGGCCTGACCGAGGCCGAGATCGAACGCCTTGGCCTGACCCTGATGCGGCAGGCCGAGGAACTCGCCAGAATCTCCCGCGAATTCGGACTCAAAGACGAGGACTTGAATCTGGACTTGGGCCCCTTGGGGAAACTGCTGTGATACGGTCGCGGTGAAATAACTCAACCCTTAAATCAGAGGTGCTAACATGACCGTCGCCATCAATCGCCGGGTCGCCACATCCATGGGCGGTACAAACCTGGCCGACCTGCTTGAGCGAATTTTGGACAAGGGCATCGTCATTGCCGGCGACATCCGGATCAACCTCGTTGATGTCGAGTTGTTGACGATCCAGATCCGCCTGGTCATCTGTTCAGTGGACAAGGCCAAAGAAATGGGCATGGACTGGTGGGTGAACAATCCCGCCTTATGCTCCGGGGCCAAAAGCCAGCAGGCCCAGTTGCCGGCCGCGCTCGACCGGCTCGAAACCCGGCTGACCCGGATCGAAACGACGCTGGCCGGGAAACGCTCAGCCGACAGGAAAGTGCCAATCGGTGCCAAAGCCTGAGGTCAGTGCTTGGCTGGCGGGGGCATGACCGGCATGGGCGCGGTTTCCCAGCCGCCGCCGAGCGCCTTGTAGAGGGCGACTAGGTTGGTGTCGGTCCGGGTCTCGCTGGTGGCCAATTCTTCCTGAATGACCAGTTGGGAGCGCTCGGCGTCGAGCACGGTGAGGAAGTCGGAAATGCCGCCCTCGTAGCGTTGACGGGCCAGGACCACCGAGGTTTCGGCGTTGTGGGCGGCAATGGCCAGATAGTGGCAACGGATCCGTTCGCGGTCGAAGTCGACCAGGGCATTTTCGGTTTCCTCCAGGGCGGTCAGCACCGTTTTTTCGTAGCGGGCAAGCTCGGCATCGGCGTGGGCGTTGGCGGCCCGGACGCGTTCGCGAACCCGCTCCAGGTCGAGGGCGGCCCAGGACAGATGGGGGCCGAAGGCATAGGTGGTGGCGCCGCCGCGGCCAAGGTCGGGGAACTGACCGGCCTGCACGCCGAGCGTGCCGTTGAAGGTGACCTTGGGGAAGAGGTCGGCGACGCTCATGTCCACCAGGGCGTTGGTGGCGGCCAGCGCCGCTTCGGCGGCCCGGATGTCCGGGCGCCGGCGCAGCAGGGTCGCCGGGTCGCCAATCGCGATCAAAACGGGCGGGGCCGGCAGCGGGGCTGGCTTCGTGAGAGTGGCCGTCAGGGCGGTGGGGGGCTGGCCGGTGAGGACACCCAAACGGTGGATGGCGCGCTGGATGCCGGCCTCCAGCGGGGGGATGATGGCCAGGGTGTTGTTGAGCTGGGTTTGGGCGCGGGAGACGTCGAATTCGGTGGCCGTGCCGGCTTCCAGTTTGGCGGCCGTCATGGCCGCCGTCTCGCGTTGGTTTTCCGCATTTTGGCGGGCAATGGCCAGCCGCTGCTGATTGCCCCGCAGCTCGAAGTAGTTGCGCGCCACTTCAGCGGCCAGGGTGATCTGGACGTCGTGCAGGTTGGCCTCTGTGAGGGCGATTTCCGCATCGGCGGCCTTGATGCCGGCGCGGACACGGCCGAAGAAGTCCAGCTCCCAGGTGGCGTCAAAGCCGGCCGTGTACAGGCTGGAGGTCCGCTGGTCACGGGACTGGCCGGGCTGCGCCGCCTCACTGGCGAGGGCGCGTGTGTAGCCGCCGTTGGCGGTGATAATCGGAAAGGCGCCCAGGACGGCCACGCCGTAAAGGGCGCGGGTCTCCTGGATGCGGGCCAGGGCGATCCGCAGATCCTGGTTGGAGCGCAGGGACTGGGCCACCAAGCCGTCAAGCGCGGGGTCGTGGAAGCCGCGCCACCACTCGGTGCCGGCCGGGGCGGTGTCCGTGACGTTGGCCTGGCGCCCGTTGGCGAAGGCGCTATCCACTTTCATGTCGGGCTTCCGGGTGTCGGACGCCGGGGTGGTGCAGCCGGCCAGTGCCAGGACGCCCGCAGCCAGGCCGGCGGCGACGGCGGATTGGCGCATCAAACGATAGGGTGTTTTCATGGGATGTCTTCGTTGCGGAGTTACGGGGTGCCGGCGCCGGGCCGGCGCTTGCCGAACAGTTTCTCGATCAAGACATAAAATAGCGGCGCAAACAGCACCACGAGTACCGTGCCGGTGATCATGCCGCCCAGCACCGAGGTGCCGATGGCATTCATGGCTCCCGCGCCCGCTCCGGTGTTCAGGGCCAGGGGCAGGACGCCGAAGCCGAAGGCCAGCGAGGTCATGACGATGGGGCGGAAGCGCAGGCGCGCCCCCTCCAGTGCCGCCTCGCCCAACTCCATGCCTTCTTCCACCCGGGCCTTGGCGAACTGGACGATCAGGATAGCGTTCTTGGTGGTCAGGCCGAGGGTGGTTAGCAGGCCGATCTGGAAGTAGACGTCATTGGGCAGTCCCCGCCAGGTCGAGGCGATGATGCCGCCAATGGCGCCCAACGGCAGTGCCAGCAGGATCGAGACGGGGATGGGCCAGCTCTCATACAGAGCCGCCAGACAGAGGAAGATGACTAGGATGGAGAAGGCGTAGAGCAGGCCGGTCTGGGACGCGGACTGCCGCTCCTGATAAGACAGGCCGGTCCAGTCGAAGCCGATGCCCGGCGGCAGCTTGCCGACAATCTCCTCCATGGCTTGCATGGCCTCGCCGGAACTCCGGCCCGGTGCCGGTTCGCCCCAGATGCTCATGGATGGGAAACCGTTGAAGCGTTCCAGCCGGGGGGAGCCGCTGGTCCACCGCGTGGAGGCAAAGGCGGAGAATGGCACCATCTTGCCGGCGGTGTTGCGCACGTAGATCTTTTCGAGGTCCGTGGGCAGCCGGCGGTAGGGGGAGTCGGCCTGAACGTAAACCCGTTTGACCCGCCCGGCCTGGATAAAGTTGTTGACATAGGAACTGCCGAAGGCCGCCGCCAGGGTGTCATGAATGGAGG
>CAITYL010000356.1 GCA_903896595.1 uncultured Lentisphaerota bacterium
GGTTGGGCGGTTGGGGGGTTGGGCGGTTGGGCGGTTGGGGGGTTGGGGGGTTGGGCGGTTGGGGGGTTGGGGGGAAACGTGAATCGGGATGCGTGACCCGTGATTTTCCTTCCGAGCCCGGAACGTCGGGGCCATAATCAAAAGCTGAAATTAAGTAAACTGAAACGCCCTTTGCAAAACTCCGGTTTACCGGCGAGATGCCAGTCCCAGTCCTCTATGTCCTCTATGTCCTCAACGTCTTCGTTCCCCCCTTATGCATTAGAGGACGTTGAGGACATGGAGGACGATGAGGACTGGGGGGGGGTGAACTTGCGGTTTCTGCGGTCGCGGTCTTGGCGCTTTTTCGGGGTTGATTTTTTTGTGAAAAAGGCACCGCTGAAGGCGGAACGTCGCCGCCGCGCTACAAGCGCTCAGCTACAGGGGAGCTCCAGACGGCGCGCCGAGCCGGGGCTCGGCGCTCCCAGGGTAAACCCCGCCAACCTCTGACCCCATGGCTTGCGGTTGACTTCGCAATGCCACGGTTCAATATTTGCGGATTCCGCAGGCCGCTCCGGTGTCCCAATCGTGGATGGTTGCGCTGGGGCGGCCTGCGGAATCCGCAAAAGGTATAAAAAGGTTTGACGGAGGGTTTGGGAACCGCCTTTCCTCAAAAGGGGGTTCCCAAATTGTCATGAATATCCAATATCCAACAAGGAATGTCCAAGGATGAAGGAAATGTCATTATTCTGTTAAAAAGTACGTCCTTGAACTTTTACCTGGACATTGGACATTCCTTGTTGATTATTGGACATTCCTATTTTATGAATACATCTTCCCATTCCCCGTCCGGTCCGCGACCGCTGGAGACGCTACTGGCGGCGGCCGAACGGGCGCTGCTGGCGTGGGACGACGGGGCGCACCTGGACGACCTGCTGCCCGCGACCGCCGGCCAGGCCACACTGCGCCACGGCCTGTTCGCCCTCTTCCGCCGCCGCGCCGAGGTGGACTGGCTGATCGCCCGCTTCGCCGCCCGCCCGCCGCGCCCCCGACTGCTGCGCATTCTGCGCTGGACCTTCGTCCAAATCCTGTTCCAGGACGGCGTGCGGCCGGAAGCGGCGGCCAATGCCGCGGTGGCCTATGTCCGGCGGCGCTACGGCCAGGCCGAGGCCGGCTTCCTGAATGCCGTGCTGCGCGCCGCGGTGGCCGCCGGCCGCGAGCCGCTGCTGGCCACCCTGGCGGACGCCGCCCCGGCCGCGGTCCGCCGCAATCTCGGGCCTGAACTGGAGGCCGCCTGGCGCGCCGGCCGCTCGGAAGCACAGCTCGACGCCCTGGCCGCCCTGCTCCAGGCCGAGGCGCCCCTGACCTTTCGCCTGCGCCCCGGCGCGCCCCCACCCGACCCCGCCTGGGAGGCGGAGCGGCTGGAATTCGGAAGGCAGAAGATAGAAGATAGTAGACAGAAGATAGAAGATGGGATGGGGCGCCAGAGCGACACGACTGCTGACGGCGGGCTCTTGAATTCTACCGTGTTCTGGCGCTGCGGGTGTCCGGAACGGCTGCTGGCTTCGGCGGCGTTCGCCCGCGGTGACGTCTATGTCCAGGATCCGTCCACCAGCCTCGCCCCCGGCCTGGTGGCCGCGCGGCCCGGGGAACGGATCGCCGACCTGTGCGCCGCCCCCGGCGGCAAGGCGCTGCTCCTGGCCGAGGCCATGGCCGGCGAAAACAACGGAACCGACGGCACCAACGGAAAAGACGGAATAAACGGAAAGAACGGAAGGGACGAAACTGGCGGCGGGGCGGGGCCGGGGTTACTGCTCTGCGCCGACCGTTCGGCGGCGCGGCTGCAACGGCTCCGCGAGAATCTGGCGCGCTGCGAGGTCCGCGTTCCCGTGCAGGTGCTGGCCGCCGATGCGGCCCGGCCGCCACTGGCGGCGGGACAGTGGGACGCGGTCCTGCTCGACGTGCCCTGCTCCAATAGCGGCGTCATCCGCCGGCGGCCGGACGCGCGCTGGCGGTTCACCCGCGCCAAGGTGGCGGAACTGGCGGTGTTGCAGGCCCGGCTGCTCGACGGCGCCGCGCCACTGCTCCGGCCCGGCGGCCGCCTGGTCTACAGCACGTGCAGCCTGGAGCCGGCGGAAAATCACAACCAGGTCCGGGCTTTCCTGAAGCGCCATCCGGAGTTTGCCCTGGAAACGGAACAGCAGCTCCTGCCGGCCGCCGACCATGACGGCGGCTACGCGGCCCACCTGCGCGCAACAGCAACGGCTGGATGACAGGTTTGGCGATGATGTTGGGAACCCCCTTTTGAGGAAAGGCGGTTCCCAAACCCTCCGTCAAACCTGTTTGCACCTTTGCGGATTCCGCAGGCCGCTTCGGTGTCTCAACATTTTCTTATCTGAGCCCGGAACGTCAGTGACAGGTCCAAAAGGTGGGCGTTTCCTAAGAAAAGTGGCTTCTTTTTGACCGGTCACTTTCGCGTTCCTTGCGCTCTTTCGTGGTTAATTTTTTTGTAGCAAAGGGCTTGATCCGAACGTTCAACATTCAACATTGTTGAATGTTGGACGTTGAATGTTCAATGTTCGATGGTTGTCCCCGGCGCCGTTTGCACCGCCTGAAGGCGGAACTCCGAACCTGACTGGATAAAGTTTTCGCCTATGTGCTTTCAAAAATAATGTGGTTTTCCCATCCCCGGGAGCCGCCCGTCCTCGGGCGGACGAACCCGTCATCGTCGGAGACGCGTATCATTGGTTGGGTGGACAGTGGCCCCATAAAAAAGGGCGGAACTGGTGTAACGCCA
>CAITYL010000357.1 GCA_903896595.1 uncultured Lentisphaerota bacterium
CAACCCCTCAACCCCTCAACCCCACAACCCCTCAACCCCTCAACCCGAGCACGACCATGAGCTTCCAAGACGGCTGGAGCGCCCTCAATCTCGACATGCCCAAGCGCGTACCGCGCACCGAATATTCAGTCGACTGGTACCACTTCGACTTGATCAAGACGGTCACCGGCATCGCCGTGACCGAAACCAGCCCCGAAGCGGAACGGCAACGCGCCCGCGCCGCCTTCGTCAAAGCCTGGAATTATGATTTTTTCTGGAACGTCCTGATCAGCGCCGGCGAATTTGGCACTCACCGCACCGACATGGGCCATGCGGATTATGCCGCCAGCGGCAGCGACCAGCGGTCCGCCGGGAAGTCGCTCTTCCAAGACCCCGAAGACGTCCTGAATTTCGATCCGCTCGCCACCTATGGCGTCAAGGACCGCCAGGAACTGATCCGCCGGTTTGAAACTCATTACGCCGACGCCTGCCAGGCCAACCCCACCGGCGTCAACATGACCGGCGTTTACGTCACCTGCATTTCCGGCCTGATTGACATCTTCGGCTGGGACCTGCTGCTGATGGCCGCCGGCACCGATCCCGACCGTTTCGGCGCCCTGACCGATCGCTACGCCCAATGGATGCAGCACTATTTCGACGCCATGGCCGCCTCCAATGTGCCGGTAATCATGGTCCATGACGACATTGTCTGGACCTCCGGCGCCTTCATTCATCCCGACTGGTACCGGCGCTTTGTCTTCCCCAACTACAAAAAATATTTCCAGCCGTTGCGCGACGCCGGCAAGAAGATCATCTACACCTCCGACGGCACCTACACCGAATTTGTCGATGACATCGCCGCCGCCGGCGTCCATGGCTTCGTCATGGAACCGACCACCGATATGGGCTATATCGCGGAGAAATACGGCAAAACCCACGTTTTCATCGGCAATGCCGACACCCGAATTCTGTTGCACGGCACCCGCCCGGAAATCCGGGCCGAAGTCGAGCGCTGCATGCGCATCGGCAAGCACTGCCCCGGCTTCTTCATGGCCGTCGGCAACCACATTCCCGCCAATACCCCGGTGGCCAACGCCCTCTATTACAATGAGGTGTACGAGGAATTGAGCCGCCGGTGATGATCGTCGGGGCGGCGCCCCCGTGCCCGCCCCTTCCTCATGAAAGGTGTTCGGGCGGGCACGGGGGCACCGCCCCTACGGCGACGGGGTTATTCCGGATGTATTCGCGGATACGGTTTAAATCCGCGTCATTACGAACGATGTGTTCGTAATAATTGCGTTGCCATAACGTTCCTGGAAAACGGGGCCAACCGCTCTGTTTGACACCGTCGGCATACCGTTTCGTCGTCATGGTTTTGAACCGATTGACCACGTCCGGCAATGACATTCCGGCCGTTGCCGGGGTGTCGTCGGGACGGAATCCGGCCGAACGGGCACAGCGGCCCGCCCCGAGATAGACAATGCCATGGATATGGTCGGGCATGACGACAAACATATCAATGCCGACACCAGGATAATGGGCCGGTAATTCATCCCACACCGCCTGAACCATCCGTCCCGCATCATTCAATACCATGTGACCCTCGATGACGTGGCCAAATAACCGTTGCCGTTCTTCTGCACAGACCGTCACATAATACGCCCCCTCCCGTGCGTAATCGTATCCGTCCAAACGGATCGACCGCCGATGATGAATGGCCGGATCATACGTAGGGGCGGCGCCCCCGTGCCCGCCCTCTTTTGCGGCGCCCCCGTGCCCGCCCTTTTTTGCGGCGCCCCCGTGCCCGCCCTCTTTTGCGGCGCCCCCGTGCCCGCCCTTTTTTGCGGCGCCCCCGTGCCCGCCCTTCTCATCCGCCGCCGCCCCGACCGCCCACCGGATGCCCGCCGCGGTGTCCGCCCCGATCCCGGCCACGTCCGTCAACGCCTTGGCGCCGGCCGTCATGACCGCCTCCACCGTGCCAAAAGCGTCCAGCAGCCGTTCCGCCCGTGTCTTGCCGATGCCCGGCAACCCCAACAGCACCCGGAGTTGCGCCCGTTTCCGCCCCCGCGGTCGACGCCCCGGCCGGAACACCATCCCGGTCGCCGCCCGCCGCAACTGCCGGGCCGCGTACAGCATCAGCCGTGCGGACTCGGCACCGTCCAGCGCCCGCAGCACCGGGACGCCCCACACGACCGTGACCGTGACCAGCGCGCCCTGGATCGCCTCGCGCCGCATGCCGCAATCGGCGATCTCCGCCGCAGTGCCTTCCAAGATCAGCAATGGCCGCGCCTCGTGCGTCGCCAGGGCATAGGCTTGCCGGAAAAGCCGCCCGTCCGTGATCGAGGCGACCAGGTCCGTCAGCGTCTTGCGCTCCACCAGCAGGCAGCCGTCAACCCGGTAATCCCCCAGGTCGAGCCGGCGGAATTCGCACGCCACCTCCGGCATCGCCGCCAACGCCAGGACCGCCGCGCAGCCGCGTTCCCGGTCGTCTACGACCACCCGCACCGGCGGTGACGCCGTAGTTTCATCTCGCGCCATGGGCACACCTCCGCCCATCACAACGCGGGCCACGCCGGTTTATTGTGTCCGCCCGCACGAAGCCGCAATGAACGGGGCAGAGGGCGGCCGTCCCAATTTGCGGATTCCGCAGGCCGCCTCGCGCGACAGGCCATGATTGGGACAACAGGGGCGGCCTGCGGAATCCGCAAAAAGGCACAAAAAGGTTTGACGGAGGGTTTGGGAACCGCCTTTCCTCAAAAGGGGGTTCCCAACATCGTCCATCAAAACGGTCACACACGCCCCTCGGCCGGTGCCGCGCACTCCAGCACCACCCGGTTGGCGGCGGGCACGATGCGGAGGGTTCCGGCGTCCGCGTTTTCCCAGCGGCCCTGGCCGCAGGCCAGCCGGTAGGCAAACTGGTTGTGCCGGCGGCAGAGGGCGGCGGATTCCACCGCCTCGACCCCGGCCATGCCGTCGGGACCGAGCGCCAGTTCCAGTTCCCAGCCGGTGGCGTCCGCGGCGGGCTGGACCTGGAACGTCAACTGGCCGGGGGCGCAGAGGAGGTCGACCCGGGCGCCTTGGGCATCGGTCCAACGCACCACCAAGCTCTCGCCCTGCTCCTCGACCACCGGTTCCGTGTTGCCCAGCGGACGGCGTTGTCCATTGGCCAGCGTTTCCACGATGCGGAAGCCGGCCGGAACGCCGTTCTGGCGCCAATGCATGCCGTCAATGACCGGCAGGGTGTCAAAGATCGCGTTGTGGTCCGGACAAGTGGCCGTGAGATAGCGCTCGGCGTACTCTTCATTGAACAGATACATGTCACGCACCCGGAACCCGGCGGCGTCCCAGAACAGGTTGGTCCGATAGAAGCGGCTGCAATACCAGACGCTCTTGCGCCCCTCGCCGCGATAATCGGTCAGGGCGGTGATGGCGGAGGCGGGGGTCACCGGATAGCGCTCGGCATAGTGCCGGGCGGAAGTCTCCAGCGTTTCGACGCGGAGTTCGCCCGCAGCCATCCGCCGGGCCAGTTCCGCGAACTGGTCGGTCAGACCGGCGGCCATGTCCGGCCAGCCGAAGGAATTTTCCTGGCCGGCCTGGGCATAGCCGAAGGTCAAACAGGGGGTGCGGAAGGTGACATCAAAGAACCAGCGCACCCAGGCGGGGGCGCCGCCGCCGGCGCCCGCCACGCAGTCGCCGCCGCCGGGATAGACCGGCTCCAGCGTGACCACCCGCTGGCCTTCGCCGTTGTTGTTC
Organism: uncultured Lentisphaerota bacterium; assembly: GCA_903896595.1. Taxonomy (GTDB): domain Bacteria; phylum Verrucomicrobiota; class Lentisphaeria; order Oligosphaerales; family CAITYL01; genus CAITYL01. Next base: position 3,733 of record CAITYL010000357.1, read on the forward strand.
TCGCTCAGGCCGACATCGTACTGGTAAATGGGATCGCTGCCAAGCATGCGGAACACCGGCACGGGAATCTGGGCGGCGGCGTGCTGGGCGGGCATGAACGCATTCTTGCGGCTGGGATAGAAGGCCTGGCTGTAATAGCCGCCCCACAGGGTGTAACCGTCGGTGCCCCATTGCTCCTTGCAGGTGCAGGAGCCGCGGACGCCGTAGCGGTCGGCCATGTAGCCCAGGCTGTGGGCATCCATCATCCACGAGCCCACGGACCGCGGATAGCAGCCGAAGACGTTCTTGAACTCGGCCATATAGACATCCACCAGCCGCTCGCGCTCGGCCGGGGTGTAACCAACCGAGAAGCCGATGTGCGAATGCCAGTCCCAGTCATAGCGCCCGCGCCAGACCAGGCCGGCCTTTTCGACCATGGGCCGGACAAACTCGAACCAGCCGCCAACCTCATGGGTGGCGGGGATCTCGCCCAGCGCGTCCCGGAACCGCCGGTCAAGCAGGGCATCGTACTGGAACAGCCAGGTCACCGGCAGGTTGTGCTGGCGGGCCAGCCGCATCTGGTTGACCACCGGGGCCAGCAGATCGGTCTCGCACCGGGGCTCCAGGCCGCGAATGAAGTTGATGATGTTGACTAGGCCGCGCCCCGCAGGGGCGGTCGTTGCTGATGCCGTGCTGTTCATAGGTAACCGTTCCAAAGGTTTTTCCGATAGGGAAAGAGAGAACGTAACGTAAGGTGGCAAGCCGTGACCACCAAACACGGGACGGCACTGCTCCCGGAGCGACAGGCGCCATTCGTCAAACACCATCGACCGCGGTCGATGGCAGCCGACCGCAATCGATTGCGACCGATAACAGCCGAAAATGGATAGGGTGAATTGTGGTTTGGTGAAAGCGGGGATTTATGGGACGTATGAGACTCATGGGACCCATGGGACGAATTGGGAGCGTGGGAACGCCAGCGAAACCCGGCCGCGCCCACTCCCATTACTCCCATTGGTCCCAGAAAGGGGCGAAAAAGGGCGACCGGCCGGTCGCCCGTACGTCATGCTCCCGCGCCGCGGGGGCGCAGGGGCAGGAACGCGGCGGCGCTCAAGGGGGCGTTGGGCGCTTCCGCCAGGGCCACCCGGCGGCGGCCGGTGGCCGGAGGCGGCAGGGAGCCGTTGACCACGCACTCGAAGCGGCACTCGTCCATCAGGGCGTCCGGTTCCACTCCGAACGCCGCCAGCGGAATGCACGCCACTAGGCGGTAACCGGCGGCGGTGTCCGTGACCTCCCAGGCGATGCCGGCGGGGGGCGCGGCCTGTTCCTGGCAGGCCCGGAAGGCGCGCCAGGCGGCCGGCTTGGCGTCCACCGGCGGGAGGAAGATCAGTTGTCCGACCGGCCCGGCCGCGGTCTTGGCCAGGAACAACTCCACGGCGGACCCATTCCAGGGAGCGGCGTCATCCCGAATCCGTTGGGGATCGGTCGCCTCCAGCTCCAGCAACAACATGCCCGCCGCCCGGCCGAGACGCAGGCGCGCGCCCGTGACCGCCCCTTTGCCGAGGAGCATAACCCAGTCCGTGCGGCCGGCCAGCCAGGCGGACAACGCGCCAGATGCCGGGGGCACCGGCGCCGCCGGCACGCTCAGAAATTCCGGCTGCCAGCGCCACTCCGTGCCGAACACGCCAGGGGTTGCGGACTCCGCACCGAGGGTGGCCGGCCCCGTCGTTTCCAGTTCCACCGGCAGGGCGGCGGTGGCCTTGGAGGCCAGGTCAAAGCTCAGACTGGCGGGCGTGCAGACGGCTCCCGGCCCAGGCCGTAACCCAATCGTCCCGTGGGCGGCGGTCCGGCCCAGGTTGGTCAGATTGGCCGTAGCCCGCACCCGCCAGTTTCCAGACGGCAGCAATTGGGCTTGAGCGGGTTGCAGGGTGGTGAAAACCGCCACCCCGGCTGCGGGCGTTTCCAAAATCAGCAGCCAGCCGCGACCGGGAGCCACCGGGATCGCCGCGCCAGACAGAAAGCCGGCGGCCGGTTGAAACTCCGGCAGCGCCGGGGCCCGAAGCACGACGGCGTCCGCATCCACCCCCAGTTTTTTCCAGTCGATAACGAGGTGGCAGGCAACGGGGGCCGGTGCCCAGCTGGCGAGGGCAATCAAGGTCTTGCCCCCCCGCTTCACGTAGGCGGTGGCCAGCACCTGCGGATGATCGGTGCGCACCGGGCACTCCGGGGTCCAATAGCCAAACATCCGCGCCGCGCCAATGCCGAAGGTCTTCCACAGTTTCCACAGGTGTTGCGGGTCGCCGCCCTGCTGCCAGCCGTAGCGGCAGGTCATGCCGTAGAGCATGCCGCGCCAGGGATTGCCGCCGCCCTGGAGCATGTCGTTCATCAGGCCAAACGGGATGCCGCAGATCTCGGTCATGAAATAATCAGGCGTCTCGCTGTAGTCGAAGCCCTCGCCGGTCCACAGGCTGTCCACATAAGGCAACAGTTCCATATACATGGACAGCACGTTGTTAAGGCCATAATCGGGATGGAAATTATTGCCGGAATGGAAGTCGATCAGACAGCCGGTGCGCGCCCGGTCCATGGTCTTGCGCACACGCTTCATGATCTCCCGGTCATAGCCGACGCCGTCGAGATAGATGCCGTCCGTGCCCAGTTCGCGGATCAGCCAGGCCAGGCCTTCGAGATAAAAATTATGCAAGCGCGAGAGGCCGGTGGTGGCGATGGCCTGGTCCATCTCGCCGTCCGGCAGCGTCTGCTGCCAGGCGGGCACGAAACGGTCCACCAGATGCTCGCGCAGCCAGGGGCCGCCAGTGCCGCCGGCCACCTCGGCGCCACCGGCAGCCGGCTTGTCGGCGAACTGGTCGGCGATCAGGCGCGCGCCCTGTTCCTGATAGATCTCGCCGTTCAGGCTGCGGAACGCCCACAGTTCCTTGGTCATGTGGCTGAGTTCACGGACGGTGTAGTAGAGCTTGTACTTCAGGCCGGCCGCATGCGCCGCCCCGGCTTCAGCCTTGATCCCGGCCGCGAAGAGGAACGGGTAGTTGATGTAGGGGTTGAGGCGCCCGCCCTGGTGCAGGTTGACCACGGTGGCGCCGACGCGCGTCGCCTCGGCCAGGTCGGGAATCCGGCCGTCCCAGCAGTCAATGTGATGATAGCGCTGCCGCCAGTGCCCCTTGACGTCCAGGAGCTTGAACGGGGTGAGTAGCAGGGAAAAGCGCAGGGAGACGGATTCGCCGGCCGCCAGCGCGCGCGGGCCGCAAGAGGCCCGGATCAGCACCTCGTCCGCGCCGTTTTCGCGGATGTCGCAACCGCCGCGCCCCTGATTGTACCAGCCATCGGGAAAGCCGGAGGCGTGCAGGTTGGCCAAGTCCCAAACATCCCGGTCGTGCTTGAGTTTCAGGTGCAGGCCGGCATTGACGGTGCCCAGCCAGCAATGATGGTTGGCGCGGTCGCGGTGCCACTCGTAATGCCAGTCGGCAGGGCGGTAGCCGCCCTTGCGCCCCATACCCATCATGTAAACGGCGACCGCGCGCCGCAACGGGATTTCCAAGGCGAGATCGGCCAGGTTGCCGGCCGCGGTGGCGGTGAGTGTCAGGCGGCAGTCGAGGTGCCCGTCGGGTTCCATCCGCAAACGGGTGTCCAAACGCCAGGGACCGGCCGTCGCGGCCGCGGTGGCCAGGACGACGCCAGGGCCGGGCTGGTCGATTTGGAAGGTGGCGGGCCGCCAGGCGAGCGGGCCGGCCGCGGTGGCGGCGGCCAGGGTCATGGGGCGGGCCAGCAAGTCGGTCGGCTGGCGCTGGAGCCGGTCCACCGACGGCGCGAAATAACTGCGGATGCGTTCCGGCAATCCGGTGCGGCCCAGATCAACCCGGCGTCCCAGGCAGGAGACGGCGTGCTGATGGACCCGCAAGGCGGGATAGCCCGCCGTGGGTTCGTCGTCCAAGCCCACGGTCGAGTTCAACCAGCGCAGGCGGGCCTGGCTGGCCAGGTCATGGTCGCCCCGGTCCGGCAGGACGGCGCCGCCCACGGTCAGCAGCAGCTCCACGGACTGGGCGGGCACGTCGGCCGCGGCGATTTCCAGGCGGCCGCAATAGGCGCCCGGCCGCGCCGTGACCGGGACATCCACGCCAAACCACAGCGGCTGCACGTGGCCGGCGGCCACCGCCAGCGTTTTGTGGAACGGCCGGCCCACCCAGTCGGTGCCGCCCAGATTGAAACAGGTGAGCGCGGCGGCAGGCAGCTCGTCGCCGCCGTCGCTCCGCAGGGCGCCCCAGGTCACGGCCAGTTCCGTCAAGGGCTGGCGCGCATAGACGCCCACCTGAAAAGTGTAATACTCGTTCGGCCGCGCCGCACCGGTGAAACTCGCGGCAGGGCCGGACTGCGCCCAATGCCAGGGCAGGTCATCCGCCATGCGGATCGGCCGCTGCCGGTCTTCCGGGAAGAGCAGGAATGGCCGGTCGCCGTAGCGGACCAGCAGGACGGCCACCTCATCCTCGCCCGCAATGAGTTCCATGGGGGCGCAGGCGTCCATGGCGGTGCGCGCCTGGATTTCGTCGGCCGTGACGACCGGCAGGGCGGCGGCACGCGCCCGCGCCACCCAGGCGGGATCGGCCTGGGCATAATCGGCGGGCCGGTATCTGACTTCCGGCATGTAAAACGCGGTGCCGGCAATGACAAAGGGGCGGTAATAGACGGCGTAGCGTCCCGCCCGCGGCGCCGTGAAAACGATCTCGCCGAGGACTCGTGACAGGCTCAGCGGCAGCACGTTGAGAATCTCCACACCGTCCTCGAGACAAAACACCCGCACCCCGACGGTGTCCGGCTGCCGGTCGCGCCGCCGCCACTCAATGACGGCGCGCACCGCCGCCGCCGGGGCGGAAACGGTGACGAGGGCGCGATGATTGCCCAATCCCGGCCAGGGCCAAGGTTGCGGGGCGACGGTGTGTTGGGGGGAGGCGGTTGACATGGTTTTGCCTTAGGCGTTGTGTGTAAAAATCGCTAACTGAATTATTCACCACCGTTCGATTCACCGCGAAAGAACGCAAAGAGCGCGAAAGAAAAAATCCTGACCCGCATTTTCTTTTGTGATCTTTCGTGTTCTATCGTGGTGAATGGACACATCATTACCGTTCCATCAGTCATGATCTTCCGATAATCGTTCATGGATAATGCAGGCTAATGGCATGGCGGCGCATGGGCCACGCTGGCGCGGTCAATCCAAGTGGGTGGCGGCAGGGATGGCGGCAGGGCGGAGTCGGCCGCGGTGGCAGGGGGCATGACCAGGTCGGCGGCGCGTCCGCCCAACGCCTCACCGGGAAACGTGATGGAGGTGAGGGCGGGCTGCAACGCCATGCACATTGGCAGGTTGTTGAGCCCGGCCACGGACAGGTCGTGGGGGACGCGCAACCCGGCGGCCGCGGCGGCGCGCAACGCCCCGCACGCCACCCAGTCATTGTAACAGACCACGGCGGTCGGCCGGCGGCGGGCCGGAGCATGCAGGAACGGCGCCAGGGCGGCGACGGCGCGAGCGGCCCAGACATCATCGGCCATGTCGGGAACCAGCGTGATCCGGGCGATGCGCGGCGCCAGGCCGCGTTCGGTCATGACGGCGGTGTAGCCGCAAGCGTGCTCCCAGGCATCGAAGAAGAGGCTGCCCCCCCGCCGCGCGGTGTCATACCGCTCATGAGTCAGCAGCAGGATGCGCCGGTGGCCCAGGGCGGCCAGGCGTTCCACCGCCATCCGGCCGGCGGCGGCCATGTCGAGGCAGACGGTGGGCGCGTCCTTAAGAAAGTGCCCAAACAGCTCGACCACCGGCCGCTGCCGGCGCCACTCCGCATAGCGGCGGCCCGGTGCCTGGAGGCCGGTGCCGGGGGTGACATTGACGATCAGTCCGTCAACCTGCCGGGCCCGACACAGCTCCAAATTGCGCACCTCCTCGTCCCGGCTCCGGTGGGTAAAAAACAGGGGGGCGCAGGAATGGGCCGCCATGGCTTCCTGGGCGCCGCGCATGAACGCCGGCAACAGGTGCGTGTTGGTGGCATCGACCAGCACCCCGTACAGGAAGGAACGGCCCTGGCGAACGCCGCGCCCCGCCAAATTGGGCCGGTACCCCAATTCCTGGGCGGCCAGGCGAATACGGGCCCGGGCCGCCGCGCCCACCGCCGTGGTGCCGGTGCTGGCGCCCGACAGCACCACCGAGGCGGCGGGGACGGACACGCCCGCGCGCCGGGCGACGTCGCGAATGGTGATGGTCACAACGGGCATGGGTGGGTACCAGGGGTTGGCCAGTGCGGACACGGCACGTGAATTAAACGTTTAATTTACCCGCCCGCCCCGGCCGGTCAAGCGGGCGGCGGGAACGGGGACGCAGAACTTCGCTTTCTCGGACGATGTTGGGGCCACCCTTTTGAAAAAGGGTGCTCCCCAAACCCCTTCCCAAAACTTTTGTTCCTTAATACCGGAGGGTTTGGGAACCGCCTTTCCTCAAAAGAGGGTTCCCAACATCATCCGTCTTCGTAACTTCCACGGTTACCGTATGCCGGCCGGCGGGAACGGGGACGCGCACCAGCACTCCGTCCAGGCCCTGGCCGGCGGCCACCGGGATCACCGGCTGGCCGTCCACGCGGACGGTGTAGCGGCCGGCATCGCCGCGCAGCCACAGGCGAAGGTCTGGCGCGGCGGCCGGGCTGTCCAGGGCGATTTCCGCCCGGCGTTGGCCATCCCACGCGGCGCGGTCGACATAGGCCGGCGCCCACTCGACCAGGCGCACCGGGCAGTCCCAGCTCAGCAGGTTGGCCATGGCATGGGTGTCGCGGAGCATGCCCCCGCCCGGGTACTGCCGCAGCAGCGCCACCGTGCTTGGGCGCAGATCGCCGTCCAGATAGGTCCGCAGCATGACGTGGGGGATCACCCGGATGTCGTCATGCCCCTTGAACAGCTCATCCGGACAGACCTGCATGAACGCCCGTTCGAATTGAAGCATGTCCGCAGGACAGCCCTTGAGATAGAGGTCCAAAATTTCCGGTTGGGCCGACTGCGGCCCGATGCAGCCGCTCAGCCACCACGGATCACCGGGTTCATACCCCTTGAGCGCCGGGTTGATGGTGGGGAAGGAGGCGACAAAACATTCGCCGAAGCCGGAACTGGGCAGCAGCGGCCCCGCCTCCTGGTGCGCCATGGCGACGGCATAGGCGCGAAAGCCGGCCTTGCAGACCATGGGCACGGCGGCGCGGGCCAGCAAATAGGCGCCCAAGTCGCGCTCGTAGGGGCTGCCCAGGCGGTCGGCCAGGTAATGAAAACCGACCAGGCCGGCATAGCCACCGGTCGGCATGTCGCCGTGAAACATGTCGCCGCTCTCGCGGGCGCCGGGACTCATCAGCGCCCAGCTGTTGGTGGCCTCCCAATAACTGAGCAGGGAACGGACCCGCTTCCAATGCTTGGCAAGCAACGGCCAGTCGGCGTTGTACTTGGCCTGGGTGTACTGGCCGTAGAGCGTCAGTCCCTGCCAGTAATCAATGTCGGCGAAACCGTCGCCATTGACCGTGTCCTTCCCTTCCCAGACAAAAGTACAGGCGAGATAGCGGGCCCCGCTCAGCGGGTCCTGGCGCAAGCGATAGTCCTGCGGGAACAGCGAGCCTTCCACCCGCCGCCGGGTGATGGCGCGCAGGTCCTGGCGCGCCTTCGGGGACAGGTAGTTGGCTGTCCGCCAGCCGCCCGCAGTGAAATCATGCGAGTAGTTATGGGGATAAATCGTCGGCTCCACCTTGGGCTCCGCCAGCTTGCGAACGGCTGCTGGCGAGGCCGAATCGGCCAGCCGTTTAGCCAGAAACTCCAATCCGGGCTCCGGCGGCACCTGGAGCGGGAAATAATCCCAGGCGTCCGGCACCGGCAGGCGCCAGGTCACTTCACTACCCGGTTGGGCGTAATACGGCCCCCACTTGGTCGCCACCCCGAGATCGGCCAGCCCCGCGATGCAGGACTTGGGAAGGTACCCCTTCTGCACCGCATACCCGACCAGCGGCGGCACGGGCGCGTGCCGCGTCACCCGGGTGCGCCAATCGTCCCGCCAGGGCAGAAACTCGAACTGGTCGCGAATGGCAACCCAGCCGTCGGCGACGTGGTAGAACTCACGGCATTTCCAGGCGTACCCCGTCAACAGCTCCATGCCGCGGCGCAACACCGCCACCGGAATGCGCTCCGGCGTCTGCGCCCATTCCGCCAGCGTCGTCGCCGGCAGCGGCCACACGCCGAGAGGACTGCCCAGCGCCAGCGTGCCGACCCCGCCGGCGTGATGGATGACCAACTGCTCCGGCGCCGCCGTCAGCCGGTCCGGCCGTTTTTGGAACACCACCAGGACGGGCGCTTCCGGCATGCCGTCACCGGCCAGCAGCAGCAACCAGTTGTCCCGCATCATGGCGGGTTTGAACTCGGCGGGCGTGACCACCCGCGCCCCGTTTTTGGTCATCAGCACCAAGCCGGCCGGACAGCGCGGCTGGCCGGCACTTTGGAAGGACAGGGCAAAGGCCGGGGCGTCCGTCTCCACCTGCACGCCGATGCCCAGTGTGCTGTAGCGCAATTCTTGCCGGTAGGTTTTGCCGTCCCGGGTCGTCACCGGCCGCTGCCAGCGGAAGCTGGTCCAATCGACCTCCACCGTGTCGTGCTGATAGACGCCCTTGTCCACCTGGTATTCCTGGCGCCGCGCCAGGCCGGTCTTGCCCGACACCGCCTCGTCCCCCTTCTCGATCAGAGTGCGGTCCGGCGGCAGGGCGCCGGGAATGCCGAAATTGAACTGGAACGATTCGGATGGATTGTCGCGCTTGCGCGAGAAATCGCGCCGCAGGGCGTCAAAACTGACATTGTCGACCAGCAGGCCGTTCGGCTCGTAACGCCAGCCAAAATGCCCGGCATTGTTCCGGTGCAGACCGGGCCACCACGCGGCGCCGTCCAAGGTCACCGGTGCCGGCTCCGTCTCCCACGGAAACACGGTCGTGTCCCGGTTGAGCCACTTGACCGTGAGCGCCGCCGCCTGGGCGTCCTTGACCTCGATGCCGGTGGTGTAGCCCAGGCGCAACGGCTCCAGTGTTTTGCCCGGATTCACGCACTGAAAATCACCTGGGGCCAGCACGGCCGTCACCCGGGCGTGTCCCTGGGTCGGCACAGTGGTGCGCCAGGTGCTCTGCCCCATGGCGGCCAAGTCCACCGTCACGGTGGCGGGCACCGGCGCCTTCAGCTCCACGGCCAGTTCCAACTGCGTCGTGTGCAGGTCCGGGGAGTTGTCCACCGTGGGCGTCCACGCCACCGCCCCGGCGTCCGCCGCCAGCCCCAGCCCAACCGCCGCCGCCAGCGCGCCGAAAAAACCACCATTCCGCATCCAGGATTCAATCATTTTACTCTCCAGTAGGCTTTTCTTAGAAGAAATCGCCTCGCCATGTTGGGAACCCCATTTACTCCAGCCGTTCCCAGTACCAGCCGTAAAGCGCCTTTGGCCACGGCCCAACGCCATTGGTGTAAGTGAAGCGGTAGCTCGCCGCATGGCCGTCCGCAAACAGCACGCTTTGATTTCCATCATGCATGGCGTCCAGTTCATAGGGAAACACCGCATCGTAAGGGAAATACGTGACGGCCATGGTGAGATAACCGTCCGGCAGATTGTCCACGGTCCCGTCCGCCTGCGGAAAGCCGGGGCGCGACCAGGATTCCATGCGGAACCCGATCACGGACGGCGACTTCAAGCCGGACATTTTGCTGAAGCTCATGTATTGGAACCCGTAACCGCTGCCGTCGCTCGAATGCACGGGATCCTGGTTGACGTACGGATTGGCGGTATAACTGCGCAGTTTCTTTTCATCGGCGCCGAACCGCGGCTTGTGGGCGGGACAACGGAACACCCCGCTGGTCCCACCAATATGCCCGCCATCCATCAAGGCCTTGGAAAAGACCACGTTCTGAGTGCTCACATACGTGTACCAGACCGGCCCGCCCCACCCCTCCGCCGGCTTGTCATTGTAGTCACCGGCATAACTGAACTCCGCAATCCCGATCTGTTTCAGATTGCTGATACAGACCGCCCGGTGCGCCTGCCGCCGCGCCTTGCCCAAGCTCGGCAGCAGCATCGCCGCCAGGATGGCGATGATGGCGATGACGACCAGGAGCTCGATCAGCGTAAACAGGCGGGCCGCCCCCCGGCCGTTTTGGCCGCACGCACTGGGTTTCCGTTTCATCTTTCTGCTCCTGTAGGGGTTGCGAAGTCCGCAGACGAGATCCTTCGGTGGCCGGGCGCTGGTGGCGCGGATGCGGGCCGCCGCCAGGCTACCAGCCCTGGAAAATTCACGCTTCACGCCTATTGAGTGATGCCGGGCCAGTCGTCGGTGCGGAACGGGCCGGCGGGGAGGCCGACCCGGTTGTACAGGGTGCATTCGGGATTCTGCGCCCAGCCATAGCGCACCGCCACCGGCCGGGGCACGTCCCTGCTCCACACCAGCACACTGTCACCGGCCAGCTTGGCCTCGGCCCAGACAAATTTCCGGTCGGCACCCGCCACGGCAAACCCCTTGAGGACCCCGCCCTTGGCGACCAGCCCGCCGGCGGTCTCCGCAAAGCGCAGCCGCACCCGGTCACCCTCAGCCTTCAGGCCAATATACCGGGGGCCGGCAAAAGCCACCCGTTTGCCATAGGCCGTGCCGAGCGCCGCCAGCGCCAGCCGCCGGCCCACTTCCTGCTTGTTCAGCGGGTGAATGTTCTGTTCCTCACCCAAATCGATGGTCACGGACATCGCCGTATGGGGGGTCTTCAGCGTCAGCAGTTGCGCCTCGCGCAATTCCGCCCAGTCGCTCTCCCCCGGCTGTGCCGCCCGCGGCCCGAAATTGGCCAACTGCACGTACAGGAAGGGGAAATCGCCCTGCCCCCAAGCCCGGCGCCAGCCCGTGATCAGGGCCGGGAACAACTGACGGTAAAACCGCGCCTCCGGGGTGTTGCTCTCGCCCTGGTACCAAATGACGCCCTTGAGGCCGTAGGGCATGACCGGCGCGATGCCGCCGTTGAACAGGCCGGAGGCCTGGTTCGACACGGTCACGAACTCGCTGTCGTTGTTGGCCCGGTTGGGATGCCCGGATGCCTTGCCAGCCAGAAATTCCGTCCACACTTTGTCCCACTGCGCCACCGCCGGCTGTGTCCGCGGCTCGGTCAGCAGCACCTCCCGCGGGCACCACGTCTGGATGCCGGTGGCGCCCCAGGAACAGTGGATCAGCCCGATGGGCACGTCCAACTCGCTGCCCAGTTCACGACCAAAATAATAGCTGATCGCCGACCAGTTCGGCACCGTTTGCGGCGTGGCGACCTGCCAGCCATAGCCCCCGCCGCCAAAGTCGCCCTGCGGCCGGTTGGCCAAGTGTTCCAGATTATAACCGATATTGAAGGCGCGCAGACGGGGATGGTCCGCCTTGGCCACCTCCGCCGCGCCATCCCTGGCGTCCTTGACCGGCAGCGTCATGTTCGACTGGCCGCTGCACAACCAGACATCGCCCACCAGAACGTTCTTGACCACGAGGCGGGTCTTGCCGGTGACCACCAGCTCATACGGCCCACCCGCCTTCAGTTTGGGCAGGAACAGCTTCCACGTGCCGTCAGGCTTGACCGTGGTTTTTGCCGACACCCCGGCGACCTCGACGCAAACGGTCTCGCCCGGCGCGCCCCACCCCCAGACCGGCACCGGCCGGCCGCGCTGCAGGACGAGGTTGTCCGAAAACACCTTGGGCAGCCGGACCGGCACCGGGCGGGGATCCAGGGCGGCCTGGATGCGGGGGGTCGTCATCACCGCCAGCGCCGCCGCCGTGGGATGCACGCCGTCAGGGACGTACGCCTGGAAGGTGGCCGGACCGTTTCGTTGCAGGTCGGCCCAGGCCGGGTAATGGTCGATCAGCAGCAGACCGCGGGCGGCGGCCACCTCGCGGTATCCCTGGTAATAGTCGGCCAGCTTCGCCCGGGCCGTGGCGCTCTTCCAGCCGTTCGGGGCGTCCCACGCGCCATTCATGGTCTGCAGGATGATTTCGGTCTCCGCCTTGGCGGCCAAAATGCGATCAAGCATGGTATTCAAGTTGGACTTGGACTCGGCCACCGTGAGATTGGCGGCATCATTGACCGCGAACTCGATGAACACCGTGTCAGGCCGGTAGGCCAGCACCCGCGCCGCCAACTGTTCCAGCCCCGCCGTCGAATGGCTGCCGCTCATGCCGCTGTCGACCACCACCGCCCGCCCCGGATAGCGGGCGTCAAGCCAGGCGCGCATTTGGGCGACCCAAGGGCCATACTCGGGAGTGCTCAGGCTCGTCCCGTAAACCACCACGACCTGGGTGCGCCCGGCGGCCAGGTTGTCCATCAACTGGCTGGCCGACACGCCAACGGCAAATGCCAGCATGATGGCCGCCACCCGGCAACCGGCTTTAATGAACTGACAATACACCATCCTGTTAAGCTCCCATCCATCACCGCAGGTGGAGATCCGCCATGTAGTCAAACTCGAAGACCGCAGCGCCCGAACCGGCCGGCACCCCTTGCTACCCCTCACGCAACACGGCCTCACCGGCCAGCGCGCAGCACACACCACACGCCACCATGGCAAGGGCCAGGCGGCACAACGGGACGCCAAAACGGCATTTGATGGGCAACTGCATCATGGCGCGTTTTATGACTTTGACTCTCCACCTGGATTATTCACCACCGTAGCTCAGGGCTTGCAGCCCGGCGGAGCGTCGCCGCCGCACTACAAGCGCTCAGCTACAGCGGACACGGAACTCAACGGGCCGCCCCGCGCCGCCGCCACAACGCCAAACCGGCCAGGCCCAGCAGGCTCAGCGCCGCCGGTTCGGGCACCGGGGTGCCCAAGACATCGAACTCCTGGTAGACCGTACCCAACCATTCCGTGTACCCACCATTCACCACCGGCGTCAGGCTAACACGAAGGGCGTCACACTGGGAGATCAGATTCGTGCCGGCGGTATTGTTGTAAATGACGAATTCATTGCCCAGGGTCTGCCCGGTTCCCCGGTCGCTTGGATTATACGCATAGAGCGTTACCCAGTCTGCCGACCCAACCACGCTGTACTGCACGGAAAAACGGGTGCCGCCGCGGTCGTCTGGCCATCCGGAAAAGATCCGTACTTCCGAGACGTTGTAACCTTGGGCACAACCGCCCGTACCGCCGTTCAGATTGAAGTAAACATCAACACTGGTGCCCCAGGCATCACCCCGGGTGTTGTAGGCGCCGCCGGCGCCGCCATCGCAGAACGCCGCGGCGCCACCGCTGCCGCCTTCCGTGTTGGCAAACGCGCCGCCGTCGGCATTGGCGCTGTACGAGGCAACGGTGGCCTGCCCTTGATTGGCCAGGTCCGTGCCCAGAATCGCATCTCGATTGGTGTAGAGATTGTAGGTGTCCGACTTGTAGTCCATGACCACCGCCCCCATGCCGGGCAACGCCGCCAACAAGCCCAACAATCCCAGTGTGACCTGTGTCCTCTTGCTCATGGTGCCTTACTCCCTTGTGCTGTTTGTGTTCGTCATCGGGAACAACCCTCAACACATAGCACTATAAATAACTATTATAGCTTTGTCAAATTAACCAATAAAAAAACCACTCACCACGGAGGCACCGAGACACGGAGCAAATGAAGATCGTTCATCAATCTCCACATGAACGCATTGCCGGCATCGGTGCCAGCCGGGCAGGCTGGTGCCGATGCCGGCACTCTCCGGCATGGCCTTCTCCGTGCCTCGGTGTCTCTAGCGCAGCGAGTGGTGAACCACGTGTTTCCCTGGGATTAGCGCCATACATGCAAAACTTCACCCAACGCGGTAAAAAAACGACACTCAAGACTTTTTTTCACTGGCGCTTGAAATTGCTATACATTAAAATTATAGTGCTATGTATGAAATCACCGGACCCGACTGCCCTGTCCACCCGCCGCTCCCGGCAGACCTCTTACAACTGGGTGCGCCAAAACGTGCTGGAGATGATCCGCCAGGACCAGTTCCAGCCGGGCGACCGCCTGCCCTCCGAGCGCGAGCTGGCCACCCGTTTGGGGCTGAACCACCTGACCATCCGGCGCGGGTTGGCGGCTCTGGTCCAGGAACAGGTCATTGAACGCCGGGTCGGCGCGGGCACCTTCCTCCGGGGCATTCCCGAGGGAACCGTCACCAACGGTCCCCCCGCCCCCGGTCCCGCCACGGACGCGCCGGTTCAGATCGGCGTCCTGGCGCTGCCACAGTCAGGTACGTTCGTCAATGAGTTACTGGGCCAGTTCCATCAGGAGGCGGAACGGCGGGGCTTGCAACTGGTCATCCACACCGTCAGCAGCCTCGGCCAGCCGGCCCAGGACACCCTCCGGCAAATGGCGGCCCACGGCTGTTTGGCCGTCCTGATCCCCGGGCTGCCGGACGATTTTTCCCTGGCCGACCTGGCCAAACTGGTGCAGAACTCGCCGCTGCCGGTGGTGCTGGCCAAGCCGTACCCCGGCCTGGAAGCCAATTCCTACGACCAGCCGGCCACCTTCGGCCGGGGCGATTATCTGGCCATTGAGATGGCCTGCCAGTATCTGCGCAGCCTCACCTACGGCCACATCGCCTTTTTCGGCCCCGACGCCCTGTATCTCGACACCCTTAACCGCCGCATCCTGGCCTACACCCGGTTCATGAGCCGGCAGGGGCTGGAAACTCTGGTGGGACTGGCCACGCCCGAAGCCCGCGACGTGGACCGCATTGTCAAAGCCTGGTCCCGCCTGACGGGCGACCTGGCGGTGATCTGTTACGACGACGACTTCGCCATCCGCCTCATGACGGCCCTGCACAAGGCCGGCCTGCGGATTCCCGAGGATGTGGCCGTGCTGGGGTTCAACAACATCCCACTCGGCATCTCCAGCGACCCGCCGTTGAGCACCATTCAGTTTGACTATGGCTATGTCGCCCAAGGCATGCTCGACCATGCCCTGGCCATGGCCACCGGAAAACCGCCCCAGCCGCCGCCCCGGGAAAGTGAAACCCTGGTCATCCGCAATTCCTGCGGCGGCCCGCTGCGGGCCGGCGACCGGCTGGCCCAGGTCATTGCCGACGCCCAGACGGCGTGGAACCGGGACATGCCCGCCTGACGGTAATGATGTTGGGGCCACCCTTTTGAAAAAGAGTAATCCCTTTGCGGATTCCGCAGGCCGCCCCGGCGTCCCAATCGTGGATGGTTGCGCTGGAGCGGCCTGCGAAATCCGCAAAAAGGCAACAAACAGGTTTGACGGAGGGTTTGGGAACCGCCTTTCCTTAAAAGGGGGTTCCCAACCGACATAATTGCGTTCCCGGGCCGTCACTCCGCGGAGCGGGTTTCATGCTACATTTTTCCCTGCATGAAAACCGGTCGGAACGCCTTCATTATGCGCCTGCTTTTCCTCAACTTGTTGTTGCTTGCCGCCTGCGGCGCCGCCGAGATGGATCCGCGTTACGGCACCTATGGCCGGCTGGCGGGACAGGAACTGCCGTGGCGCGAAGGCTGGTGCGGGGCCGCCCTGGTTGATGAGGGGGCGGATTTCGTCACCGTCGGCGCCCCGGACGTGACCACCGGCGGGCCCTATGCCCACTTGCATGCCGATTTCCTGAAGATCATCCTGCATTGGACCCCGCTGGTGGACTGGCGCGACCAAATCCCCCCCCGGCGTTGGTACAGCCCCTACCACCTGCTCCTGGACCGGCTCGGCACTCCCGCCGGCCTGCGCTCACGCCAGGACGTGCTGGAAGCGCAGATCAAGGCCGAAGAACCGGTCCTGGAGGCCCTGGTCCAGGCGTATGCGCGGTCCCGGCGGCCGACCTGCCTGTTCGAGGTCGCCAACGAGCCCAACGCCTATCCATACATGTCGCCGGAACTCTATGCGTGGTATTATTTGGAATGGCGGCGGCGCATTTTCGCGGTGGCGGCCAAACACGGCATCGCCGACCGGGTCCGCCTGATGCCCGGCGGGCTGTGGCTGTGGGAAGTGGCGCCGGCGCCGGCGGTCGCCGTCCTGGGACGTTTCCTACCGCCGGAGGCCGTCAGCGCCACCCTGTATTACCAGCGGTTTCTACTGGCCCTGGGCCAACAGGCCCGCGCCACCGACCAGCCGGCCGGCCCCGGCCCGGCCGTTCCCCGCCCGCCGCCGGGGACCCCGCCCTCGGTCGATGAACTCCAACGCCGCGGCGGCGAGCTGGTGGACCTCGGCAATCTGCATTTTTACCCGTGGATTTATGCGGACTCCGCATCGCGCACCGGCGAGTCGCCGGAGACGCATTTCCGCCGGCAGTTCCAGCGCCTCGGCAGCCTCAGCCGCTGGGTCGCCGCCCACAGCACCTCGCACCAGGTCTGGCTCACCGAGACCGGCAACCTCAACCCGTTGTCCGATGAGGAACTGGCGCGGCGGTTCATGCGCCCGATGCTGGACGGCCTGGAGCGGCTCGGGGCCCGGGGCGCCGGCATCACCCGCTGGCATTGGTTCAAGGCCACCGGCGAGGACTCCAAGTTTCAGTCGTTTCAAGACGTGAAACCGTATTTTCCCGTCTTGAACGCCATCGCCTGGCCGGCCGCCATGCTGGCCGGCGTCGATCCGCGGGACCTCAAGGCCACCCTCGGCATCGTGGAATGCCTGGAGCGGCAGAATCCGGCCCAAGGCCTGCGCTATGCGGACGGCCGGCCGCGGCAGATCGAGGCGATCTACCTCCAGCGCAGCGGCCACCTGACCGCCCCATAACCGGTCGATTGCCAGGCAGGATTGCCTGGCCCTGGAGTTTGGCACAAGTTGCGGAAGTATTTGGGCGGATTTCGTCCCGTAGGGACTGAACGGTAATAGGCAGGGGCTTCAGCCCCTGTTCCAGAACATCGAAAAAAGGCGTGCCGTAGGTACGCCGCGAACCGCATGGCCACTCTGGTCGTGAAAGCCTAGGGACGTGTTAAA
>CAITYL010000358.1 GCA_903896595.1 uncultured Lentisphaerota bacterium
CGTACCTACGGCACGCCTTTTTTTGCTGTTCTGAAACAGGGGCTGAAGCCCCTGCCTATTGTCTTTCAGTCCCTACGGGACGACATCTGCCAAAGGTTCCCGTAGTTGTGCCAAACTCCAGTGGGCGGCGGAGCCGCCCGGCATTGTCCAGGCCAGGTTCTCCGTCCAGGAGGGGCGCTTCCAGCGCCCAAAACCAGGGCGGTGATCCTCACCCCACGCCATCGCCTGCGTTCGCACGCGGTTTAAGCAGCCCGCTTCAGTGCAACCTCCACGATTGGGGCACAGGGGCGCGCCTGCGGAATCCGCAACAGGCATAAAAAGGTTTGACGGAGGGTTTGGGAACCGCCTTTCCTCAAAAGGGGGTTCCCAACCGACACGGCGTCAGCCCGGTTCCCGGCCTAGGGGCGGAAGCTGTCCATGCGGACATCGCCGGCGGCGTCGGCGGTCTGCTCCAGGAAGAGCTGCTCGAGCGCCAGACGGCGGGGCTGGACCTGGAAAATATCAAGGCCGCCGGCCACCAGGTCGCGCACCAGGCCGGGCACGTCGTCGGGGGTCAGGCGGAACCACAGCGCCCAGTGCCCGGTTTCGAGATGGGGTGCGGCGCGCTGGTAGGCGGGATGCGCGGTGACAACGCTGGGCGGGGTTTCGTGGCCGTCGATCCGCCGGACCAGCAGTTCCACCTCGGTGGCGTGCAGATGCAGGTCGGCGGCGGCGCCGCGCCAGATCGTGCAGCCGTGGTGGAGGATGACAAAGCGGTCGCAGACCTGTTCGATTTCCGCCAGCAGATGGCTGGAGACCAGAATGGCCAGTCCGTGTTCCTTGGCCAGCCGGCGGATCAGGCGGCGCATGCCGGCGATGCCGTGGGGGTCCAGGCCGTTGGTCGGCTCATCCAGCAGCAGCAGGCGCGATTCGGGCAGCAGGGCCTGGGCAATGCCCAGGCGCTGGCGCATGCCGAGGGAAAAGGTGTTGACCGGCCGCCGGGCCACGGGGCCCAGGCCGACCAGTTCCAGGGTGTCCAGCAGGCGTTTTTCCGGCACGCTGGCGGTCAGGCCGGTGAGAAAGCGCAGGGAATCGAGGGCGGTGAGGCCGTCGGGAAACACCGGCGTTTCAATCACCGCCCCGACATGGCGCAGGGCGCGCGAGCGGTTCTGGAAGAGGTCGGTGCCGAACAACCGGATGTCACCGGCATTGGGGGTGGCCAGTCCCAGCACGCACTTGATCAGGGTGGTTTTGCCGGCGCCGTTAGGGCCGAGAAAGCCGAGGACCTCGCCGGGATTGACGGTCACGTCAACGTCGCGGAGCACCGGTTGCTTGCCATAGCGCTTGCACACGCCGCGGCAGTCCAAGGCGGCGGGAACGGTGGGGGCAGGGGCGGGGGATGGGGTGGTCATGGTGCGTTTTTGATGGGTAGGGGCGACCGGCCGGTCGCCCGTACGGGTGGGCGTCATTTGGATTGGATGAGGATGTCCAAGGAAGGGGAAACGTGGCCGTCAATATAGAGGTAATTGCGTGATTGTTTGGGATGGAAGCCGTCCGCGTCGCCCAGCAAGGGCGAGGCGGTGATTTCCAGGCCGAGAATGTTCCAGGTGGCGCGGTCCACCTGCCGGCCGCTGAGGAAGGAGTTCCATTCGTAGCTGGTGCCGAATTCGGGGTAATAGGCCTGCGCCCCCTGATCGGCGGGGCACTGGAAGATCCGGGCCGAATCCGTTTGGGCCTCCAGCGCCTGCGGCAGGCTGGGAAAGCCCAATTGCGGCCCGAGGCGGGCGCACATGGGCAGGTTGTCGTAGGAGCCGGCGACATAGTTCTGAATGGCCACGCCGATCTGGCGCACCTGCCCCAGACAACGCGCCGCCTTGGAGCGGTCGCGCGCCGCGCCGAGGGCGGGCAGGAGCAGTCCCGCCAGCAGGGCGATCACCGCGATGACGGTCAGCAACTCCACCAGGGTGAAGCCGTGATTATTTGCCGAAAGTTTGTTCTGCATGATAGAGCATCTCATGGACCAGCGGGTCCAGTTGCGCGCGTTCACGGGCGGTGAAGCCGGTTTGATAGACGTTGAGCACTTCCTTGACCATGGCCTTGCCGTCTTCCGAATTCACGCGTTCGCGCAGGCGCTGCCGGTCTTCGTCTTTGACATCGCGCCGGCGTTCGCGCATTTTTTGGATGGCGTCGTTAATGCGGGCGGTCCGTTCCTCCGGCGTCAGTTTGGCCGATTCCTCGCGGAATTTGTCAATTTCCTTTTGCACCAGCGAGTTTATGACGGCGCGGCGGGTTTCCGGCCGCAGCCGTTCCCACTGGCGGCGCATGTCCTCGCGCTCCCCGCGCGGCATGTTTCGCCAATCCTGGCCCTCAAGCGAGGTGGTGAAGGCGCGGGCTTCCGGGTCTTCGGTGGGGCGGCGCCAGATGTTCCAGGTCAGCAGGACGGCCAGGACCACAACAGCGGCCGCTCCAGTCAGGATCAGGCGAAGTTTTTGGCGTTGCAGACTGGTCATGGGGGCGGTAATTCCTTAAAAAAGTGAGGAAATTGCAAAGTAGCCAGAATTCAGTAGCCAGTAGCCAGAATGCTTAAAACCGTACGGAAGGTGAGATCGCTTTTCATTCTGAATTCTGGCTACTGAATTCTGAATTCCAATCAACAGCGGGTTTTGCAAGATGCTAAATTAATAAATGGTGGGCAGCCCGTTCAGCGCCGTGGTCACGCTGCCCGCCAGCATCCTGGATTCCCGCGCCAGCGGTTCGTCCGCGAACGCTCCGGACAGGTGCAGGCAGGCGGTGGCGGCGGACAGCGGTGCCGTGAGGCCGGTCAGCGCGTCACGGTTGCGTTCTTGGCGGCTGGCGGCCAGGTTCCAGGCCAGGCCGCCGCCCAGGAGCGGGAGCGCCACGGTCATGGCGACCGCCCACACCAGGCGGGGTCGGCCGGAAGCACGCCAGGCCGGGGGCCGTACGGGGCTCGCTGCCACCGCCGCGGCGCCGCGGAGCCGGCCCATGACGCGCTCCACCCGGAACGCCGCCGCCGCCTCGTCGCGGGCGGCAGCGGTCACCGCCGCGCGCTTCAGGCAGCCGCCCAAATCGGCGTCCGCCAGGGCACGGCGCTGGCACTCCGGACAGGCGTCCTGATGCTTGTGCGCCCAGCGTTCCCACCGGCCTTCGGGGCGCCGGTTGGCATCGGGACTGAACCATTGCCAGAAGCCGCAAAACATCTTACTTGCCTCCCATCATCACGTCTGCCCGTACGGGAACGGCGGCCAGTTCCAGGGTGCCTTCATCCGCGAGGCGCCCGGCCAGTTGCCGGCGCAGGGCGGTCCGGGCCCGGTGCAGCAGCACCCGCGTGCCCAAGCCCGTCTTGCCCAGGACGGCGGCGACATCCGCCACCGCCATCTCCTCGACGTGGAACAGCCACAGGGCCTGCCGGTAGGCGGGCGACAGTTCCGCCAAGGCGGCGTGCAGGTCATGGCTGGCTTCCCGGCGCAGGACACCCGCATCCCCGGCATCGGCCGCGTCCGCGGGTTCCGGCAGCGGTTGCCCCGGCGGATGGGTCAGCCGGCGCCGGCGCAGGGCGCTGATCGCCAGGCGCCGGCCAATGGTGAACAACCACGTCTTAAACCCATAGCGCGCATCGTACCGGCCCAAATGGCGGTAGGCGGCCACAAAGGTTTCCTGGACCAGGTCTTCGGCGTCGTGCCGGTTCAGCATCAGGCGGAACAGGAACCCCTGCAGCGGCCGGTGGTGGCGTTCCACCACAGCCGCAAAGGCGGCCAGGTCGCCCGCGAGCGTGGTCCGCACGAGGTCGGCATCGGTCACCGCGTTGGAGGGGCCTGGTTCCATGCGCTGCTGGCTTCCTGTCCCGGCCTGGCCGGGATGCTGGGGACGCGCGTTACGGCTTCGCTTCCGGGGCCGGCGTTGCCGCCGGTTCCGTCGCGGCGGTGGCGGCCGCTGGCTCCGGCGCCGGCTCCACATGGACTTTCGGCTTCAGCATCCGGGAGAGGGTGATCAGATCCTGGGAACCGTACACCAACTGCGCCTTGACATCCGTGCCGCTGGCGTTGATCGTGATGGCCTGGACCAACTGGGCCAGCGCCGGTTTCTTGCCTTGGGACAGGACCCCGAAGGCCTGGAGCCCCTTCAGCAACTGTTCCACGAAGCTCGCGGTTTCGGGGGTCTTGGTGCGCAGCAGCGCCGTCAGGTCCAGCGTCGTGCCGGTTTCCACCAGCCGTAGCGACAGCCCCTGGACGTTTTGCAGGATCATGGCACGCTGGTCGGCTCCGGCCGGGGACTGGGCGTCCGCGGGCGGGGGCGCCGGCATGGCCACGGCCGCCATCAGAATGGCGCCGGTGCCGTCAACGGGATAGCCGCCGATCTGGTCGCCGGCCTTGAGGGCGGAACGCTGCCCGTTCAGGACGTCCAAGGCGGCCGTCACCAGGGCTTCGGTGTTGCCAACAACGATCAGGTCGGTGCCGTGGAAGGCGCCCCATCGGTCGCCCGCCGCCGCGTCCTTGGCGGCCTCACGCTCGTCAATCCAGTGGTGCAGGGTGCTGTTCTTATAGGCTTTGCTGGCATAGCCCGGCGCGGCGCGCAGGAAAGTCAGAATGCGTTCCTGGTCGAGCTTGGCATCGACCAGCATCACGCCCTGGCGTTCGCCCGTTGCCTGGCCATACACCGTCAGCCCGCGAATGTCCTTGTAGGGGTCAAGGCCGAAGATCATCGCCACGGCGTCAATTTTCGCCTTGGCCGGACTGGTGGCCAACTCATTCTTCAGCAGGCCGCCAAAGGGACCGGCCCACAGTTTTTCCACATCCAGATGCGCCACCCAATGGGCGTCGCCGCCCACCTGCTGAACCTTCAACGGTGCCGCTCCGGCGATGGTGCCGGCCAGACCGGCCGCCGCCAACATTGCCACCATGCGTTTATTCACGGGTCGCCTCCACTAGGTTGTGTTTCCAAATCTCAAGGATGCCGCGGATCACCTGCCGGAATCCGACAGCACCGCCATTCAATAAGCTTATACGCCCGAGAACCGGAAAGGTTACACCGGCCCAAAAAAACGCCCGAAAAACCGGCGGTTCCGCCCGCCGCCAACGCCGCCACGCCCACGACTCACCAATCTATTAATATAGCGACCCCCCTTGCGGATGTCGCCAGCCGCCTCTGCGCAGGGTTGTCGGACGATGTTGGGAACCCCCTTTTGAGGACAGGCGGTTCCCAAACCCTCCGTCAAACCTGTTTGTGCCTTTTGCGGATTCCGCAGGCAGCCCCAGCGGTCCCAATCGTGGCCGGTCGTGCTAAAGCTGCCTGCGGAATCCGCAAAGCACGAAGACGTGGAGACCGAAATGCGGGCCGACAAACGGGGAGCGCTGATCATCCGAGCCCGGAACGTGAGTGACGGGTCAACCCTGTTCACCGCTTCCTAACCCGGCATGGCCGGAACCAAAACAAACAACGAACATTCAACTGTGTTCTCTGTGGTCTCTGTGGTGAAATGAAATTATGTCGGTTCCGACGATGCGAACGGGGCTGCTGTGCGAACGTGACATCACGGAGTAAATTGACCCCACCACCGGTGTCGCCAAGCCCGCGAGTGCCTCATGCCCCTAAGCTGGAACGAAATCAAGCAGCGCGCCAGCACGTTGGCCGACCTCTACGACCCGCTCACCATGCCCCCGGAACTGGTCAAGGCCCACCAAGCCCTTGACCGCGCCGTCGACCTCGCCTACCGCCCGGCCCCCTTCCCCACCGACCGCGCCCGTGTCGAATTCCTCTTCGCCCGCTACGCCGACCTCACCACCGGCCCCCTGGAGGCCGGGATGAAGGCAAAGCCGAAACGAACACGACTGAACAAGCCGAATGCCTGCTGAAGGGACGGACATGAACAAGCCCTATGCGATCAAAATCTTCCTCCCTGGTGGTGACCCGAACGGCTTGCGAACCATTGAGAAATCGTCCTGGAATGGATGCGGTTTGGTCGTGCCACGGGCGTTGTTCGGCGAGGCCCGAAAACGTGAGGACTGGACACGTGCCGGGGTCTATGTCTTGGTCGGGCCGCCGGAGAATTCCGGCCTGCCGCGAATCTATGTGGGGGAAGGCGACCCGATCGGTCCCAGGCTCGAACAACATGCGGTGAAAAAGGATTTTTGGATCACCGCGATTGCCTTCACCAGCAACAGCAAGGATGCAAAGCTGAACAAAGCGCACGTGCAGTACCTTGAAGCGCGACTGGTCAAGTTGGCGGCGAAGGCGAAACGCTGTGTGCTCGACAACGGGAACGAACCGCAACTCCCGTCGCTCTCCGAATCAGACCAGGCAGATGCAGAAGGTTTTTTTGACGCGATGATGCTCTGTTTTCCCGTGCTCGGGCTCGATGTTTTCACCGAAATGGTTACCGCGTCGAAGTCGGATCCGGTGTTGCATCTTCAATCAAAGGGGATCGCGGCGCAGGGGACGGCATCAGCGCAGGGTTTTGTCGTGCACAAGGGAAGCCGCGCGGTCAAAGCCACACAACCATCGTGCCAAGCCTGCTTTAGGCAACTGCGGGACGGCTTGATTGGCAATGGGGTCCTCAAGCTCGACCGTGACGGGTATGTCTACACGCAAGACTACCCTTTCTCTTCGCCGTCGACCGCGGCCGGGGTCACGCTGGGCCGGGCCGCAAACGGCCGAACCGCCTGGAAAACGAAAGATGGCAGAACCCTCAAGGAACTTCAAGACGGTGAGGTATCCAGGTGAGCGAAATTTTCAATGTTTATTGTGACGAAAGTTGTCACCTGGAGCACGACCATCTACCCGTGATGGCGCTTGGCGCGGTTTCCTGTCCAGCCAGCCAAGCACGGGCATTGGCGTTGGCCATACGGGCCCTCAAACGCAAGCATAAACTTGCGGATGGATTTGAGATCAAATGGGTAAAGGTGTCACCTGCGCAAACGGCGTTTTACCTCGACTTGGTTAACCTGTTTTTCGATACGGCCGTTTGGGCGTTCCGCGGGGTGGTCATTCCCGACAAGGAGGTTCTGCGACACGAGACATTTCAACAGACGCATGACCAATGGTATTACAAGATGTATTACTTGCTGCTAAAGCCGATACCAACGTCGGAAAAGAGTTGCCGGATCTACATTGATGTGAAAGATACTTGCGGTGGGGAAAAGGTCCGCTTGTTACAGAACATTCTAAGAACCAAGCTTCATGATGTTGCCGGCACGCTTGTCGCCAACATCCAGCAGGTACACTCCCGTGAAGTTTCGGGTTTGCAGTTGGCGGATTTCTTGATTGGGGCACTGTCGTACTTGCATCGGAATCTTTCAGGAAATTCCGCAAAACTCGCCATCATCGGGGAAATCAAGAAACGTAGCAACCTAACCCTAAAATGGTCCACAGCCCCCGGGCGTGCGAAATTTGATCTCTTTATCTGGGAAACAAACCGGGAGGATGCTCCGGCATGAATCCCCCGGATCTGATCTTGTTGTCCGATTCTCCCGGCAAAGATTCTGTTGAGCAGTGGCACGAGTATATCGAACAAGCATACGCCATATACTGCCGCACCGTGGCTTATGGCAAAATGGTGTTCCGCGGGTTACCCGTCAGGTGCCAATTCAGGCCTGAAACCTACGGCAAGCATTATGCGTTTTGGCACATGATGCAGGAAGGTCGCGTGGAGGATCAACGGACACCGGATCTACGCCGGTGTGAGCGGGTCCAGTGGATTGGTTGGGTTATCGCCAACGCATTCAAAACGCCGGACATTCACTGCTTCTACCAACAGAAGCGGAAGACTGAACAACCCATTGCGCTATGGCTGCATACCCACGAATATGTGGTCATTCTCTTGGAGCGCAATGGGTATTATCTGCTAAAAACCGCGTTTGTGGCGAACAAAACACACAAACAACAAGAACTGGAGCGGGATTGGAGGGCAAGGCCAATCACTGTATAAAAAGACTGAAGCCGCCAGTTAAGCGGCTTCGAGAGCTCCTTCCACACATGGTGGATGAGACTACACATACTTTATCCGCATTTGAACAGGATGCAAACGGGTTTCAAGAAAATTACTTATTTTTATTACTGCGTGCGGGGGGCTGAAAATTTGGTATCACACCTCCGCAATCAGGCACATCTTACGAAATAGCGCACGAAAGCCGGTTGGGTGTACGGCCCGGCACGGGGCTTGTTACGGTTTTATCCGCGAAATCTGCGAAATCCGCGGTTAAACTGCGTTAGGCTGAAGCTGGTTAGGCTGTAGGCTGAAGGTAATTACGTGCTCACCCTCGACCCGGTATAAATTACGCGTTTTTTTGACCGCGGATGACGCGGATTAGCGCGGATAAAGCAACGGCGCGGAGATCCCCGCGGGGGTTCCCGGCGCGTCCCGCAACGGGCGACACGCCCGTTTCTACAGGCGGCCGTGAGCCTTGTTTCTCTCGCAAAGACGCCAAGAGCGCCAAGAAATTCAGAGGTGATTTCCTTGGCGATCTTGGCGAGAGAAAATGGATTTGAAACCCAAAGGCACGCGTGGACCGGCCGGTCGGATTTCGGCGCGCTTGACATTGGCCAAATCATATCTATTATACAAATAAATAATAGTAACTTTCAACGTGTTACGC
>CAITYL010000359.1 GCA_903896595.1 uncultured Lentisphaerota bacterium
GAGCCTCTTGCAAAACCCCTTGGTTACGCCGGGTGCCGGCGTGACGACGGAGGCGGATTAGGTTGAAATTACCGTCGGCTGGCACCGCCCCGGCCTGACTTGGGTAAAAAATGGTGTTTTCGCTTGATTTTACCCACGCTCCCGCCTAACCCTGCGTCCGGCGGGGTCATTTCCGAGATGACGGCGAGCACTTCACCCGGCTTCAGCAGACCAGTTTTAGTACTTGCTCGGCGGCAATGACTAACATCCCGAAAGAGAGATGAGCGGCGACCTTGACCAGCCCGCGCACCCGTACATGGCGCCCCCCGTGATTGTCGTGCAGGTGCGAGTTGACCCGCTCTGCCGTACTACGTTCTCGGTATCTAACCGCTTCCGCAGGAGTGAATTCATGCTTTTCTCCGCCTCGCGGGTTATGATCGATAATGGCCACATGGCCAAGGCGGGCGGACATCTCGCGAATGGGCGCGGCATCGTAAGCGGCATCGGCCAGGTCGTACAGGCTGGTGATGCGCCCGGCACTCATCTGCGCCAGCGGGATGGCCGCCTGGCTGTCGTGCATGCTGGCAGAGGTGACCAGCCAACTCACCGGAATGTCGCCGTCGATACTGTCGATATGGAGCTTAAAGCCGCACCAACACTCGACCTTGCCTTGACTGTTCTTCTTGCACCCATAGTCGCAAGCTTGCGGCAGGTCAGCCAGGTTCTCTTCCAGGCTGCGGGTGAGCTGTTGCTGCAGCCGGGTGGGTTCCGGGGGCGGGCACAGCTCGCCTTTTGGGCGTCGTCCGCGTTTTTTGGGAGCGGTTTCCGCAGGCGTTGCTTTCTTCACGGCTTTCTCGCGGGCGTGGATGGCGGTGCCGTCGCGGCTGACGTGACCGGCTAATTTATCGCCATAGCATTGCTTGAGCATGGCTTCGTGAATACGTTGCGGCAGTTGCCCTTGCGCAAAATCAGCGAAGGCACGAGAGAAAGTCGCCTCCGAGGGAATATCGCTCACCGCTTCCCAGCCGCAGAGCCGGCGTAACACGGGGCTGTGACGGACGCGGTCAATCAGGGCGCGAGTAGTTGGAAAGTCCCACCCGGCCTTGGCAATAAAGGCTTTGCACAGCGCCAAGCGGTCGCTGGGCGGGCAACCGTTGCCGACCCAGCGGTAGCCGGCCATGTGCTCGTGGGGCGTGCAGGTTTCGCAAAGGGCGACGAACTGTTTGTGCTTATCGTCCAGTTCGCCCAGTTCATCTTCCAAGACCGGGAAGAGCCAGGTCTGTATGCTTTGCCAGAGATTGCCGAGATTGGCCAGTCCATTCATCTTGATCGCCTCTTGTGTTGCGGGTTACCGTCAACCATCGGCGATCAATATAGCTCAATTTAAATACAACAATTGTGGCGCAATTAATTGTATTTTTGTTGGTGGGGGCGAAACGACTTGACGGAACGCCACTGGCGGGGTATGGTGATTTTCGACGGTTGGAGTCGGCATGGTGCCGCTCCAGGGGGTTTTGCAAGAGCCTCTGATGAGTGTCATTGGGTCCTACAACGTTAACGCAACAACAAAAGAGGAACCGACAGTCATGAAAAAACAACTCGCAATCGCAGCGGCGCTCGTCTGTGGTGGTGCCTACGCCACTTCCTACGTTACGGGGCCGGGCTTCACCAATCTCGACTTCTCCAGCGGCACCGCCGGCTGGGCGGTCTACGATGACTATGGTGTTTCCACCTTCACCACCTCAGCTGGGGTCGGCACCATCACCAAGGGGGCCGGAGCTGACGCCACAGGAATAGTCTACCAGTGTGTTCCGGTGCCTGTTGGTACGACAGTTCGTCTCAAAGCGGGGAATTGGTCCGGAAACTTGAGTGCCGGACAAAATGACTACTATTGGGCGTCGGTGGGGCTTTACACGTTAAATAACCCGGACGCAGCTCCGAATTACGCCGGTTGTGTTGATTGGACGTTCACCAATACGGATTCAATTACCGTTCCCACCGCCCCGGGAAAATGCGCGGCCACGGAGTTCCAGGCTGCCGTTGACTATCCTGGAAATATTGAACTTATCCAAAATCCTGGAAATGACAACGGGGCTGGAAACGTATTGACGAGCGGTGGCGAGATTGTGGGCACTTCGACGTGGGTTGGCCCAAAGAATACCTGGTCCAGCGAGGCCATGTTGACTTCAGCCAATCTCTATGTCCCCTACGATAGTGGCGTTCAGTTCGACGCTCAGCGTATCAATTATAGCTCGTCTGCCCTTATTGGCCCGTATGGATACACGATCGTAAGTCAGGGATATGTGGTGATCGGCTTTAAATTAGGCGGTACCGAGAATGTTGGCAGTCTCTCGGTCAGCGGTTTGGACATTGCGGTTCCCGAGCCGGCGAGCCTGGGCTTGCTGGCCCTTGGCGCCATGGCCTTCCTCGGCCGTCGTCGCAAGTAATCGCGATCAACGCGTTCAGGCGTTGACCCAAAACTGGCAGGCCCGCAAGGGTCTGCCAGTTTTTTTGTGCCGTAAAAATCCCCGGCGTTTGGGGACGCCCGACCTGGTGGGGACTGGATGGACTCGAGGAACCGGAGAGACCGGAGTGCCTTTACCGCCCCAACTCCGGTCTCTCCAGTCCCTCAAGTTCATCCAGTCCAGAAATTCAGCACCGCCGATCACCCAAGTTTAAATACCGAGGCTCTTGCAAAACGCCATTGTGCCGGCGGGACATCCGGTGTTCGGTCTTGTAGCAAAGCGATTGCATCGCGCTCTTCGAGCCGCACGTTTTCGATCTGGCGGGCTGCAAGCCCTTTGCTACAGGAGTCCGTTCGTGTTTTATGCTAAATTCTGGCTTCTGAATTCTAAATTCCAGGCAACTGCGGTTTTTGCAAGAGGATCTCCCTTCAGTCTAGCGCATATAGTACGCCATGCCGAATGGCAGCATAAAAACTGATCATCCGTGGTGGCTGGGCTGGCCGTTCATCATCGCCCTGGCGGTGACGTTGCGCGGCGGGCTGTTTCTGGCCGGACTCTGGCGACCCGCGGAGTTCCTGGCCCCGGACTCGGCCGATTACCTGCGGCTGGCCGGCGACTTGGCGCGGCACGGCTGCTTTGGCCTGGCCCAGCCGGAACTGTTCCGGGTGCCGGCCTATCCGATGTGGCTCGCCTTATTTTCCGGCTTGGGAGCCTGGGCCGTTCCGGTGACGGTGGCGGCGCAGTTGGCGCTGGATGTGGCCCTGGTGTGGGTCACGGCACGGCTGGCCGGGGCGCTGGGAGAGAGCCAGAGCGGAAAGACGGAAGGACGGAAAAACGGAAGAGACGGTGCGGGGGCGGACCGGTGGGCGGCGCTGTGGCAGGCCGGCAGCGTGGCGGCGGCGGTCGGCGCCGCCAAGCTGCTGAGCGACAGTTTATTCGCCTTTGGCGTGGCCCTGCTGTTGCTGGCGTTGCTGCGTGTTGCCGCCACGCCATCCCGCCGGTGGGGCGTCTGGCTAGTGCTGGGGGCGGCGGCCGGAGCGCTGGTCCTGGTGCGCGTGGTGCTGCTGCCGTTCCTGCCCGTCATGGCGTTGTATGTGGCCTGGCGCTGCCGGAGCCGGGCCACGGCCTGGTTCCTGGCGGGCGCGCTTGTGGTGCTGGGCGGGTGGATGGCCAGGAATGAATGGCGGACCGGGTATCCGGGGATCAGCACGGTCAGCGCCATCAATCTCGGCCGTTACCAGGCGGCGGCGGTGAACGCACGCCTCAACGGCAGTGCATTTGCCGGGGAACAAGGACTAATCGATGACCGCTTGGCCGCGGAGCCGGACCAGGCAGCGCAGGGCCGGCTGGCGGCCCGGCTCGGCCGGCAGGCGCTGCGGGAACATCCCGGGCTGTTCGTCCGGGTCTGGGTGATGGCGGATCTCCGCAATCTATTGCCCGCCACCGGAGAGGCCTTGCGCTATTTGGGGGTGCCGGTGGGCGGTGCCGGCACGTTGGCGGCGTGGCAGAGCGGCGGCTGGCGCGCCGCGCTCGATCGCTATTTTGGCGGGGCGCCCTGGGCGCTGGCCCTGGCGCTGCCGGATACCCTGGTGGTGCTGGCCAAGTACCTGGCCGCGCTGGCGGGTGCGCTTTGGCTGTGGCGGCGGACTCCGCAACGGCGTCCTGAATTGCTACTGGTGTTGGCGCTACTGGCCTGGCTGCTGCTGGCGCCCGGCGTGGTGGCGCATCCGCGTTTCCGGGTGCCAGCCGAGCCGTTGCTGGCCGTCCTGGCCGCCTGGGGCGTCATGGGAATTGGCCGGCAACAAACGGCGGATTGGGGATCAGCTCACCCTTGAAGGGAGCCACCAATCACGATGAGCAAGGCCTTCAGCCTTGAACCGTTCTCCATCCAATTCCAGGGGCGTTGCCCCTGGCTACGATGCAAAGGCGCTTTCAGCGCACCTAACCTCAGAACTCCTGACCCGCACGCTTAAATCGTGCGGGAGTACCAGAAGATTACTTGGCCCTCCTTGGATTGAAACAAAACACCAGTCGAGTGCGAGAGGTGAGCGAGAGCGCCGCTACGCTGAGCGCGAAATGCCGATCAAAGTGGCAACGTTCTTGGAGTGCGGCAATAATGTGCGTCTCCGACGATGACGGGTTCGTCCGCCCGAGGACGGGCGGCTCCCGGTTATGGGAAACCCTCGTTACGGTTGAAAACACTACCGCAGAGGACACAGAGGGCACAGAGAGGTGAGACTGGATGGGGCCGAAAAGCCGAACGATCCCCGTGCATTTTTTTCTCTGTGTTCTCTGTGCACTCTGTGGTGAAATCATGCGCATCTTGCAACGGATTTCACGGGTAAGGTAAAGAGCTTCAGCCTACCGCCGTGTCTCACCACCACTGGTGGCGGGGATAGCGGCGGGAGAGGGTTTTCTTGATGGCGGGATAATGGTCGCGCCAAAAGCCGGCCAAGTCCTCGGTGATCTGCACCGGGCGCTGGTTGGGCGCCAGAATTTCCAGCAGCACGCGTTCGCGGTTGCCGGCCACCCGCGGCGATTCATCCAGGCCGAACAGGTCTTGAATCCGGGCGTTGCCGCGGGCCGGATGTCCGGGCCGGTAGCGCAGCCGCATACGCCGGCCGGACGGCAGGGGCAGTTGCTCAGGCGCCATGCGCTCGATGAATTGCCGGTCGTCCCAGCTCAGCATCTCCCTGAGCAGCGGCAGCAATGGCCGGTTCTTCAGCCGTTCATAGCGCCATTCCCCGGCGCACAATTCTTCCAAGGCCACCGCCAGGTCGGTGTCATCATAAAGGATCAGTCCGCGCTCGGGAAAGTGTTCGGCCACCCAGCGCACCCGGTCCAGCCACGCCTCCACGGCCTCGTCCCGGCCGGGGAACGGCAAGCCGCGTTCCCGGATCTTGGCCGCCAATAACGCGCCGGCGGCCGGCTCGCCCGCCGCCGGCGCTTGCGACTCGTCCAGGACCACTCCCAAAACCGAGCGGCGCCGCCGCCGTTCGACCACGCGTTCCTGCTCATTCCAAACCAGTTCAGACTCCTCGCGCCAGGCGTTGGGATAGAGTTCGCGCAGCCATTCCTCGCGCACTTCGGTGGCCATGCCCAGCAGGACCCGCGGTCCCTGGCCACCGCCGCCGGTCTCGCGGATTTCGGCGGCCACCAGCAGAGGCGCGTCACGCACCAGACTGTCGCGGACCAACTCACCCCGGCGGCCGTCGCGGAGTCCGCAGGTCAGCGTGCCATGATCGCGCCGGCGCGCCAGCCGGTCGGGATAGGCGGTCAGCAGGCACTTGGCCAGTTCCACCAGGGAGGCCGGTTCAAAGTTGACCGGCCAGTGCAGATGCCGGCAGATCTTGAGAAAATGCGCCTGCGTCCGGGCCAGCGGCTGGCGCGCGGCCGGGCCGGCTCCCGCCCCCTCGCCGGCGGCCAGGCCGTAATGCGATGCCGCGATCAGATGCGGCGTGAAATCGCTCGCCGGTTCATCCGTGCCGCCGCGACGAAACGATGGGGCGCCCTCCCCGTGCGGCGGTGCCGCCGGGGCGCGTTCGGACAACAAGGCCGCCACCAGGGTCGCTTCCCGCAGGCAGCCGCGGCGCGACGCCTCGTCCAGCAGCCGGGCCAGGCGCGGGTGCGCCGGCAACTGGGCCAGGCGCCGCCCCAGATCGGTCAGACGCCCGGTGGCCGCGTCCAAAACGCCCAAGTCGCGAAGCTCGCGCTCGGCCGCGTCCACCGCCACTTCCGGCGGCGTCTCAAACCAGGGAAACGCCCGGGTTTCATGAAAGCCCAGGATATGCAGCAGCAGAACCGCCTCCGCCAAATCGACCCGGCCGACTTCGGCGGTCTCATGGGCCGGGCGGTGGTTCTGCTCCAACTGACTCCACAGGCGGATGCACTTGCCCGGACCTTCGCGGCCGGCGCGGCCGGCGCGCTGGTCCGCGCCGGCGCGGCTGATGCTTTCCACGAACAACGTATTAAAGCCGCGGCCCGCATCGTGCCGGCCAACCCGGGCCAGCCCCGAATCAATCACATGCCGGACTCCGGGAATGGTCAGGGAGGTTTCGGCGATATTGGTGGCCACAATCACCTTGCGGCGGTCCGCCGGCCGCATCACCAAGTCCTGCTGTTCGGGCGGCAGGTCGCCGTAGAGTGGCAGCAGCAGTGGGCCGCCCATTCCCGGCAACCGCGCGCGGCAAGCGTCAAGGGTCCGGCGAATCTCATAAGCACCCGGCATGAACATGAGCACATCCCCGTCCGCGCCGGAACGCAACAGGCCGGCCAGCGCCTCGGCGGCGCGCTCCCACACCGGCAGACGCGCCGTGCCGCCCTCATAGCGGATCTCCACCGGGTACAAACGGCCCCCGGTGCGGAGTTCGCGGGCCTCCGGCAGGTAGGCGCGCAGGGCGGCGGTGTCCAGAGTGGCCGACATCACCAGCACCCGCAGGTCGGGCCGGCGGGTTTGCTGGACCTGGCGGACCAGGGCCAGCCCCATGTCCACCGTCAGACTGCGCTCGTGAAATTCGTCAAAGACTACCGCGCCGATGCCGGTCAAAGCGGGGTCGGCCATCAACAACCGTGGGAGAATGCCTTCGGTGATAAAGCGGATGCGCGTCGTTTCCGACACGCGTGAATCAAACCGGGTCTGATACCCCACCTCACCGCCCACCGCCTGACCGCGCTCGGCCGCCACCCGCGCCGCCAGCATGCGCGCCGCCAACCGCCGCGGTTGCAGGACCAAAATCTGCCCCGAGACCACCCCGGCATCCAACAGAAATTGCGGCGCCTGGGTGGACTTGCCGGAGCCGGTCGGCGCCGCCAGCAACACCACGCCGCCGGCGGACAATGCCGTCACCAAGTCATGGCGAATGGACAGAATGGGCAATCGGGTCTCCACAACGGCCGGCCCCGCACCGGACGCCGTTGCCGCCTCACCCATCATTAGCGCCTGTCCCATGAATCCTCATTCCATCCTGCAACAAGAAACCCATTAAACCGTTGCCCCCCCCAGCCCGGCGCGTAGAGGAAACCAAGCCATCTTTACCACAGAGAACACAGAGGGCACAGAGACACCGAATGGAAGGCGCAGAAAACCCGCCCTATACAGCCTAACGCAACTCGGTGCTTTTTCTCTGTGTGCTCTGTGCCCTCTGCGATCTTTGCGGTTAATTTTGGAATCAAGTTGAAGTGTGATTGGAATTAGGGCCGGGCGATGATGGGCGGTGGGGCGGGGACCGTCTCCCGTAATTCCACGCGCACCCCGAGCGGCTGCCAGCCATTAATCAGGTGTTTTTCGTAGTACAGTCCGACCTGATAATGCCCCATGTCCCACCAATACCAATAGGCCGGCCGGATAATGAACAGGCCGCCAATGGTCCACCACGACATGGCTTGGCGCGTCGGCGGCCCCCAATTTTTCACAACATGGGGCACATCCAAATACGACTCCCGCGCCCACGGCGTCGCCGACACGTCGTAATCCCGCAGCACCGGATAGCCAGCGTAAATCTCGTTCTTGGGCCGCATAAAATCCGCGGCTTGGGGAAGCGGCGGTTTCTGGGTCACCGCCACACACCCGCCCAAACCGAGCAACACCATCCCCGCCACGGCGCGGAACCACCGGCGTCTCATGGGAGAGCGTGGGCGTTTTAGACTGAACTCCGTTGGCTTTTGCCGCCGCAGCTCACGTGGGGTTTTCAAGTCAGGCGGCCGGTCCGGCGGCACCGCCGGTCAAACGATCAATGGTTTCATGAAACCGATTGAGCTCAAAATCGGTTTTGAGCATCACGCCGTCACACAGCTTCCGAACCTGGTCGATCTCGGCACAGGAGCGGGCGAAGCCGGTCACCGCCAGCAGGGGAATTTTGGCCAACGCGGGTTGGCCTTTGATAAACTGGATCAACTGGTAGCCGTTGCAGACGGGCATCAGCAGGTCAATAATCACCAACGCAAAATCCGGGGTCGCAGTCAAATATTCCTTGGCCTCCAACCCGTTGGCAGCCACACACACCTCGTACCCGCGCGCCGCCAGCACCCGTTTATAGAACTCGCGCAAAAGTTCATCGTCATCGACGACCAGGATTTTCTTGGTTGCCGGGTTCATACGGACCTTCCCCGCCGACGCCGTCAATCATATGACAACCGATCGGCATTAGTACAATAACCGTGGTTACCCCCATTTGGCAAATGCAAGAATGAGAATATTTATTTATTATCACCGGCGCCGGGCGGCGAACAGGCGCGCCAGCCACGGAATCTGTTTTTCCCACGTCTGATCGCGCTCCCGTGGAGCGGGGGTGAGCAGGTCGCGACTGAAGTAATTATTATTAAAAAAGAGTTCCACCGACTGGCGGAGCGGATCGGCAGGTTCACACGCACGGACCTGGCCACCGGTGGAATAGTCCACCTTGGTTAAGATATAGAGGTAAACCCGCCGGATGCTGGCTTGACTGCTGGTCGACTGCTGCAGGATCTTGCCGGAGAGCAATTGTTTTTTAATATCCTGCACCAGACGGTCCCGGATCACCAGCCACACGCGTTGACGCAGAGCTACGCCAAACGGTCCCTCGATGTGCTCAACCTCATTCCACAGATCGGTCGCCACCAGTCCCTGATACAAGGGAATACGGGAACGATTGGCGGGCACGCCCAACAAGTCAAACGGCTCCTTCAACCGGCGGGCGGCAACAAACAGTTTGGCCATTCGCCCCGCCAAGACCGGGTCCGAAATCACCGCATCAAACTGGCGCTTTTCCACGGCGTCCAAAACGGCGCGTTCGGCGGGGGAGAACGCATCCAACGGCGATGCCGGCGGAGCCAGGGCGGGCGTTTTGGACGGGGACGCCACCCGCGCATCGCCGGCTGACGCCGGCTTGATGGGCGCCAGGATCGGGGCCAGGATCGGCACGGCGGCCGGTTCGGACACCGCTGGCTTGACAGCCGGAGGCGTTGCGGCAGGGGATGGCGCCGGAACGGCGGGTTCGGGCGCCGCGGCCACCGAAGCGGGAGGAACCACCGGCGGCGGAGCAACCGGTTTGGCCGGCACCGGTGCGGACTCCGCAGCCACGGGCACGGGCAGGTCGGGGGCGGGGGCGGGGGCCATGGGGGGCGGCGTGACGGAGACGGGGACAACGGGAACGGCGGCGATGGAGGTCATGTCATCGGCCAGTTCGGGCCGCGCCGTGGCCGCCGCGCGCCAGCGCCACGCCAGCACGGCCGCCAACGCCACCACGACCAGCCCGGCGGCCATCAAGCCCGGCAGCACCAAGCGGGAACCGATTTTGGCCGCCCGCCCTTTGGCGGCGAAACCGGTGGCCCCCTGGCGGTCCAGAACGGCTTCAATCTGTTCCTCGGCGCGGGCCACTTCCGACGGTGGTGCTGAAGGCACCCCCCCATGTGGCGCCACCGAGGGGGGCGGCGGCGGGCGCGGAGCGGTGGAGAGGGTGACGTCCGCCTCGAAGGACGGTTCGGGAAGCGTGATCCGGCCGGTCGTCAGGTCACGTTCCACCGCCTCCAAGGCCGCCCGCAGGTCGGCGGCCCGGGCATAGCGCTTGGCCGGATCGGGGTCAATCGCCCTGAGAATGATCTCCCGCAATACGGGCACCGCCTGAAACAGGGGGGCGCTGAAATCAGCCGGCGGCGGCCGGGCGGCACGATCACTGAACTGGCGCCAGGCCGTGCTCAGATCCACCGGCAACCGGGGAAAAACCATGCGCCCGGTCAAGGCCTCGTAGAGACACAAGCCCAAGGCATAAAGGTCAGACTGGGGCGACCCGCGGCCGCCGCCTTCCCGGCCAAACTCGGGGGCCATGTAATCAAGCGTGCCGGGCACGCCCCCGCTGGTGGCGGTGCCGGTGACGTCACGGGCAATGCCGAGGTCAAAAATTTTGCCGGCCCCGGGATTCTCCACCGGCGCGTAGAGATTGCCGGGCTTGAGGTCGCGGTGAATGATCGGATGCGGGTTTTCATGCAGAAACTGCAACCCTTCCAGATAACGTCGGAACAAGACCAGCACCTCGAGCGGCGGCATGCCGTTGGGCGCCTGCTTGATCCGCCCCCGCAAGGTGGCGCCGGGCATGCCGTCGAGATATTCCAGGACGAGAAAAAACTGCCGGTCCCCGCCCGAGCCCGCCATTTCGATAAAATCCTCGTACCGCACCAAAGCGTCATGGGCGTACTTTTGGACGATTTTCGCCTCTTTGATGAAACGGTCGGACTGTTGGGCGGCATATAAATACTTGATCGCCACCAAGTGGCCGTCCCGGCGGCGAACCCCTTTGAAAACCTCACCGAACCCGCCACGGCCCAGCAGATCGACCAAGTCGTAGGTATCCTTGTCCTTGTGTTCTAGCGTGCGGTAGTGAAGCCGGCCCAATTCTTCGCGCATCGCGCCAAAACCGGCCAGTCGTTGATCGCGATTGACGGCCAGGCCGGCCCGGACAAACTCACGTGCCCGGTACAACACCCGGAACGCGCCGTGACGAAAATTGGGCAGCAAGTCCGCCGGGTTGTGCCAACGGTTGAGATAACCGATGTGGGCGCCATCCCCCAGGGCGGGAAACGGCAACGCGCCGGTGAGTGCCTGATAGAAACAAACCATCAGGCTGAAAACATCGGAACGCTCATCGCCGCGAAATCCGGGCACCGTGACAAAATCGGGCGCCATGTAGTCAAAGGTGCCCTTCCAGCCAACCGTGCTGGCTTGGGCACTGCCTTCATGACGGGCAATGTCAAAATCAATGATCTTGATGCCGCCCGAGGTCGAGAGAAAGAGATTGGCGGGTTTGAGGTCGCGATGAATCAGGCCTTGGCCGGCGGCGTAAATGAGCGCATCCAGACACGCCTCGAACCATTCCTTCACCACCGGCCACGGCAGGCCATTGGGGCTGCGCTTGATCCGGTCGGCCAGGGTTTCGCCGTCAATAAACTCCATGGCCAGCAGGTGGGCTTCATCCCATTCGCCAACATGCCAGGTCTGGGCGCTGTGGTAGCGGACAATGGCCGGGTGCTCAAGCGCGCACAATTGTTTGGCGCTCTCGTGAAAGCGCTCTTTCTTGCTGTCGTCATCGCCGGAAAAATGCAGCACCTTGAGCGCCACCAGGGAATCCGGGGCCAGGCCGGTGTCTCCAGGCTCCGCCACCCGGGCCTTGTAAACCTTGCCCTGGGCACCATCCCCCAGCACCGACAGGATCTCATACCCGCCGATTCGTTCCTTGTTGCCGCCGTCCTGGCTCATACGAGGTAATCTAATCCGCCACCAAGCCGCTGAAAGCCGCTCCACCATTCGCGCCGCGAACCTGGCAACCGCCGGGCGCCGGGTGTATGGTTCACTCACGTATACCACGTTCCTACAGGAAAGACAGAAAGCGATCCTGGCGCAGTGTAATTAAGATCTTACCCTAACGCCGTATAAACGTGCCAACCCCTCAACCCCTCAACCCTGCCAGGACGCCACCATGCCATCCCCCCGCAAGTCATCGCCGGCGCCATCCCGCCTTGACCTTCCCCTGGCCGGCACCCGCACCGGTCTGCGCGTGGAAGACATTAAACAGGCGTTCCTGGACAACCTGTTTTGCGCCATGGGACGGGCGCCCATGGCGGCGACCCGCAACGATGCCTACACGGCCCTGGCGCTGACCGTCCGCGACCGCGTCCTCAGTCAGGGGGTTCGCACCCTGGAAACATTCCATGACCAGGATGCCCGCGTGGTGTGTTATCTCTCAGCGGAATTTCTTCCCGGCCCGCATCTGGCCAACAACCTGCTCAATCTCGGCATCACGGAGCAGGCGCGACAGGCGATGACGGAACTTGGCGTCTCCCTTGACGCCTTGATCGAACAGGAGGAAGAACCCGGGCTGGGCAATGGCGGTCTTGGCCGGCTGGCGTCCTGTTATCTGGACTCCCTCGCCTCCCTGGAAGTGCCCGCCGTCGGTTACGGCATCCGCTATGAATTCGGCATTTTTGACCAGGCCATCCGGGACGGCTGGCAGGTGGAAACTACCGACAAATGGCTGCGGCACGGCAATCCGTGGGAGATCGCCCGGCCCGAAATCACCTACGACGTCAAGTTCGGCGGCCACACGGAGGCCGGCACCGACGACCAGGGGCGTTACCGGGTCCGCTGGATCCCCAACACGGTCGTCAAGGGCGTGGCCTACGACACCCCGATTCTCGGTTACCGGGTGGGCACCTGCAACCGCCTGCGCCTGTGGAAGGCGGAAGCGGTCGAATCCTTCGATTTCGCCGCCTTCAACCATGGCGACTATTATCGCGCGGTCGAGGAGAAAATGGTCTCGGAAAACATCACGAAGGTGTTGTATCCCAATGATGAAGTGATCCAGGGAAAAACCCTCCGCCTCCAGCAGCAGTGCTTCTTCGTCTCCTGCTCACTCCAGGACATGATCCGCGTCCACCGGTTTTTAAAACGGCCGATCGGCACCTTTCATGAAAAATGGGCGGTCCAACTTAATGACACGCATCCGGCCATTGCCGTGGCCGAACTGATGCGGTTGCTGGTGGACGAGCACCAGATGGACTGGGACAGCGCCTGGCACGTGACCCGCCACACCGTGGCCTACACCAATCACACCCTGATGCCGGAAGCATTGGAGAAATGGCCGGTGCCCCTGTTCGGCCGGCTGCTGCCGCGGCACCTGGAGATCATTTATGAGATCAACCGGCGCTTCCTCGACGAGGTGCGCGCCCGCTTCCCCGGCGACACCGCCCGGCTCGCCCGGATGTCGCTGATCGACGAAAACGGCGACCGCCATGTCCGCATGGCCCACCTCGCCACCGTCGGCGGCCACCACGTCAACGGCGTCGCCCGCCTGCATTCCGACCTGCTCAAGCAAACCGTCCTGCGCGACTTCGCCGAACTCTGGCCGGAAAAATTTCTCAACGTCACCAACGGCGTCACGCCACGGCGGTTCGTGGCGGTCAGCAATCCACCGCTCGCCCAGCTCATTACCCGCCAGATTGGCGACGGCTGGCTCCACGACCTTGGCCGCCTCCGCCAGCTCGAAGCGGTGGCCGCTGACGCCGGCTTCCAGGAACAGTGGCGCGCCGTGAAGCTCACCGCCAAACGGGACCTCGCCACGCTCATTGGGCAGCGCATCGGCGTGACCGTAAATCCCGAATCGCTCTTCGACATCCAGGCCAAGCGCTTGCATGAGTACAAACGCCAGCACCTCAACGTTTTGCACATCCTGACCCTGTATCTGCGCCTGAAGCGGGACCCGCGGGCGGAGGTGCCGGCGCGCACCTTCATTTTCGGCGCCAAGGCCGCCCCCGGCTACGCCATGGCCAAGCTCATCATCAAGCTCATCCATGCGGTGGCCGATGTGGTGAACCATGATCCCGCCACGCGCGACCGGCTGACCGTCGCCTTCTTCCCCGACTTCAACGTCAAGAACGCGCAACATATCTACCCGGCCGCCGATCTGTCCGAGCAAATCTCCACGGCCGGCCTGGAGGCCTCCGGCACCGGCAATATGAAGTTTTCCCTCAATGGCGCCCTCACCATCGGCACCCTGGACGGCGCCAATGTGGAGATCCGCGAGGAAGTCGGCGCGGAAAACTTTTTCCTCTTCGGGCTCGATGCCGGCCAGGTTGCCGCACGGAAGGCCGCCGGTTATCAGCCACACGACTATTATGAGCGGGACGACACCCTCCGCGCGGTGCTGGATTTCATCGCCTCGGGCGCCCTCGCCGGCGGTGATACCGGCCTGTTCCAGCCCTTGGTGGAAAACCTCAAATGGCAGGATCCCTATCTCGTGCTCGCCGACTATCAGTCTTATATCGACACCCAGGAACAGGTCGGCGCCCTGTGGCGCCAGCCGCGGGCCTGGACCCAGAAATCCATTCT
Source organism: uncultured Lentisphaerota bacterium (assembly GCA_903896595.1). Classification (GTDB taxonomy): domain Bacteria; phylum Verrucomicrobiota; class Lentisphaeria; order Oligosphaerales; family CAITYL01; genus CAITYL01. The sequence continues at coordinate 14,299 of CAITYL010000359.1, forward strand.
CAACGTGGCGCGCATGGGCAAGTTTTCTTCCGACCGCTCCATTCACGACTATTGCACGCAGGTCTGGCGGGTCAATCCAGTGACCGTCAAGCTGGGGCAGTAGCCGCGCCGCCCTCTGCATCCATCGGCACGTGCGGGTCGCTCATGCGCCATCAGCATCAACCGCGTCAGCCCGGTTATCGCCTCGGCCTCGCTGCCGCTTGTTCGTGTCTTATATTGCGGAGTGTTGGCTCCCGTCGTACCGTCACCCCTCCGCCCCGAATGTCATGCGCTTTCCCTTACCCACGCTTCTTCTGGTGCTCCTTTTTAGCCTGCTGGCACTGACCGGGCCACTGGCGTTTGTGGACGGCCCCGTGCGCCGGGTTGCCGCCGGGGTTACCCTGCCTTTTCTTCAGCTCAAATCCGCCGCTGGCACGGGCGTGGAGCAGAGCCTTGACGCCCTGACCCCGCCAAGCAAGGCCACCGTCGCCCGCATCCGCCATCAGGAACGCTTGATCGAGCAGTTGCGCATGCAGTTGCTCAACGCCCGCAATGCCGTGGACGAAAACCGCGAATTCCGCCAATATTCCGAACTGCCGGCGCCGCCGGAATGGAAGCTGGTGGTGGCGCCGGTGATTGCCCGCGATCCGCTCACCTGGAACCGCCGTTTCCGCATTGGCAAAGGCAGCGCTAGCGGCCTGGCACCTGGCGCGGCGGTACTGGCCGGCAACCAGGTCATCGGCCGAATCCTCGACGTCACCCCCAATAGCGCCGTGGTGCTCACTGTTGCGGACCCCGCCTGCCGCCTGGGCGTGCGCCTGCCCGCCACCAACGCGGTCGGCATTTTGGCCGGGCGCCAGGAACAAAAATGGCATGAGCCACCCATTTGCCTGGTCACTTACCTGCCGCGGGACAATAGTTATACCGACGAGGAATTCGTGGTCACTTCCGGTTTGGGCGGTACCGTGCCGCCGGGACTGCCGATTGGCCGCATCGTGCCGTGGGAAGACCAGAAAACCGCCCATCTGGTCAGCGCCGCCTATGCGCAAGTATTGGTGCGGCCCAATGCGGACTTCACCTTGTTCAAATTTGTCGCCGTCGTCGTGCCCCGTGGCCCCTGGCCAGTCCAGCCGGGGAGCGAGGCGGAAGGCGCGGAATAACGTTAGACTGAAGCGTGTTAGGCTGAAGGTAATTCATTCTACTTTATTAGATTGAAAATCGTCGTTGTCCTCGAATCGAGCACGAAGGACGACAACGAGAACGACGACGAGCACAAGAATCGAGACTGTAACAAAGTAGAATTATTCCCTTCAGCCTTCAGCCTAACCAGCTTCAGCCTAACGAGGTATAGTACCACGCATGCGTTTTGAACAGGTGGACATTGCGGCGCTGGGCTATGCCCTGCCCGAAGAAGTGGTGAGCTCGGCCGCCGTCGAGGCGCGCCTGCAACCGCTTTATGAACGGTTGAAACTGCCTGAAGGACGCCTGGAGCTGATGACCGGCATCCGGGAACGGCGCCTGTGGCCGGTCGGGTTCCAGCCCAGTGATGCCGCCACCCTGGCCGCCCGCGACGCCCTGGCCCGCGCCAATCTCCAGCCTGGCGCCGTGGATGCCTTGTTTCATTGCTCGGTCTGCCGCGACTTCCTCGAACCCGCCACCGCGACCGTGGTCCACCACCACCTCGGCCTGCCTGGACACGCCCTCAACTTCGACCTGTCCAACGCCTGCCTTGGCGTGCTCTCCGGCATGATCGTGGCCGCCGGCATGATTGAACTCGGCCACCTCCGCAGCGCCCTGATCGTCTCCGGTGAAAATTCGCGCCCCCTGTTCGAGGCCACCCTGCGCCATTTGCTGACCGACCTGACGCTGACCCGCCGCACCTGCAAGGACGTCTTCGCCTCCCTGACCATTGGTTCGGCGGCGACCGCCGCCCTGCTGGTCCGCCGCGACCCCGCCCGGCCCGGCCATCGCCTGCTCGGCGGCGCCTGCCGGGCCAATACCGCCTGGAACCATCTTTGCCAGGGCGATGCCGCCGGGGCCGGCGGCGCCCTGATGAATACCAATTCCGAGGAACTCCTGCTGCGCGGAGTGGAAACCGCCGCCGCCACCTGGACCGATTTCAAGCGCGAACTGGGCTGGGACGAAAACACCCCCGACGTGGTCTGCACCCATCAGGTGGGCCGCGTTCACCGCGATCGCCTCTACCAGGCACTCGGCCTGGACCCCGCCCGCGATTTTGCCACCGTCGAAACGCTCGGCAACTGCGGCTCCGCCTCCCTGCCCATCACCGCCGCCATGGCCGCCGATGCCGGCCGTTTGCGCCCCGGGAACCGACTGGCCCTGCTCGGCATCGGCAGCGGCATCAACTGCGCCATGCTCGGCGTGGAGTGGTGATGCCAATGAGGCTCTTGCAAAACCCCATTGTGTCGGCGGGGGGTGCGGTGAATAAAATGCCACTGTAGCAAAGCGATTGCATCGCGCTCTTCGAGCAGCACGTTTTCGATCTGGCGGGCTGCAAGCCCTTTGCTACAGAAATACGTTCGCGTTTCATGCTAAATTCTGGCTTCTGAATTCTAAATTCCAGCAAACCGCGAGTTTTGCAAGAAGTTCAGTGGCAAAGGAATTGCCGCACTCCAATGATAACAGACTCCCCGGCACAACTGCCGGCCCCTGGCGGTATGATTGTGCAGACCGGCCGCGGGGCCGGCGGCTGGCGCCAGTTTGCCGCACCCCGCGAGATTATCCGAGCCCACACGGTCGCGGACGTGAAACCGGCGCTGGCGCGGGTGGCGGAATGCGCATGCCGCGGGGCCTGGGTCGCCGGTTACGTTTGCTACGAGGCCGCTCCGGCCTTCGATCCCGCGTTGGTCACCGCCCCGCCCGCTTCCGACCTGCCACTCCTGTGGTTCGGGGTTTACGATCAGGCACAACCGGTCCGCCTGCCCTCTCCGGTGTCGCCAGCGGCGGCATCACCCGCCTGGACGCCAAACGTGAGACCGGACGAGTATGCGGCCAGCATCGACCGGATCCGGGCCTGGATCGCCGCCGGCGACACCTACCAGGTGAACCACACCCTGCGCCTGCGCGGCCCCTGGACGGACAATCCATGGCCCCTGTTTCTGGCCATGACACAGGCCCAGGGCGGGCTCTTGGGCGCCTGTCTCAATCTCGGCAACCACGTCATTTCCTGCGCCTCCCCGGAACTTTTTTTTGATCTTCGCGACGGTCATGTCCGCTGTTGCCCCATGAAAGGCACCGCACCCCGCGGATGCGGGTTCAACGAAGATCGGCGCCTTGCCCGGCACCTGCACCGGTGCGAGAAGAATCGCGCCGAAAATCTGATGATTGTCGACATGGTCCGCAACGACCTCGGCCGCGTCGCCATTCCCGGCACTGTGTGCGTGCCGCACCTGTTCCGCATCGAAACCTTCCGGACCGTGCTGCAAATGACCTCGGTGGTCACGGCCGAGACCCGCGCCACGCTGCCGGAGCTGTTTGCCGCCTTGTTCCCCAGCGCCTCGATCACCGGCGCGCCCAAAGTACGCGCCATGCAGATCATTGCCGGCGAAGAGAAAACCGCGCGCGGTGTGTATACGGGCGCCATTGGCGTCGTGGCCCCCGGGGGCCGCTGTGCGCGCTTCAATGTCGCCATCCGCACCGCCGTGTTCAACCGGGCGGCCGGCACGGCGGAATACGGTGTCGGCGGCGGCATCGTGTGGGACTCCAGTGTGGCCGGGGAATATGCCGAATGCATCGCCAAGACCCGCGTGCTCACCGCCGTCACGCCATCCTTCCAGCTTTTGGAAACCTTGCGCTGGACACCGGGCCGCGGTTACATCTTGCTGGAACAGCACCTGCGCCGGCTGCAACAATCGGCCCGCTACTTCCGGTTTCACCTGCCTTTCGGTGCGGTGCGTCGGCGTCTGACCGAGCTTGCCACCGGCTGGGGCGCAACAACGTCGCCGCAACGCGTTCGCCTGCTCGTCAGCAGCGACGGCATCATCACCCTGGAGCACCGCGCGGCGCCACCGGTCCGGCCCCGCCGTCCATGGCGCCTGGCCGTCGCGCTATCACCCGTGGCGGCGGAGAACCCGTTTTTGTACCACAAAACCACGCATCGGGCTGTCTACGAAACCGCGCGCCAAGCGTGCCCCGAGTGTGAGGATGTGGTCCTGTGGAATGCGCGCGGCGAGGTGACCGAAACCACCATCGCCAATCTCGCCATCAAACAACACGGCGGCCGGTGGGTGACGCCGCCCGTCGCCTGTGGCCTGCTGCCCGGCACCCTCCGGGAACGCCTGCTGGCGCGCGGCACTCTCCGTGAAGCCATCATCACCCGCGACGACCTGCGGCGGGCCGACGCCATCGTACTCTTCAATTCAGTGCGCGGCCTGATCCGCGGCGTACTATACGGAAACTCAGACCTTTCTTCATGCCCTTCATGACCTTCATGGTGCCATTCTTCCGGTAGGTGCAGAGGTCTGAAACTACTGCGGTGACGCCGTCGATTTCCGCCCGGGACGGGCGGCTCCCGGTCTTGCAGTAAAGCGGCAAAACCAAACACGACTGGCGTGCGGTCAGGACGGCAGCAACTCCATCGCGACCCCCAGAATGCCGATCACCTGAGCGACCTTGCGCCGGGCGGAGGCTTGAATCGCCGCCAAAGTCAGGGGCTCGGCAACAATGCCGTTGGCGAAGTTATCCACGACGCAGAGCGCCGCATAGGACAACCCCAGCTCACCGGCCACGGCCGCTTCGGACGCCATGGTCATGCCAACCACATCGGCAAAACCGGCCAGGAACCGAATCTCGGCCGCGGTCTCCAACCGCGGGCCGGTGGTCTGGGCATACACGCCGCGGGGCACCACCTTCAGCCGGCGCCGGCGCACGGCCCGGCACAGCACTTGGCGCAACCCGGCATCCAGGACCGGCGTGGCGTGCACCGCCCCCTCCGTGACGCCGGTCGCCGGCGCGCACCACAGGGAGATAAAATCATCCGGAACCACATACTGCGCGGGCGTGATCTCCCGGCGCAGACTGCCGACGGAACTGACGGCCAGAATGCGCCGGACCCCCAACTGCCGCAAGGCCGACAGATTGGCCGCGTGGTCAATCAGATGCGGCGGGACGTGCCGGCCCACCCCATGCCGCGGCAAAAACCAGGCGCCTGGCTGGCCATAGACCGCCACCGTTGCCTTCCCAACCCGCACCTGCCGCAAGTCGGCCCCGGCAAAAAAACCGGAACCGATCAGCGAGGTGCCGCCCACAATGGCCAAGTCCGAAGACATCATACGTTGAAAGCTCCTGTCTATATGAAAGCGCCGTCAAGCCGGCGACACTTAAAAGCGCCAGCCCGGTTTCCGGCTGGCGCAGGCCGTCTAATTTCAGCTTTCAGCTTTCCTGATTTCTGCTTTTCCGGTTGCCCCGCTAATATGCGCCACTCCGCCCCCGCCCGCCAGAGGCTTGCGCCACGAGTTGACGTCCTATACAGTACCCACTATGGAAACGTGGCGCCAGTTATGGCAGACGTTGGAGGCGGTTCCGCCCCTGATTATTCCCTTGTGGCAGGTTCTCCTCTTTATTGTCGTTGTTTCGCTGGCCTCACTCTGGGAGCGTTACCGGCTGATTCTTCTGCTGGCCTATCTTTTTTCTTTTCACTGGGTATTCATCGAAAACCTCCGCCTCCTGTCGCTCAACCGGGTCTCCGTGTTCGCCGTCCTGGTGTTCGCCGGGTTTGGTCTCATCACCCTGATCCTGACCGTGTACCACGCCACCTCATCCGCCAACCGTACCTGAAGGTTGCCATGCCCTCCCCTTCGCCCAAACCAGATTCCAATGACACGGCCATGGAAGCCATTCATACCCTGGAAACGCTACTGGAGGTGTTTCCCGAGGATATTTCGTCCCTGGAATCGCTTACCGCCGCCTATGAGGAAATGGGCGACAAGGCCAAGTTCATGGAGAAAGGCAAACGCCTGGCCCGCCTTCTCTCCAAGGGGGACGATACCAAGCCGGTGATCAAATTGGTCGACCGCCTGCTGCATATCACCCCCAACGACCCGGAAGTCTTGGCCCTGCAGGAAGAAGCACTGGCCAAAGACATCCTGGCCGGCATGAATGCTCCCGTCAGCGACGTGCCCCACGCCGGCAGCGACGCCGGGGCGGCGGGGCATACGGTCGGTGAACTGACATTCGACTTGCACGCCGAATTGGACCTGGCATGGCTGTTGTTGCAGAAACAGATGATTACCCAGGAACAATACGAGGCCTCCATTGAACGCCTGACCACCAGCAGCGCCGCCCAGCGCGGTGACAGCCCCCTGTCCCTGTTGCAGGAACTCCGCGAGATGGACCGGGTCAATCTGGACAAGATCATCGCCTTCCTCGCCTCCGAAACGGGCATGCCCTTTTTGGAGCTCGGCCGCTGCGAGTGCGATGAGGAGACCGTTTCACTCCTGCCCCTGCCCCAGGCCAAACGCCTTGGCGTGCTGCCCTTCGACCGCCTGAGCACGGACTTGATGGTCGCCCTGCTCAATCCCGTCTCACGCGAGTGGCGGCAACGGGTGCAAATGTTTCTCGGCGTCGATAAAGTCCACTTCTACTTCACCTCGCCGGACGAATTCCTCGCCGCCATTGTCAAAGTCCAGGAACGCCGCGCCAAGAGCGGTTGAGTGGTTGGGCGGTTGCATTTTTTTTGGTTTTGTCCCCAACAGGGACGGACCTGTCCACCCCAGGGTCGAATGACCCTGGGACTGGAGTTTGGCACAAGTTGCGGAAGTATTTTGGCGGATTTCGTCCCGTAGGGACTGAACGGTAATAGGCAGGGGCTTCAGCCCCTGTTCCAGAACATCGAAAAAAGGCGTGCCGTAGGTACGCCGCGAACCGCATGGCCACTCTGGTCGTGAAAGCCTAGGGACGTGTTAAA
>CAITYL010000360.1 GCA_903896595.1 uncultured Lentisphaerota bacterium
GGCCGCCGTTGTGCGATAGACCACGACTGGGACAACTGGTGCGGCCTGCGGAATCCGCAAAAGGCACAAAAAGGTTTGACGGAGGGTTTGGGAACCGCCTTTCCTCAAAAGGGGGTTCCCAACCGACACACTTGGCATGCAGCCACGCAAGGTGGGTTAGATTACCGCCTACCCGCATTAAGGAAAAAATCATTCATGGCCTCTGACACCGCGTCGCGTCCGCAAATTTTTACGTTGCCTGTCGGCATGCTGGAAGCGAACTGCTATCTGGTCTGGAACGCGCTGACGCTGGACCTGCTGCTCATCGACCCCGGCGACGAGCCCGCCCGGATCGTCCAAGCCGTCACGGATCGTGGCCTGCGGCCCCGGGCCATCCTGCTCACCCATGCGCATGTGGATCACATCCGGGCCGTGCCCGACCTGGCCCGGCGCTGGTCCATTCCCGCCTGGGTCGCCCCCGCTGACCGTCCCATGTACCACAGTCCCCTTAACGCCCTGCCCCCGTGGGTGTCCGCCGCCAGCAACCTGCCGGAGCCGCAGGACGTGCCTGCGGAGCTGTCCGGTCTCGCCTTCCGTGCGCTGCCCACTCCCGGCCATTCCCCGGGCGGCGTCTGCTATTACTTTCCCGAGGCCGGCATCGTCTTCACCGGCGACACCCTTTTCCAAAGCGGCATCGGCCGCACCGACTTTCCGGGCGGCGACAGCGCCACCCTGCTGGCCGCCATCCGGCAGCAGCTCCTGACCCTGCCGCCGGCCACCGTCATCTACCCCGGCCACGGCGCCCCCAGCACCATCGCCGAAGAATCCGCCAATAATCCATACCTGTAACAAAAGAGCGCACGGGTCGGTTGGGGCCACCCTTTTGAAAAAGGGTGCTCCCTTTGCGGATTCCGCAGGCCGCTTCAGTGCGACAATCCACGATTGGGGCGACAGAGGCGGCCTGCGAAATCCGCAAAAAGGTTTGGCGGCAGACTTGGGAACCGCCGTTCCTCAAAAGCGTTCAATAATTCTCTCTCTCGCAAAGATCGCCAAGGACGCCAAGAAAACCCCCAAAAAGCCATTCCCTAAAATTTCCTTTGCGATCTCTGCGATCGTGGCGAGAGAAAATCAATTCATGGCTGAAGGCCTTGCTCATCGTGCCTGACTGTACAACCGCTTCAGGGTTGGTGCGACCATCGGAATGCTGGCGCCCCCCCCTCCACGGCCAGTCCCAATCGTCCCAAAGGTCACAAGAGTCCCAAGGGTCCTAAAAAACCGCATTTTCCCCCACGTTTAAACAAACGATCACGAAGACCGCAAAGAACGCACTTACCCACATAACACCCAATTCAAACCTTCGCGGCCTTGGCGTCCTACTGTAAAAATCCGGCTTTTGAAAGCACCTCACAAGAGCCGTTTTCAAAAATTAAAGCTAGTTGCTGGCAGGCCCAACCTACTCACGGTTGTTATTCTTGACCGAGGAAGGTTGCCGTTCATTGTTCATCAGTTCTTTTGGCATTCGCTCCGGATTCATCAGGAACGAACGAGTGACTTGATAGTGCTCGGTGTCCTGGTACGCAACTTTTGACACTCCGTCTTTGGTGAACTGGTAGATCCAGGCGTCGGGATAAGCCATCAAGATGGGGGAGTGAGTTGCGATGATGAACTGAGACTTGGCGGATGCAAGGTCATGAATTCTTGCCAGCGCTTCGAGCTGGCGTTGAGGCGAGAGTGCGGCTTCCGGTTCGTCAAGCAGGTAGAGGCCGTTGTCACCAAAGCGCTTCATAAGCAAGGTCATGAAGGATTCGCCATGTGACTGTTCATACAACGATTGGCCGCCGTAGTAACCGATGACGGGTGGGCTGGGATCATCTGGTTCGGCGTCAAGATGCTCAATTTCCGTTGCCATGTTGAAAAAGCTTTCCGCACGAAGAAAGAACCCACGCCGTGGCCGTTTGTACCCCTTGGCGATAAGCAAATATTCATGAAGTATCGAATGTGAGGCTCTTGTTCCAAAACGGAAATTCTTAGTCCCACCCTCAGGATTAAAGCCCATCGAAATTGCGATGGCCTCTAAAAGAGTTGACTTTCCCGAACCGTTTTCTCCGACGAAGAACGTCACCTTTGGATGGGGTTCGATGTAGTCGAGAGCGCGAACCGATGGCAAGGAGAATGGATACTCCTCGAAAGATTCGACCTTGTCTCGCTGCAATACAATTCGGCTGATGTACTGGCTGGAAATCATTTTGCGTTCTGAGACGGGGGTTTCTTCCAGTATGGTATGAAATCGACCTCTTCTGGCTTTGCCGTAAGCTTGGGCGGCAAGCTGAGGCGCTTCCAAAACTCGTGCCGTAAATCATCGTCGTAAATCACAAGTTTACCCTGTTTTTCATAGTTTTCCAGCAAACATTTAATTGCGCCAACCGGATCTGGTCCGAATTTAGTAATGCCCACCGTACCGCCGTACGTGTCATATATTGACTTATTAAACTTCCATCCTTCTATCCACGGTCCAGCAATTTCCCGCAACTCTTCAATCGTGGGTTTGTAGTTTATTTCATCTCGCTGTTTGTCATGGACGGCCAATTTTAAGAGTATTACACGGGACTTTTCGGCTTGCTCCTTTTCCTTTGTTCCTAGCTTGGGGTCTTGGAGTTGCTTGTCCAACGCTGCTAGCTGCCCTTGCCTTTCGATTCTGTTTTTGGCCATGAATCGATCTTGAAATGCCTTAAACTCACGAATTTCTTCATCCGTGGCCTTAAGGTTGTTCTGCCCAATGTAGTCGCATGTAATTTCACGTTCGATCTTGACCCGCAACTCGTCCAATGGATTGCGCAGCAAACAGGTGGACGCCGTGTTGGTCGGGATAATAGGCCGGTCGTTTGCGTCGCATTGAAGACCGACCTCTGCGGCCGTAATCCTCTTTTCAATTACCGTGACAATGACCGGTGAGTTGTTACTGGAGCTTTCTGTCGCAGAACATGTTAAAACCGCCAGGCAGGCAGTGACGAGTACTGTTTTGATCAATGTACTTTTCATACCTATCCTTGGTTCTAACGTTTAGGCCAGCGCTGGGGCATGCCGGGTTAGAGCAACACAGGGTCAAGTCTACTATTTGGATTCTGCTGAAAAAGTCATCCAAAGCGGTCATTTTACGATTCCCGCAAGCTAAAAATTAATGACGTTTCCACGAAAAATCGGGGTTTTTAAGCAGAATCCTATTTGTCATTCAAAAGTCATTTTTTTACATTATTTGCAAATAGTAGGTTTGCCCCCAATGGCTTTTTTATTGCCAATTTTATTGGTGTTGTAATACTTAATATTTGCCCAAGCAAGGTTAGGTTCTGGTGTCAGAGTGAACTCGCGGCCCGCGATGCGGACGACGCTTGGAGAGATGAATTCAGGGACACCGAGGTCAAACAGAGCATGATGGTTCGGGCATAGAACGATGATGTTGTCCGCTCTGTCATTGCCTCCGTGTCTCGCCGCAAGAGGGCGCACATGATGTGCTTCGACGTAATTACTTCCGTCCGCCTGAGCAAGCGGGATGTGACACACTTGACAGAGATGTTTGCACTGGGCTTTGATGAGCCTCGCCAATGCAGTATCACGTACTGTGCGAAGCACCGTCGTTGGGATCCGATCTGGTGGGGCATCCTCGTCCCCCGTTTCGTCCGCCCCGACCCGCCAGAAGTTCCTTCTAATTCTGGTAATCAGACGGAGATGGGCAAGATCGCTTATGCAGTAGTCTATGTTCGCATGCCCTTTTGACTTGGGATCGGTCGATTGGGAATCGGCGTCGTCGGCCGGGGTCCAGATATGATTCGTCCGCAGATGCACTTCGACCGCCTCGCGCAGTTGAACACGGGTGAAGCCCGCATTGCCAAAGCTGGCGACCGCAACTTCCAACACAACGCGCTGTAGTTGGTCCCTCGGAATCATCCTTCATCTCCTTTGCGAACGTTCCCGCTCAGGCGCGCGCCGAGCGAGGTGGTGGAACAAACAACACGGGGGCAAACCTACTATTTGTCATTAAACGGTGATTTGCTTACATTATTTGCAAATAGTAGGTTTGACTCCAATGGCTTTCGGGCGAGGGAGCCTCACATTTTGTTCTTCACCCGTATTGTCTTAATGCCATTCATTTCAATGACACTGACTCCATACCATTTCAAACCAAAGAAATGTCCTGGCCGCACAATCTCGCCATTGGGTTCAGGAAAATGCTTGGCCAGAAAATCGATGATTTCAATGTTCCCTTCCTTGTGCCCTTGAAGGATGCCGATCTTTCGCTGCCCATTTGCATATCGCACACCGAGCATGCCGCACAGGCAACTGGCGACAAGAAGTCCCAACACGAAACCCTTCCACATAGTTTCACCTCTTTCATCTCAATTATGGCTGCACCGCCCTAAATCTGGGGCGGCGGTATGCCGTCACTAATTTTTTTCGGTTCAAGTTTACTTTTAATCATGTAACACAACCTTATAGGAATCCCGACTACAAGCATAATTGGCGCTAACATCATGATCATAAATAAATAAAAAACTCTAACCGGGAGACTAACTTTAGTGTTATTTAATTTACTCCACAATGACCAAAAAATAGAATAATTAAATTGGATGTTGACAAATGGAATATATCGTGTGTATTCACCGGTTACATTTCCACAATGAGGGCAATAATGAAGATTGGGATTTTCGACTGGTTTTGTGCAGTTCAAGCAAATAGGCGTCGAACTATCATTCAGTTCCTGCTTGTCAATTTCGTTGTCCCATGGGTCTGGTATGACGGGACGTCGAAGGTGCCACCTGACTAACAAGATAATCCCAGTCAGGACTCCAATAACAATAAAGGGGATAAGTAGTTCTGTCATTTTTAAGTCGACCGTCATCATCCAAATTCACCCGTTCCCAAGCATCCCCATGCGTTCTAAAAAGGCAGTATGAAAGCGGTGTCGAGCCACCGCCACTCTAGAGGTTCCGGTTGGGGCCGGAACCGGTTGTCATCCGTCGAAAAAAACGCATCGCGCCGAGCTGGGGCTCGGCGTTCCCAGGAAAGAGTCGGCAAACGCGTTCCGGATTTATCCGCGCAGATCCGCGAAATCCGCGGTAGATATGGTCTTTTGACCACGGATCACACGGGTGGACACGAATACGAGACCGGGAGACTGGCACACTGCGGAATTAGGGACGGGGGAATTTGGATTCAAGCGTTCATCCCCAAGAGGGATCAAGCGTTTCCGTCTTTCTTCGGTTTCCGTTTCGGTTTGGTCGGCGCATACCCGTCTCCACCGTCATGAATGGCGAGTTCCTTGCCGGCATGGGCGAATTCGGCCTGATAGATAAAGGGGCGATAGCGCGGTGGTGGAATCGGCTTGCCCTCAGCCTCGGCCGCCGCAAGCCAGGCAACCTTCGCCCTTTCAACTTCCGCCAGCGCCTGCCGCGGCGTTTCTCCAACTGCGGAGCAACATTGGAGATCCGGAATGTCGGCGATGTAGCCACCATCTTCCACACTGAAAAAAATATTAATGTGATAGTCAGCCTTCATGCGTTGTCTCCCAGCATCAACCCGTACGCTTCCACAAGCCCAAGTACTTGACGAATCTGGTATCGCAACGGTTGTGCCCTCACTAATAGACTGATTGCTAATAATTAAAAGCCTTTTTGCCACAACCATTGTGAATAAGAGCGTAGTGTGACGCCATCGAGTTCCGCCCGGGGACGGGCGGCTCCCGGTCTTGAACTAACGCCGACATAAAAAAGCGGCAAAGGCATTGCCGTACTCCAAGAACGGTGCCACTGGGATCGGGACTTTTGCGAATTCCGCAAGCCGCCTCAATGCGACAAGCCGCGGGCGGGACAGCCGGGGGCGGCCTGCGGGATGCGCAAAAAAACAACAAAAGTTTTAGGAAGGGGCTTGGGGATCACCCTTTTTCAAAAGGGTGGCCCCAACATCGTCTCAGGTCAGGTCTTTGAAATATTCGGAGTGCGCGACCTGGCGGAGCAGTTCGGTGCAGAAGACGCGCCAGGCGGGGTTGCGGTGCGTCTTGCGCTGGGCGACGATATTGCGCAGGGTCATGTAATTGCTACAGAGAATGCGCCGCTGCAGGAAGCCCTCGGGCAGTTCGTTCTTCAGCTCCTCCAGGCGCTTCTCCGCCACCAGGGCGTTGAGCCGCTGCAGGGTTTCGGGCGGCAGCGGACGGTCAAAATCCTCCTGGCCCAACGGCCGGCGGGTCAGGGTGTGCATGGTGCTGCCACTCTGCTTGGTCATGCCGGTGCGGTAGGTGTCGAACTGCTGCCAGAAATGGCGCGGCGCCAGCACGTCCAGCCACACCACCATGCTTTCCAAAAACTTGTTGTGGCCGCCGCCCTTGTCGAACAGCCGCTCCATGACCGCCGGCATGCCGGCGGGGTCGCGTTCGTAGGACAGCGACAGCCCCAGCATGGCTTCCTCATAACCGGCTTCGCGCAGAATCTGTACCTTCATCAAGGTCGCCCTTTGGTGCTGAAATCAGGTGGCGGAGAATCGGGGTTCGGGGGTTCATCGATAACGCACCGCACCATAACACCATCCCCCGCCCCCGGCCAGTGGAAGGTTGGGAACCCCCTTTTAAAGAAAGGCGGTTCCCAAACCCTCCGTCAAAAATGGCCGTGAAAAATAGCGCCGCCCATACCGCCTATTTTTTGCTATGGGCAGGCCTGGGAACGCTCCGGGGCGCGGGCTTCGCCTTGGCGGCGGGGCGGGCGGAGCTGTAGGTGTCCAGATGGTAATGGATGGTGGTGCCGGGCATGGGCAGGCGCTCCAGGGTCACCTCCGACTCGCGGAAGAACATTTCGGCCAGGGTGTCGTGGTACTCACTGAACACCACCACCCGGCGGATGCCGGCGGCCGTCAGCGCCTTGGCGCAGGCGGTGCAAGGCATATTGGTGACGTAGGCGGTGGCGCCGTCCAGACTGATCCCGTGCCGGGAGGCCTGACAAAGGGCGTTGACCTCGGCATGATTGGTGCGAACACAGTGGTTGTTGACCACCAGGCAGCCCACCTCGTCGCAGTGCGCGGCCCGCGGCAGCGACCCGTTATAGCCGGTGGCCAGCACGAACCGGTCCTTGACCATCACGCACCCGCAATGCATGCGCGGACAGGTGGAACGCTCCGACGCCAACATGGCCAGCTTCAGAAAATATTCATCCCAGGAGGGCCGCGGATGCTTGGCAGGTGTCTTCATGCGTGTGCTAATCCTTGGGGTGCATGACAATTTGATCGGATCGATGTTGAGAACCCCCTTTTGGGGAAAGGCGGTTCCCAAACCCTCCGTCAAACCTGTTTGTTTCCTTTTTGCGGATTTCGCAGGCCGCTCCAGTGCAACAATCCACTACCAGGGCAGCAGAGGCGGCCTGCGGAATCCGCAAATGAAACAAAAGTTTTGGGAAGGGGCTTGGGGATCACCCTTTTTCAAAAGGGTGGCCCCAACGGACACGTGCCAGTCACGCATCACGTTTTACGCATTACGCATCACTCCAGCGCCACAATGGCGTCCAGCTCGATCCGGGCGTTCTTGGGCAGCGCCGCCACCTGCACGCAGGAGCGGGCGGGGAACGGGGCGGCAAAGTGTTTGGCGTACAGCGCATTGACCGCCGGGAACTCCGCCAGGTCAACCAGGTACACCGTCACCTTCACCACCCGCGCCATGGAGGTGCCGGCGGCCGCCAGCAGCCGCTCCAGATTGACCAGCGCCTGTTCGGCCTGCGCCAGGATGTCGGGGCCCGCCAGTTCGCCCGTGCCGGCCCGTGTCCCGAACAACCCGCTGGTGAACAGGAGGCTGCCCGCGCGCACCGCCTGGCTGTACGGCCCGATCGCCGCCGGAACCTCGGTCGTGGCCACCGCCGTTATCGCCTTGCCCGTGCCCGCCATCGTCCGCCCTCCTTGCCAAATGCGCCCACCACATGCCGCGTCAGAATGCGATCTTAATTACCTTCAGCCTACAGCATAAAAGGCTGATGTTGGGAACACCCTTTTTCAAAAGGGTGGCCCCAACATAACAGTCATAACAACATCAAAATAAACACATTGAACTTTATTTTGAACGGGTTTACTTGTCGAAATTGGCATCGAAGGCGTGAGCCGACGGGCGGAAGTCCACGTTCCGCACGAACTCGCAGGCCTCGCGGGCGCCGAACTCGCGTTCCATGCCGCAGTCTTCCCATTCGACCGACAGCGGGCCCTGGTAATTCATCCGGTTCAACTGGCGGATGATCTCCTCGAAATCGACCCCGCCGTGGCCCAGGCTGCGGAAATCCCAGCCGCGGCCGGCCTCGCCGAAGTTCAGGTGGCTGGAAAGAATGCCGCTGCGCCCGTCCAGGGTCAGAGCGGCATCCTTCATGTGAACGTGGTAAATCCGCTCCGGGAACTCCTGTAAAAATTTGACCGGGTCCACCATCTGCCAATGCAGGTGACTGGGGTCGAAATTGAAGCCGAACTCGGGCCGGTTCTTGACCGCGGCCAGGGCGCGCTTGGCGGTATGCAGGTCAAAGGCGATCTCGGTGGGGTGTACCTCCAACGCGAACTTGACCTTGCACTTGCCGAAGACGTCCAGAATCGGGTTCCAGCGGTCGGAGAAATCCTTGAACCCAGCATCGACCATCGCCGGCGACACCGGCGGGAAGCTGTAAAGCAGATGCCAAATGGAAGAACCGGTAAAGCCGTTGACCACCGGCACGCCCAGGTTCTGGGCCGCCTTGGCGGTGAGTTTCATCTCCTCAATGGCCCAGGCGCGTTTCTTCTGCGCGCTGCCGTGGCAGGACTTGGGGGCGAAGATGTCGGAGCGGGCGTCGTTATTGAGATCGCAGACCAGCTGGCCGGCCAGATGATTGCTGATCGCCCAAACGTCGAGTTTGTGCTTCTTGAGCAGGGCGCGGACCGATTTGCCATAAGCCTTGTCGGTGGCGGCCTTGCGCACATCCATGTGGTCGCCCCAGCAGGCTAGTTCCAGGCCGTCATAGCCCCACTCGCCGGCCTTTTTCGCCAAAACCTTCAACGGCAGATCGGCCCACTGGCCGGTGAACAAGGTGACAGGACGCATGGCAGTTCTCCTTAGCATAAATCTGTGGATTGAGTGTATTCGCCGGACGCTAAATCCGCGCCCCAAGGCGGCAATATAGCGCGGATTCACACAAACCCACCCGCCCATGCCAGGTCAAACACGCGGTCCAGTACATTCTTATGCCGGGCAACGTCGTAACGCACCGACATCCACCGTCGCTCCTCCTCATAGGTCAAAATCAACGGACGGCGGTAGACCTTGTGCTCGGAATTCACCTTCTCAATTCCCAGTTCATCCTCAAAATAAAACTTGGTTTCCACCAACAACACCCCGTCACCGAGGCCACGATTGTTCAGCCCGACCACAAAGTCCGGATAGAACCCTTTACCACTCGACAGGATGACCTTTACCGACCACGGCGCCCTGCTCGGATTCCGATGCCACCATTTCACCCGCCCGTTCAGATCCTGGTCCAGTAACTCCGCAAACGCGGCCTCCCAACTGTTCATCCCCGACGGATAAACACCGTAAATATTTTTCTCCGATGGCCGTAACCCAACGTCCGAATCAAGCGACACCGGCAACGGTCCGGCGTCCCGCACCACGATATGCTTGGCCAGGCACTGCTTCGCCGTATCCTGAATCAATTCCGGACAGTACGCCAGAATCAAGTCAAACGCATTCCGCAACCGCGCCGGATGGTTGGCCACTTGTGAGATTCCGGCCTTCTCGTATTCCTGGCGTAACCGTTCCATCAAAACCGTGCGAATTTCGCGTGGATCAAGATAATCCAGCCGAAATAGCAGTCCCTGCGCCCTTTTCCGCACATCCTCGGCGGAAAGCGTCGCCATCACCATCTGCTTCGACATCGCGTGAGTGAAGGCTTCCACATCCACCCGCGTGATCTGAACATTTTCCCGCTGCCCGGCCAACAGCAAATCCCGATCAAAATTGATCATGGCCGGCAGATCATGAACCAGTTCGTCCATGACCGCCGGCAACTCTTCCGTCTTGAAGACCGCCGGCATCCCGTGTTTTAGCGGATACCGGAACGCCGTCACCGAAAGCCGCGTCACCGCCGGCGCGGCCGCCAACTTAACGTCATCCGTCGATCCGCAACCCACATTCTCGAAACCTGAAAATAGCGACTGGACAGATTCTTTTATGCCATTCGGGTCAGCCGGCTCGCCCGTTACCGCAATCCGGTCGAAGTTCTCCGGCGTTACTTGATCTTTGGGCCCCGGAATCAATGCCGCCTGCCCGTTCTGCAAAATCTGAACCATCTGCGTTTCGCCAACCGTCACCCACACCGCCGACGGCGCAACCTCCTGTATCCCGGTTCGGAACCGATTGATCTTTTCCGCCGCCGAAAGCATGCCCGTCTGATTTGCGGAATCCGCAAACACCGCGTACCCGTAGTTCAAGGCGTCAGGCAACCCCTTTTTGCCTTGCAGCCGCCGGTGGACGCGCAAAATCCGCCCCGCCACCTGCACGCCAAAATCTGTATCCTGGCTCCCGCGCATCGACACCAGCGTGAACGCCCGCGGCGCGTCAAACCCTAGCGCCACCGCCATTTTAAAAATCAGCGCCTCCCGGCGCTCATCGTTCGCCAGCGCCATCAAGTTCGCGTCCGGCTCATCCGCCGTATGTACCGCAATCGCCGCCTCTGGAATTCCCAGCGCCTTCAGCTCCTCCTTCGCGCGCTCCACGCTCGTCTTGGTATGCGAGTCCACCTGCACCAGCATCAGCGGTTTGAGGTTAATCCCCTTGCTGCTTCAACAGCCGCTCCACTTCACGATGAATGCGCACCCCTTCTGCCAATGCCGTCTTCTCGTAATCCACCAATCCCCGGTTCTCTTCCGCCGCGAGGTAGGCAATCGCCCGCAACCCCTTCTTTACCAACCCCGACGCCACCGCGTCCACCCGGCTAATGCCGATCTTGAACAGGCTGTCTTCCTTCGCGTGCATCTCATCCAGGAAAACCCGGATGTCTTTATCGTTCGGTGTCGCCGTTACCAACACCGTGTAATCCGGCCGTAAAACCTGCTTGACAAAGGCCACCGCCTGCGTGCTTTTCTTGAACCCGTGATGCGCCTCGTCCACCACCACGCCGATCCGGAACCCCGCCGCGCGCAGCGCCGGAATGAATTCATCCGCCGAAGGCTGCTCTTCTCCAGCCTGCCGGACCTTGCGCCCGTCCTTGTTCGCCACCGCCACCGTCGCCCAGGTCGTGACGAAGACATCCCCGCTCCGCGCGGTCTCCACCGTGCGGTCATTGCGCAACTCCCGCACCTGCAAGCCCGCGAACCGCTCCCGCAGGCTGAGTCGTGTCTGCTCCACCAGCCCGCCAAATGGCGCGAACCAAAACCACACCACCTTTTCGACGCTGCTAAACCGTTCCGCCAAGCTTCCCGCAATCAGCGTCTTGCCCGCCCCCGTCGGCGCTTCAATCAGGATGTAGCCATGGCACGCCACCGCCGTTGCCCGGCTGGTCGCGTCCTCCCCGGCTTGTTCCAGCAGGCCGCGCAGGTAGCTAAAGCTCGCCACCCCGCGCGTCACCGCATCGTCTTGAAAGCTCTTCAAAACCATCATAGCTTTAATCCAAACCGCAGCGCCAGGCACGCCGGAACTTTCTCCACGCGGATGTTGGCAAAAATCAGCCGTTGCCGAACCAGTTCCGGTTGCCAAGTATAGATCACCGTTGCCGCCGCCGACTCCGCCACTTCCGCCGCCTGTTTCACCGCCGCCGCCGTCGCCCGCGGCAAATAGACCAGCTGCAACTCCGCCCCGCCCGCCACCCAGACCGGCGCCTTTTCCGGCGCGGGGGTCAATTCACCCAAGTGTAAAAGCTGCAAGGCGTTCCACAGCTGCGCATGTTCCACGTCCAGCAGGTCGCCCACCGGAATCCGCCGCGTCCGCAGATAAGCGAAACTTCCGCCCAACCCGTCAACCGCCTTCATCCCCTTTTTCGTCGGCACATGGTAACCGTTGACCGCCTTCTCCAGCCGCCGCCGGGTGATGTCGCGACAAACATTCTTCTCCGGCTCCGCCGCCGTCGCCTCCGTCGAGGACACCAGGATGAACTGCCGGTTGCCGTCCGCCTCTTCCGCGTTCAAGGCCAGCACGGCGTGCCCCGTCGTGCCGCTGCCAGCAAAGAAATCCACCACCAAATCATCCGGCCCGGTTGCCTGCCCTACCAACGACTGGATCAGAGACAAAGGCTTGGGATAAGGAAAGTCCTTGGTGCCCAGCATATCGACCAACAAAGATGAGCCATCTGAAGTGAAGCCCGTTTGCAGAATCGTAACTGTATCTGCTTCAATAGACTCGACTTCAGTCCTCTTCACGGATGCCGGTAAAAGTAACGTCGAGATTGGGTTCTCTGCCTGTCGCAGGTCAGACTTAAACATTTTGTACCGAGGCATTCCAAATCCTATGGTTTTCCCAACCCAAAATTCCAACTCTGGCAATCCGCGCCGAAGATGGCGATGGGCCGTTCCGGCGTCAATCGCCGCGAACAGTTCCGTCAATGAGGAGTAGCTCGTAGTCTGATCGTTCTGGGGCCAAAGAATGCGCCTTTCGGTGACGATCTGTTCCATGGCTTTGGATTGGAGCTTTTGGCCAGACTTGACCATTTTCTTTGATGAAAATGCCCATACTCGGTCGGGATTGCAGGGATACCACACGCCGTTGTCGGGATTTTGGAGTGGATAATACGAGCGCGGGCGCTCCTTGTATGATTGACCTTTGGTCAGATTGTAGTTGACCCAATCGCCGCGCGGGTCATTGTCCGGGTTCCCATATCCTGCAAGAGACTTCGCTACCCCACGAAAAGAAAAACCTTTGTTAGCGTAGCACAGTACATATTCGTGGTCCAAGCTTACAAAGTAGTCCTTGGAGATATTGGCTCCGCTACGGGTACGCCACACAAACGTGCCGACCTTCATGCCGGGGAAGACCTGGTCCATGAGGCCGGACAGGTGCGCCATTTCCTCTTCGCCGATATTGACGAAGATCACGCCGTCCTCGCGCAGCAGATCACGCGCCAGCAGCAGGCGGCGGTACATGAACTCCAGCCATTTCGAGTGGCGGAAACTGTCCTCCGCGTCCACGAACCGGTCATTGTAGATAAAGTCGCGGTTGCCAGTGTTGTACGGCGGGTCAATGCAAATGCACTTCACCTGGCCGGCATGCGTCATGCGCAAGTAACGCAGGGCGTCGAAATTATCGCCCTCAATCAGCAAATTCCGGTAGGGCGCCGCGCCGACGCACAACTCAGGATCCAGATCCAGCACCACAAAATCCGCATTCAGCGCCGCCTCATGCCCGATGGCGTCACGCTCCCACACCAATCCGAACCGCCGCGCGCCCCGGCCCGTCACGCGCCGCCAACTGCCGGATCAGTTCTTCACGGGTTAAATCTTGATAGTTCGAAGGCATGACGCTCTTTCAGAATCGGAAACCGAGAAGCCCGCCATCTTCGCGGGCGTCGGTCAAGGTGAGCCGGATAAATTTCCGGTAGTCGAAATCTCGGGTAAACTCGTTGACGGGCAGGTTGTCGGAATTGAACATGCAGATGTACTGAAACCCCTTCGCTTGGCTCTCCCGTGCCGCCAGTTCAAGCGCTTTGACACGTTGCCGCTCGTCCACATCGGCGAACAACGTGCTGTCGTGGATCAGGGGAATCGTCGTCCGGCCGGCCCAGAGCTGGGCCAGCATAAGGTCATAGCAAAAAATTTTCATCTGCTCAATGCCACCGCTGCCGGAACGTTTGATGTCAACACCAAACCTGTAGCCCGTCTTAGTCACGTCGAGAGACAAGTTTCCCGGTGCGTCATAAAGTTCTTCGGAATTGGCGTTAAAAAAGCCGGCGGCGCGACGGCGTTGCAACTCCCGCTCGGAATAGGCGATCTGCGCCTGTTGCCAAAGCTGGCTTTGCTCGATCTCCAGTTCGCTTTTCCCCTTCTCAAACTCACGCAACTGCGCCGCCCGGTTTTTTATATTTTCCAACAGGGCAACCGTGGCTTGGTAACGCTTCTGGAGCGCCGTATACTCATCAAGCGCCCGTCCTTTTTCCAAGATCCCCATCAGTTCCGCCCGGCATCCGGTCAGTCGTTCGACTTCCGCCTTGTCATGATTGATTTGCCGTTCCAGCCGCGCGAGTTCGATTTTTAGGAAATCGCAACGGTTGGTCACTACTTGCCGGTGAAACGCATGAACGTCGTCCAACCGCTTCGTCACCTGCCGCGGAAACTCGATGCCGGCTTCAGCATACAGACTGGCGACCTGGCCGGAATCGGCATCCCGCACTTCAACCAGACCCTCCTGATAGTGTTGCATGAGGCTTTGGTTGGCCACCGTATCGTTGACCAAGCCATGGATGGCGTTGGTCAATTCATTGGCCTCGCGTTCCAAATCGCGGTACTGCGGAATGACCTGAAACGTGGACAGCGCTTCCTGTTCCTGGACCAGTTTGCCTTCCAAGCGCATGCGTTCCGCCTCCAGTTCACCAAGCGACCCTCGGAAACCAGGCACCATTCCGGAGGCAACCTCCTGTTTCAAGTGCTTGAGAACCTTGGTTCGATCCTTCAGAATTTGAAGGCAAGAGACGAACTCCCAGTCAAGGCCCAGCAGGTAGGCATTATGAATTTGCTTGTCCCATTCTTGTTGCTTAGTGCAATGGCTGAACGGACTGACAAAGGCCTCGGCGCCATTACGGATGAAAAAAGAAACCAAACTACGAAAGCTGGGTTTGTACTTTCGCGTCTCATCCATCTCCGGAATCGCAAAAACGGCCAGGCCGAGCAAGCGCCTCCAATCCGTGGCATTCATTGCATATTCGCCGAGTTTTTGGTTATAACTTGGTTTTTCCGGCCATCCGGCAAAATCACTCACAAGTGAAATGACTGCCGGTTTTGCCGTGTTGCGTGACACCTGGGCACGCCGGCCAAACAGGTCCATTTCCAAGGTAAACGTCCAGTCGTCAAGTTCCGGTTTGGCCAGCGTTCCCTCCTTGTTACTCCCCAAGCAAAAATGGATGATTTCAATCAATGTCGTTTTGCCAAGGCCGTTACGGGAGTCCTTTTTCGTAGCCTCCGGCAAGCGCTCGGCAAGCACCATATTGAAACCAGACTGGAATTCAACGGGTTTAAAAGTTGGCTGGTCGCTGCGGACAGAATAAATCATGGCTGTTTCCTCCGCAACATCCCGTCGTCCCACTCGACGGCGCCAATAAGATATAGGAAATCCAAAGCCAACGTGAACCGCTGGAAGGTCACGACTTCTGACCGGGAACGCACCGCCCCCCATAGGGATGAAACCGTTTGAGGTTCCCGCAGGTTCTCCAACAATGCAGCTCCCATGCCAAGAATAGAGCGTGACAAGCCAAGATGTTTGGTCGGCAAAATCATTTTTCAAACACATCGCATGCTTGGAACAAGTACACCAAAACCGTCAGGCCGGCCGCCTGAACGCGAAAAACAGTTGAATTGCCCGAGGCAAACTGCCAGAGTGCATAAAACAAGTCATCTCCACGCAACCCGTCTTTCTCCCTTAACTCTAAATAGTTATTGACAAACCTATATCGCAAACGGTTGCCAAACTCGGGATCAAGATTGCGCTGAATGTAATCTTCCACCAACGAGACACGGCACAGCCCAAGTGTAATGTCCGCTTCAACGGCAGCGGAAAGATTGTTCCGGTGAATTTTGTCCTTAATTGGAATGACATCGAAACTGCCGCCTTGCGGAATGGGGGCCTCCGCTAAATAATTGGTGACCACCTTCAGCTCGGCAAACTGGACTTCTGGCATTTGTTTCCTGCATTGTTCCGATACCCATCGTTCATGGGTCACCTTTATTTCATGCAACCTTTCCGGTGGATAACTGCCAGGATTGACCTTGTCGATCTCCTCATGATGGTTCGGGCACAGAAAAATGAGGTTTTTGTAATGATTGCGCTGATCCTCTGTCATGCTTGAATCATAACGAGCCGACCCCGGATGCTGCCCCTTGATATGTGCAATCTTACCTGAAATAGCCCCGTTTTCAGCCGCCAAAATTTCCGGACATTTGGGGAATGCGCAGCGATTGCCAGCCAGTAAGGCCAATGCCTTAATATTGGGTTCTGAAATCTTGCTCACCGCATCCCCCACAATGCCCATCACCTTATCACGCCAACTAACATAGTAACCTTTAATAGCATAATCAAACCATTCGCATCACCCGAAAGATTGGTGGCCTGAATCAGGTGAAGACCGCCAGTGCGAATTTGATTCGTGTTCAGCCACGGTTTTTGCCCTAAGCACCCCCATCGCGTCAAACGATACCACCCAACACCTTTTTTTCAATTTCCCGCCCCCGTAGGTGCATGACAATTCTGACGGACAATGTTGGGAACCCCCTTTTGAGGAAAGGCGGTTCCCAAACCCTCCGTCAAACCTTTTTGTGCCTTTTGCGGATTCCGCAGGCAGCCATCGCGCGACAGACTGCGCCTGGGATCACTGGGGCTGCCTGCGGAATCCGTAAAAACAAACAAAAGTTTTAGGAAGGGGGGTGCAGAGTGAACATGTGAACGACCCGGCGGGGCCGGGACTGCGAAGCGCGGAGCGCGGGGGGATCACCCTTTTCCAAAAGGGTGGCCCCAACATGATTAGACCAAACGGTCAGACATCACCGGTTCCAATCAGTGGCCGCGCCTGGTTTTCAGGCTAAAGTAGGCGCTGTCAGTCGCGGGCGTTCCCAATTCCTAAGGATTTATCAAAAATGGCTCGTTTTCCGTTGCCTGTCCCGGCTCCCGGTCATGTGCGGGTGGCGCCGTCATTGCTGGCGGCGGACTTCGCACGGCTGGCCGACGAGGTCCAGCGCATCGCCGCCGCCGGCGCCGATGTGCTGCACCTGGACATCATGGACGGCCATTTTGTGCCCAACCTGACCATTGGCCCGGCACTGGTGGAAGCGCTCCGGCGCACCTCGTCGCTGCCGTTTGACGTCCACCTGATGGTCTCGCACCCGAGCCGGTTTGTCACCCCGTTCGCCGAAGCGGGCGCGGACAGCATCACCTTCCACGTGGAATGCGCCGACCCGGTGGCGGACGTGCTGGCGCGCATCCGGGCCGCCGGTTGCGCCACCGGCCTGTCGGTGCGCCCCAACACTCCGGCGGACGCCCTGCTGCCCTGGCTGGACCAGATCGACCTGGTGCTGGTGATGACGGTGGAGCCCGGTTACGGCGGCCAGGCGTTCATGCCGGAAATGCTGCCCAAGATCCGCACCCTGCGCCAAGCCATCACTCAGGGCCAGCGCCCGGTGTATTTGGAAGTGGACGGCGGCATCGGCCCGAAAAATGTGGCCGAGGTGGTCGCGGCCGGGGCCGACCTGCTGGTCGCCGGCACCAGTGTCTTCCGCGCCGCCGATCCCGCCGCCGCCATCCGCGCCCTGCAACACGCCTGACACCGGCCGCCGCCCAAGGCATCCTCGCATAGAGGCGCCAAAAATCCGAGCCCGGAACGTCAGTGACGGGTCAAAAGAGGTTGCATCTCCAATCAACGTTGATCTTTTTGACCGGTCACTTTCGCTTTCTACGGTCGCTTCGTTCGCGGCTCTGAAAGAGCTGGTGCCTGGTAACACGTAAATGTTCGGATTCACCGCGATAGAACGCGAAAGATCGCAAAAGAAAAAACGGCAAAGGAATTGCCGCACTCCAAAACGGTGCCAGTCTTTTTCCCGGAAATAATTATAACTCCCGGCACCGGGATTTATAGGGAGAACCGTTCGTCGTGGATGCGGCGGCCGGGAACGCCAAGGTCGGCCAGGGCGCGGCGGAGGGTGCGCATCATGGGCGGGGGACCGCACAGGAAGACCTCGCGTTCCCGCACATCGGGAACCAGGCGGAGAATCCGTTCCCGGTCCAGATGTCCCTGCTCGCCGGGCCAGCCCGGATCCGCGCTCAACACATGATGAATTTTCAGGCGCCCGTCCGCAACGGCCGCCAGGGCCGCCAGTTCCTGTTCAAAGACGATGCCGGCGCGGTTGCGGTTGGCGTAGAACAAAATCACGTCATGTTGCTGCCGCACCAGATCTTCGGCCACAGCGCGGATGGGGGTGATGCCGATCCCGCCCGCCAGCAGCAAGACTTTTCCGAACCGGCAACGGTCGGCGGTGAGGAGGCCGTGGGGACCGTCCACGATCACCGGAGTGCCGGGCGCCAGCGCCGGAATCCGGCGGGTGAAATCGCCCACCGCCTTGATGGACAGCCGCAGGGTGCGGCCGTCGGGACACTGGGACAATGAGAACGGGTGTTCCTCCCAGCGAAAGCCACGGGCCAAAAAGCGGACCAGCAGGAACTGGCCGCCCCGGGCCGGGAAGCCGGCCAGATCCCGCCCTTCCAGGTAGACGGAGGTCACATCCGCTGTCTCCGGCACCAGCCGGCCCACCGTGAAGCGATGACGGTGGAAGCGCCAGAGCGGCCGGAGGAACCGGTACCCGGCCAGATTGAGGGCCACAACTCCGTTGAGCACAAACCAGTACCAACGGTACCACGGATGGTCGGTGAAGTCACTACCCACCGCCACCTGGTGCAGAAACACCAGGGCGATGGCCAGATACAGGGTCAGATGGATGGCGTACCAGGTTTCATACTTGAGGCGCCGCCGCACCACCAGGACCGAAGTGACGATGGCCACCGCCATCAGTCCCGAACCGAGGGCGGCGGCCCACAAATAGGGCCAGTGGCGCAGAAAATCGCCGTTCTGCGCCAGCCAGCTTTGGTCGCTTTCGGCGGCATGCCCCAGGGTTACCAGCACCGGGTGCGCCAACAGCGGCACGACCAAGGCGACCCCTAGAACATGATGGGCGCGGGCCAGCCGGTCAAAGCCATACGTCCGGCCGAGCCAGGGCAGGCGCCCCATCAGCAGCAGTTGCAGCAGAATGGCGAACGCCGCCAGCAACCCTGCCAGCCGGCCATAGGCCAGGAACATGCCGGCGGCATCCCCTGTGAGCTGGTTGCCCATCGGGTGATGCACATGATTCCACGCCCAGCATCCGACGACCACCGCCAACTGGGAGGCCGCCACCAATAGCCACGCCAACTTCAGCATGAGTCGGTTCTACTTTGCCATATGTATTTGGAACTCGTTAGAGATGCTCTCAAAAGTAACGAGGTTTTCCCATCCACGGGAGCCGCCCGGCCTCGGGCGGCCGGGGGGCGTCCGTTGTGCCGCAACCCTGCGGAAGGCCAGGACAGGCAAGATTGCCTGTCTCACGTTGTCTGCCAATTTTGAATGTCTTACTTGAAGAAATCGAACTTTGCCCGGGGCGCGGCGCAGACCGGACACTTCTTCAGGCCCGCGTCCAAGGCTGTATAGCCGCAGACCTCACAGACCAGGAAGGTCTTGCCGGTGGCCTTCCAGCCGTCCAGGTCATTCAGCGCCTGCTGATAAAGCTTGGCGTGTTCGGTCTCGGCGGCCAGCGCCCCCATGAACGACATTTTGGCTTTGCCGTTGTTGTCCGCTTCCGCCTGCTTGATGAATTCCGGGTACATGGCGGTGCGTTCCGCGGTCTCGCCCTTCAGTGCGACCTCCAGATTCTCCCGGGTGGATTTCACCTCCGGCACGGCGACCTCAGCCGTGGCGACGGCGCCCAGTTTTTTGAGGGCCGCGGCATGCTTGGTGGCGTGAATGCCTTCCGAATGCGCCGTGGCCCGGAACAGGGCCGCCACGGACTTGTACCCTTCCGCATCGGCCTTGACGGCAAACGCCTCGTAACGGGCCTTGGCGTTGGATTCGCCCTGATAGGCCGTCTGCAGGTTCGCCAGGGTTCCCCCGGCCGCCAGAGCGGCAGCCCCGGCCAGACACCAGGCCACCGTCACCATCACCATCTTCGAGACAATGCGATGCGTGTTCATCTGAGTGATCTCCCCTTGGCGTGCCCTGCGCACCAGGCGCGGGAGCACGGATGGTCAGCGCCGGAAACGGACGGAGGCACCAGCCCCCCTCCGCGGAACTGCCGGCCGCACACTTGCCTTTACCATACCCGGCGGCCGAAATATACGCAAATCATCCCTGCGGAAAAGGGCATGGCAATGAGACCGGTTGGGAGCACCCTGTTCCAAAAGGGTGGCCCCAACATCGTCCGACAAAGCGGTCATGCACCCGTGTTCAGCAAGGCCTTGCGATGCCTGCATTCATGTTCATATTGTGGCTACTCGACCGCTATTATAAATCACCTCAAACGTCTTCCTAAATACCTGAAACCCCATGCTTGCCGCCTCGCGGCAAGCGCCCAGGAGAGTCATTCAGATGGACAGCTTGCAGATGCGGATTGATCACACGACGGTGCCGGTCGGCACGGTGCAGGTGTGGTGGCTGGGCGGCGCCGGGTTCGCCTTCAAGACGGCGGCGGGCCAGGTGTGGCTGGTTGATCCCTACCTCACGGATTCGGTGGAACGTCTGTTCGGGTTCAAGCGGATGTGTCCGCCCCCCCTCCGGCCGGACGAGGTGCGATGTGATGTCGTGGTCTGCACCCATGACCACGCCGACCATCTGGATGCCGACACCCTGCCGGCCATTGCCCGCAACAACCCCAACTGCGTGTTCGCCGGGCCGGCGAGCTGCGTCAAGGGGTTCCGCACCCTCGGCTTCGCGCCCGGACGCCTGGTCGAACTGCCAGTCAGCGGCACCACGCGCATCGCCGGCGTGACCGTGGATACGGTGAATTCGGACCATGGCGACGCCGCGCCCGATGCGGTGACGCCCCTGTTTGATTTCGGCGGCGTGCGCGTCCTGCACTCCGGCGACAGCTCCCTCTGCCCGGTCCGCTTCAAGCCGTTGTATGACCTGCGGCCCGACCTGCTGCTGCCGTGCATCAACGGCAATTTCGGCAACATGAACCACATCGACGCGGCGCAGATGGCGCAGCAGGCCAAGCCGCACACCGTCATTCCACACCACTTCTGGCTGTTTGTCGAGCATGGCGGCGACCCCGCCGGCTTCCTCTACGCCTGCAAGCACTTCTGCCCGGGGGTGACGGCGAAAATCCTCAAGCCCGGCGAAGGCTTCCACTGCCCGGGCCGCAACTGAGAGCGGTGGCAGCAAACCGCGTCCCCTCCCCCGATTATTCTCTCGCCAAGATCGCAAAGCTCGCCAAGAAACCATAGGCTGAAGCTGTTCACATAGTGCATTTGAATGCATTTTCATGTATAACGCAAGCAAGGACAGGGAGGACGCTGAAGACCTTGAGGGCGCGGTGGTCCGGGAACGCCGCCAGACCGGGCCGTTCCATCCTCCGTGTCCTCTTCGTCGTCACGGTCACCACGGTCCTCTTTCGCAGTGGCGATCCGGCGCTGATTAAGCTTGCACATGGGCTTATGGGCGGCCATTCATGCCCACCCATACCGCAGCGGGACGGGCCCGTGTTTGCGGGTCGCGTTTACCTCCTGTTCGCACCGTGATCGCTTGCCCGAAAGCCGGGCTCCGACTTGACAATGCATGCGTATGCATTATATTCACTAACCAATGGGTCGCAATGGCCCGCAAAAACAACCTCAGAAAGGCGGAGGCAAGGTCGCATGAAAGCAAAACTCTTGGGGATAATGGCAGTGGCGGGATTCGCCGGGGTGATGACCGCGGGCTCCGCAGTGGTGACCAGCGACGACTTCAACCGAACGAACTGGGACTATTCCAAGTGGCAGGTTTACTCTTCTAACACCGCCAACTCCCAGGTCGGCCAGTCCTTGGGCTACGCCTGGTTCAAGAAGGACGTCAATGTCACTGGCGACACGTGGGGTATGACCAGCGTGGGCGACCTGCACACCGAACAGGGTTTCGACATGTCCATTGACTACAGCTTGACTTGGGATCAGCAAAACCATGATAATTGGCGCCTGACCTATGACGTCATGTACCTGACCGTCAATGCCAACAGTCATAAAGTCGAACTCCGGCGGCAACTCTATAATTTCGATCCTGCCTATTACGCTCTTTTTGTGGATGATGTGTACCAGACGGGCATCACAGTGGCGTTCACTCCAGAAACGGCGGAGAGCATGCGGCTGGCCCGGGTGGGGAACACACTGACGGCGTATGCCAAGACCTCGCCATCCACAGACTGGCAGACGGTTGGCACCTGCAATGTCGGCAGCCTGTTTAGCAGTTTTGACACGAGCGCCAATCTACAAGTTCTGCTGGGGGTCAATACTGACCGCGAAGGGTTCATGCAGGTGGACAACTTCAGTATCGTCCCCGAGCCCGCCTCCCTGGCGCTGCTGGCCATGGGCGGTTTGCTGGTGTGCCGGCGAAAGCGGGGCTGAGACGAGATAGTGCCGGGTGGAAGCGGCGAGACGCGCCGTCTTCCGCCCAGGGTCGGGCGGCGTCCGGCGATGACCAGCCTGATCGGCAACCTCCGCGGGCTCCGCGTCTCCGTGTGAGCACAGGCTTTAAAATGGTGCTCGGAACCATCCATTTGCCGGTTGATGTGGGCGACCAAAGAATGCGTATAGCAAATAGAGCTTGCAGCCCGGCGGAACGTCTCCGCCGCGCTACAAGCGCTCAGCTACAGCAGACAGCGAACCGTTCGCTTAAATAATCCAGGTGTAGAGTTCGCCGGCGGCCACCATTAGCGTATTCATGAACAAAGTCAAAGACAACCGCAAGGCAGTCCCTCGGAGTTTGACCGCACAGGTAATCGCGGAGAAGTCGGGGGTCAACCAGAGCACGGTCTCCCGGGTGTTGTCCGGCGATCCCCGGATCACCGAAGCGACGGCACGGAAAGTCCGGCGGGTGTGCCGGGAACTGGGGTATGTGCGGGACCACCTGGCGCGCGGCTTCCGCGCCAGAAAGTCGTACACGGTGGGACTGCACATTCCCTTCACGGCCGAAACGGTGTTCAGTGACCCGTTCATTCCCGCCTTTCTGCACGGCATTCGGGTGGCGGCGGCGGCCCGGAACTACGGCATTCTGTTGTCGTATATGGCGCCCGATGAGCCGGCCGTCAATTTCGTCAACATTGTCAAGGGCCGGCGCGCGGACGGCTTGATCCTGGCATCCCTGCATGAAGCGGACGAACGGGTGGAATTGCTCAAGCGTGAGGGGATTCCCGCCGTGGCCGGCAAGTGCAGCCAGGAGTTGACGGAGAACCTGGCCTGCGTGGACATTGACAATCACCACAGCGGCTATCAAGCCGCCCGGTTTGTCCTGATCCGGGGCTGCCGAAAACTGGTGCTCCTGGTCGGCAACCAGGGCACCCTGGTGGACCGGGATTTCCGCGCCGGGGTCGAGGCGGCCTGTGCGGCCGGCGGAATCGCCTCCCGCGACCTGCGTGTTTGCGAAGTGCCGGATCAGGTGGCCGCCGGGCGCGACCAGATGAAGGCCATTTTGGCCGCCGGCAACCCACCGGACGCCGTAGTGGTGCAAATGACCATGCCGACCCTGGGAGTCCTGCGCGCTCTGGAAAACGCCGGGGACAAGATCTTGGTGGTCGGCATGGGCTCGCCCCTGCTGTCCCAGCTTTACCCAGGCGTGCCGTGCGTGGTTCAACCGGCGGAGGAACTGGGGCGCGAGGCATTCAATTCCCTCTATCAGATCATGGCTGGCGAGGGGCGGCCAGCCGACAAATTTCTGTACAACCATATCGTGGATGAAAAGGGCTGGACTTTCCAGGAATGTCCGGGACGATGACGGAGACGCCCGCGATGAAAAACCGCTTCACCCTGATTGAGCTGCTGGTGGTGATCGCGATCATCGCCATCCTGGCGTCGATGCTGTTGCCGGCGCTGGGGAAGGCCAGGGAAACGGCCAAACAAGCCAGCTGTTCCAGCAATGTCCGGGGAATTTCCCTGGCGTTGATCACCTATTCGATGGATTTCAACGGCATGCTGCCCCGGTCCCTGCACATCCATCGGCGTTGGGACCGCATGCTGGTCGATTACAAATACGTGGAAAATTACCAGCCGTTTTTCTGTTCCAGCGACACCACGGTGGACCGGCGGGTCCTGTCCGGCCAGTCCGACGACTACTACATCTATTACAAAACCAGCATTGGCGCCAACGAAGCGGGGCCGATCCCGAGTTCCTGGTATTTCAATCAGAATTTGGAACGCCTGCCGCCCGGCCTGATTCTGGTGGCAGATCTCGCGGAACAGATTCCCGACCATTGGTTCGGGGTGGTGGCTGGCCTCAACGAAGGCGGCTGGGACTCAAAGTATTGGCCAGCCACCCGGCATGGGGGCGGTTCCAATCTCGGCTTCTGCGACGGGCATGTGGAAAAAATGGCCTGGAACCGCATGATGCCCGATGATCGGGACGCCCGCTACAACTTGTGGTACTGGCCGGAAACCTACGATGCCGCCGGCGGCTGGTGAGGCCGAAGACCAATGGTGGTTTTGACTCCCGCTGGTTGTCCCGACTTCAGTTTCACAGTATCAGCTTTCAACAAAGGCTTACGGCCCATGCGTGTTTCCGCCATTCGTTTACCGCCCCTGTTTGTCCTAGGGATTTTCCTCATGCTCCGGGCAATGCCTGCAGCCGGCGCGGCGCCGGATGCGGAGTTCGCACCGCTGGACCTCCGTCCGTATTGCAACCAGGGGTTCCGTGACGAGGTGGCCGGCGACCAGGTTGGCGGCTGGACCGACCAGGGTGGTGCTGACCTCCGCAGCCTTCCGGTCGGCCGGCAGGCGTTCTGCGGGGTGCTCTTTGACATCATCGACCCCGCAACCAACCACGGCCGTTCCTGCTTGATGTTCCGGGGACAGGCCCGCCCTTATTTCAAGGACCGGGTGGTCATTCCCGTCAACCGGAAGTTTGCGGTCCTCTATTTCTTGCAGGCGGGAGCCTGGGGCTGCGAAGGCGTGACGTACGTCCTGACTTACCGGGATGGTAGCCGCGCGATCCGCAAAGTGGATTCCAACACCATCGGCGACTGGGCACAACCTGCGGAATTGGCGGGGGCCGAACTGGCGTGGGAGGGGCTTACCGCCACCCGCGCCGCCGCCGGAGTGTGGATGATGCCGTGGAAAAACCCGTATCCAGACAAGGAAATCGCCTCGCTCTCCATTCTATCGGAGGCAAACGGCAGCGTCACGGGAGTGTTGGCCATTACCGGAGCCAGGAGCGAACGCCGGCAGGCCGCCCCGGATGGCGCCATCGACGCCCCCGCCGCATTGCAGGGAGTGGCCTGGCTCGACCGTTATTATTACTATCGGGGGCAACCGTTTACCGGCACCGTGCGCCTGAAAAATTTTGCCGCCAGGGACCGGACGGGAAAGCTGGTGGCTGAACTTTACGCCGGCCAGCACCGGATCGCCACCCAGGAACTCCCGTTGTGGCGGAGTGCGGTTGAGGCCGGGGACACGGTGGAACTGCCGTTCGCCCTGCCCAATGCCCAGCCGGAGGGGCTGTATGACCTCACATTCAGCCTTGTCCCGGAGCCGGCCACCGGCGCCCCCCCCGTTGTCCTGGACCGGGTCACCGTCGCCTCCATGGGGGAGCCGCCGCGCCAACCGCTCACCGGCGCCAATTTCCGCCAGTACGACCAGCCGTTGACCCTGATGATCGGCTACGTGCATGACGAAACCACGTTGCGCCGCGATTTTGCCGAGATGAAGCGCAAGGGCTACGACATCGTCTGCCTGGAATGGTTCTGGCGAATGCTGGAGCCGCAGCGGGGGCAGTACACCTTCGAGTACCTGGACCAGGTGATCAAACTGGCCGATCAGGCGGGGCTCAAGTACATGATGTACCTCGGGTTCTGGAGCCGCAATCCAGACTGGGCCCCCACCCTGTCCGGTTCCGCCGATCCCAAGAAGACCCAGGAGGAGCAGGTCGACCTGGCCGATCCCATGGTGGTCCAGGCGATGGTGCAACTTTACGGCAAGCTGGCCGAACGGCTGAAGAACAATGACGCCGTCATGGGCTACGTCATCCGCCTGCACTATTATGTCGGCAAGGCCGGCCAGACTGCGGCGGCACGCCAAACCTGGGCCAATTTTCTGGCCGGCAAGGGGTACGCAACACCGGCAGCGATCCTGGCGCTGTACGGCGGCCGGCCGGCCGCCGAACTCTTTGACGGCAAGGGCGGAGTCCGCTTTCCAGAACGGGAACGCTACGGCAACGATCCCAAGACGGCGGTGTTGTGGCACCTGGCGCTGCGCTTCACCGAGGAACGGATGCTGGCGGTCACGGAGGCGTGC
Organism: uncultured Lentisphaerota bacterium; assembly: GCA_903896595.1. Taxonomy (GTDB): domain Bacteria; phylum Verrucomicrobiota; class Lentisphaeria; order Oligosphaerales; family CAITYL01; genus CAITYL01. The sequence continues at coordinate 26,201 of CAITYL010000360.1, forward strand.
TGCCGCGAAATCCGCAAGCACGACCCGGTCAAGCCGATCCGCCTCAATTTGGCCCCGTCCTACGAGCCCGAATGCGACGAAACCTCCGGGTTTTCGCAGATCGGCTTCTACCAACTGGCGGAACGGTATGGCGGGACCATCAACCAGGAGTGTTTTGAATACGCCACCCATGCCGCCAGAGAACCGCGCCTGGCGCGGCATTACGGCGTGCCACTGACCACCGAGGGCGGCGCCGTGCCCCCCCAGAAGGCGATCATTGCCCGCCTCTACGCTCATGCCATCGAGAACGACGTGGCCTATGTGGCCTACTGCCACTGGCTGGTCCGGACCCAGTTGTTCGAGTGGTTCAAGTACAAGCCGTTCTGGAAGATCCGAAAAAGTTACACGCGGGTCTGCGACAACCTCGCCGTGACCAGTTTTTGGCGGGATTCCTGGGTGGGGACGCCGGACTGGAACCTGTTCTTCCAGAACCACCATGTGGTCAACGAGGCGCTGGCGTTCAATCACTGGGAATATGACGTGATCAACGAGGATCTGCTGGCCCGCGGCAAAGTGGAAAAAGGCCAGGTCCTGCTGGACACCAACAGCCTCTGCCTGCCGGAGGAAACCTGCCGGGAGCTCATGCGCTTCATGGAGAACGGTGGCACCCTGGTCGCCAACTGGCTGACCGGCTACAACCGATTGGACGGCCAGCCGCCCTATCTGTTACTGCGCCAATATGCGCACATCGAGCTTGCGGAGGGCGTCCAAGGAACGGTGACGTTTGGCCGCCAGCAGCTGGCCGGACGCACGGGACTGGCCCTGACCGCCAAGCCAGGGGACATGGTGCTGGCCCGGTGGGCCGACCAGCGCCCCGCCGCGCTGATCCGTACCGTCGGCAAGGGCCGGCTGGTGCTGGTCGGCTTCTCGGTGACGCTCGACGATTTCACCAACGGCGTCATGGATCGTATCCTGGCGGACGCCGGCGTCCGGCGTCACCTCAGCTCCGATGCGGATGAGGCGGGGCTGGCCCAAAACGACCGGGGCGGATTCTTTGTCACCCTCTTGAACAATCAGCCAAAACCGCGGGAGGCGGTGACCAAGGTGTACCAGTTGCCGCCGAACCAGAACTATCAGATCAAGGACCTGATGCGGCATGAGCAATGGCAACTCCGGACGGACGCCGCCGGCATCCTCGACTTCCGCCTGCCCATGGAAGGCCAAGCCTGCGCCTTCGCGGAAGTGATTAAGGTGCCTTGACTCACGGGGCGCTTGGGGTCGCCAAAGTCGGAAGTTGCCTTTCCCGCCAGCGGGTGTGCAGATGTTGTGCGGCGGCCAGGGCCGTCTTCGCCTCCTCCGCGGTGGTGCCGGCGGGGCCGAAACGGGTTTGGATGAACAGGGAGAAGATCGCCATCAGGTCAGTGCCGCCAGCCGTGTGTTGCCGCTCCAGCCAGTCCCCGTATTCGAGCAGATCCTGATTACCGGCACGGTGGCACTCCCACAGGTTGAGCAGTTCGGAGCTGAAGGCATAACAGTGGGTGATCACCAGGCGCGGGTCGCCGTCAGCGGCGCGGCACAGGCGGGACCAGGCCAGGGCACAACGCCGCTGCCGCCGCCAGCGTCCCCAGGCTTGTGCCACCGGCCGCCGCACCAGGAAACCGAGGAGAAAAAGCGCGCCGGCCAGGGCCATGCCGGCAAAAACGTGGTGACTGATGCCGAACACGGCGTCCAGCCAACGATTCCACTGCCGCGTGAGATGAAGCCCCAGATCGCGCAGCCACTGGCGCCATTGGGTGCCGGCCTGGGTGAGCGTGTGTTTGAGGACGTCCCAGGTAACGGCGCCCGTGGCCTTGGCCAGACTCTTGGTGTCCGGCATGACGGTGCGGGTTTCCTGCTGAGCGCGGGACACGATGGAGTCCCTCACCTTTTCGATGGCCGCCGCGACGCGGGACGGCGCGTCGCTGGGGGGTGCCATCGGATTGACCTCGGCGGGCGCCGGTTCCCGCCGGGCCAATTCGGGTACTCCCGCCTCCCACTCATCGGTGAAGGGATCCCGCAACTTGCCGAGTACGGCGGGGGTGGGTTGCAAGTTGAGGTTGCCGGGGGCCACGCCGTCAAACGTCAGCCAGCCATAGGGCGGAATCAGGATTTGGCACCAGGCGTGGGCGTGATACTCATGAACTTCAAACAGGCCGCTGACGACGTTGTAATTTCCCGGGGCATAGCCGGTGGCGAGCCGGGCCGGCAGGCCGGCGAGGCGGGCCAGCACGGTGAGCGCCTGGGCGGACTGGGCGCAGGCACCCTCCCGGCTGGTAAAGAGAAAAAATTCGACGGGATTCACTCCCGGTGGCGGTCGGGGTGAGGTCAGGGAATAGCGGTAATTGGAGCGCAGATAGTCTCTTAACGCCAGGGCCTTCCGGTAAGGCGTCGTTTTGGGGGCGGTCAGGCGGAGCGCCAGTTGCCGGACCCGCGGGGCGGCGGCCTCCAGGGGAACGTCCAGGAGCCGTTGGGCGTCTTTGCTCCACGTTTTGGGCAGGACGGACTGGTCGCCGGTAAACCACGGGAGTCGTGACCGGCAGCGGTAACGCCAGGGCGCGGGCGGCGGGGAGCCTTCCAAATGAACGCCGGCCGGCGTTAGGCGGGTGACGGGGGTGTTGTCCGGGCTATTGGCGTCGTTGCTCTCGCCGTCCGGGGTATCCCAAACCACCTGGTCCATCATGAACGCTCCGGGCAGCCACGGCGAGTCGGTTTTCTCGAGCGCAAAACTTTGGTCAACGGTTCGGGTGGGGCCGGCCAGGACAGGAAAATCCATGCCGGAGCGGTTGGTCGCGAGAGGGGAGGAGCGCCAATGCGTCCCGTCATACTCATCATAAAGTCGCACTAGCCAATACAATTTTTCGGTACATTTCACCCGGAACACCAAGGCTTGGCCAAGGGTTCCCGCACCGCTGCCATCCAACGATTCCCACGCCTGGCTGGTGTTCCCGGTGTTCACTTGGGTTTGGGCGCGCGGGGTGATCACGCGGACCTTGCGGCCGCTGTCGATCATCCTGGTGGCGGCGGCGTCATCCTGAAGCCAAGGCGTCTGCCACCACTCTTTCCACAGCTTCGGGTAACGCATGCGTTCCGTCACGCTGAAACTGACGGGAAATACCCCGAAACCGCCGCGACCGCCGGGGGGGAACAGGGCAAAAACAACCAGGGTGGCGAGCAGAAACAAGAAAAAGTGGATCGCCCGGAACCCCCGCTCCTGGCGGTACGTCCGCAAGTGCCGGACCGTGTGGGTTCGCTGCTCCGCCAGCCCCGCCGCCCGCGTCCGATACAGCATCCAAACCCCCGTGGCCACGAACAGGATGGCCACCGGCAAGTACAGGCGCCGCAAAGGAATGAACCCGCCATAGGCGATCATGATCAGCGATCCGAAGGCCACCACGTTGTAGCCGGACCGGGGCGGCTCCATCAGCAGGGCCAAGCCCAGCAGGGCGGTGGACTCAATGAGCGCCAGATCGAGGGCAGTGCTTTTTAGCCGGGCCTGCATCCACCAGAAGGCCATTCCGACCAGGACGAGCTGCATCCCCCAGCGGCCATACTGCCACCCGCTCCGGGTGGGCAGGAATGACACCCCCATGGCCAGAAAGGCGCCGGCCAGCACCCCCAGCGTCAGCCGCGGGTCCGCATATTGCCACAGCCCGCCAGTGGCGCCACAGAGAAACAGGACGAGGATGCCGAACCGGCTCGGCAACGGCATCCGGTCCTCCGCGGGGAGACTGGCTGGCTGGGAGTTACGCCCCATGGCACAAGGCTCCGGTGAGCGACGTTCCCGGTCGCAGATGGAAGATCTCGAACATGCCTTGGCGTAACCGGGGGACCGGCGCCGGGGCCGCGGCTTGGCGCCGGTCCGCCGCCTGGAATGCGCTTTTGTCGGCGCAGAACCAGCGAACGGTCATGCCTTGCAGGGCCAGCAGGCGCAGGGTGTTTTCCAGGGCGGGGGTGACGGCCAGACTCAGGCAGATCACCACGCCATCCCGTGGCAGTTTTTCCGCCAGATCCAAGGCGGCTTCGGCCAACGGGACCGGTCCCGGTTCCAATAACGCCAGTTCGTAGAGCACGTTTGCTTTGATCTGCGAAGCCGGGGCGGGCGGGATCAACCGGCGGCGCGCGCCGCCAGCGGCAAACGCGACCTGGCAGTAGAGGTCCGCCACATGGGTGATGATGCTGGCCGCCGCCCGAACTTGGTACTCTAGATTCGATTCCGGCCCCGGCCCGCTCACACCGGCCGCTTCCGCGTCCACCAGGAGGGCGATCGACATCACCGCGTCCCGTTCAAATTCCCGCACCATCAGCCGGCCAAATTTGGCGCTGCTCTTCCAGTGAATATTGCGCAACCCGTCCGCGGCGTGGTGTTCCCGGATGCTGTACACCTCCTGGCTGGTGCCGGCCACACTGAGGGCGGAACCGGCGGTGGCCACCAGCGTCGGCTTGGGTTTCCAGGGAAAATCCGGCAGCGATTCGACCGCCGGGGTGATCAGGATGGATTGCGGCAGGTCAATGGCCCGCTCACGATAAAACAAGCCGGCCGGGTCCCCGCCCCGGAGAATGACCCGGCGCTGTTCGAAACCGCCTCGGCGTTGGGTGAGGATGCGCCGGTTCACCACCCGTTCCTCCCGCGCCCCCAGCGCATCCACCAAGGTGAAATGCGCAGGGGCCGCCGCAAAGGCGCACCGTTCGCGGATGATAAAGGTTTGGCGCCGTCGCTTCAGCCGGTTGCTGACGATCAACGGCATGGACAGCAACTGTCCGGCCGCGGCCTCCCCGGCCGGTCCCCGCTGGACCACCAGTCCGCGCAGCGACACCAGGGCGCAGGCCAGGCTGGCCAGGGTCAGGGCCAGGGCGCTGCTGGCGAACGCGCACACCACGAAACTGTTGTACATGGTCGCCGTCACAAACAAGTAGACGGCGCCCGCACACAGGATCCAGCCGCGTTGGGTTGGCCACAGCCAACGCATTTAGGCCTTCTCCCATTTCGCGATTGGATGCTGTTCCAACAGGGTGGCAACCACCTGCTCCGCACTCTCCCATTCCGCCCGCGCCTGCATTTTGAGCGGCATGCGATGGCTGAGCACGGATACCGCCAGGTCCCGCGCGTCGCGCGGCAGCACGAATGCCCGCCCGTTGAGGGCCGCCAGGCTCTGGCTGGCCCGCATCAGGGCCACCGCCGCCCGGGGGCTGCAGCCAAAGGCGAAGGCCGGATGTTTGCGGGTGGCGTCAATGAGGGTGATGATGTAGTCCATCACCGGCTCCGACACATGCACCGTGCGCACCAGGGCCTGGCATTGCAAGATATCATTGGCGCGCAGAACATAAGAAATGTCATTGATGGGGTGACGGGCCACCTGGCTGGAGAGAATTTCGCGCTCCGCCGCGTTCGACGGATAGCCCATGCGCAGCCGCATCAGAAAACGGTCCAACTGCGGTTCCGGCAACGGATAGGTGCCGTGAAAATCCACCGGGTTCTGGGTGGCGATGACAAAAAACGGCTTGGGCAGCACATGAGTCTGGCCGTCCACCGTCACCACCGCCTCGGACATGCACTCGAGCAGGCTGGACTGGGTCCGCGGCGTGCCGCGGTTGATCTCGTCGGCCAGAATGACGTTGGCGAAAATGGGGCCGGGGGTGAAATTGAACTGCCGGGCGTGGTCGTCGTACACTGTCACGCCCGTGATGTCGCTGGGCAGCATGTCGGGCGTGAACTGGATCCGCTTGAACTCGGCGCGGATCGACTTGGCCAGGGCCTGGCAGAGCATGGTCTTGCCGACGCCCGGCACGTCCTCGATCAGCACATGGCCGTCACTGAGCAGCCCGATCAGCACGTTGCGCACCACTTCCTCCTTGCCGCGGATCACCTTTTGGATATTGTCCCGGACCAGCGCCACCATCGATTGCAGGTAGGGCAGGTTGGTGATCGGTTCCGCTTCCCGCTGGGCGCCCAAGGTGTCATTTTCCACCTCGTCGTAGATCAGGATCACTTCGCCGAGCTGAATCACATCCTTGTGCTTGATCGGGACGCTGCCGACCACGCGCTGGGAGTTGAGGAAGCTCCCGTTTGAACTGCCCTGGTCCTGCAAGGTCACCGTGTCTTCGCTCCGGATCGCCAGGGCATGTTTGCGGGAGACGCCGTTGCCGGTCAGCACCAGGTCGTTGTCTTCGGGACTGCGACCGATCCGGGTCGGTCCTTCCGGCAGGACAAATTCGCTCCGGTCACGGTACCCGTGTTGAACAATAAATTTTGGCATGCGTAAACCCTCGGCCCTCGTAGGGGCGTTATGTCCTGAACGTATTGAGGAAATTGCAAATGTAGCCAGAATTTAGTAGCCAGTAGCCAGAATGTTTACAACCTATCTACCATACGCATTTTTAATCGCCCAAATCAACCCGGCAAATGGATGGTTCCGAACACCATTTTTCACCATGAAGATCACGAAGAAAAAGCGTAATCAGGACGTCTATCTGCGTTTTGGCCGCTTTGCTGCCGGTTTACTTCATGTGCTTCATGCTCTTCATGGTTAAAACTTGGATTAAGAACGGGATTCTTGGCAGTTTTGGCGGTTTCTCTGCGCCTCCGCGCCTCTGCGGGAGAAATGCGTATAGCTTCTGAATTCCATGTAACCGTGGGTTTTGCAGGCTCATCGCAGTCACTCCTGACCGCGGCGACTCCGGGACGGCGCTGATAGGACACCGCAACGGGCCACCCAGTTCCCTTGCCTGGCCTGTGGGCAGACCGGTAGCCGCATTCGTATCCCCGGCGCCCACTGTAATGAGACGGCAAACGTTTTCAAAGGGATATAGTTAAAATAACGACGTTCAGCCGGGCTCCCTTGGGAACACAGAGCCCCGCTCGGCGCGATTGCCTTGCGGAGGGGGCGTTTTCCTTGCAACTCCGCGCCTCTGCGGGAGAAACGCCTATCATCATCGTGCCCATGACAGCGGCCAGCCGCGCGCCACCGGCTTGCGAACCCGGCCAGACCGGCTATGGTTACCCTCCGTTAATCGCACCATGTGCGGGTGTAGCATAATGGTAATGCTCTAGCTTCCCAAGCTAGCAACGTGGGTTCGATTCCCATCACCCGCTCCATTCTTATCTCTATATAAATAAAGCGGTTGTGGTTAAAAACACGGCCGCTTTCTTTTTGCCGTGAAACGCCTAGAAACGCCCAAAAACACCCCTTTAATGTCATTTTTGGCTACATTTTGACTACAGTCTTTTTGAGCTCAACTCGTGCTAGCCTACAAGCTAGAACTCCGGAGAATATGACATAGTAGCCCCCACCAGCGCCCCGGCGCCCCACTTCCCCCCCCCCGCCCCAGGTCACGGCATGGGCGGAGACGCCCGACGCCTGCTGGTGACCTAGCGCGGCCCCGGTCAGCGGCAGTCGCAGCATGTGGACGATAGCGCGCTGTTCCCACTGGCTTGAATGTACCATATTTGATACTACGGTATTGAGATGGGAGCCAACCCGCCACCGTGGGCAATCGAATACTACAACCGCCGTGTTCAGGCTTGGGCGGATGCTCTCCCGTCCGGCATCCAGGCGGACTTGCTTCACTTGTTGCGACGAATGCGGCAGTACGGCCCGGTACTGGGAATGCCCTACATCCGTCCAATGGGCGGCGGGTTGTGTGAAGTGCGGGCCAAGGGCGCGGAAGGAATTGCCCGCGCCTTCTTTTGCGCCGTGGTGGGACGGCGAATTGTCATTCTGCACGGATTCATAAAAAAGACAGGACAGACGCCGCGCCATGAACTCGAATTAGCGCGGAAACGTTTGAAGGAAGTGAAGCCATGAAAAAGCAACCGGCCAACAACGACAGCTATGCCCCTGTTCCGGCGGACTTTGATAAATGGCTGGACGCTCTCGCCGTCCGCAAGGCATACGAGGAACGGGAACCGGCCTATGCCGTGCTGGACGCTTGCCTGGCGGCGCGGAAGCGGGTGGGCATGACGCAAGCGGACGTAGCCCAGGCCATGGGAACCAGCCGGCCGGCGGTGGCCCGCATTGAATCGGCGCGGCCCGCCCATGCCCCCAGCGTTACCACCCTGCAACGGTACGCGGCGGCGGTCGGGTGCCGCCTGCGGATTCAGCTTGAACCGCTTCCGCCGACAGGTTGATCCGCCCCTACTTCTGCGGGCTTCGTTTTGGCCGGCTTGGCGGGCGGTGGCGTCACCCCAGCGGAGTCGTTCATCGGGAAGACTCCTGTTGTCTATGGTTGAACTATAGTCGGCGTGAAGTGTATCGTTATTGCGGTATTTGCCTTTTTCCGTGTGGTGACGCCGGCGGGGCGGCGCGATATACTACCCGCCGATGAAAGCGGTGTCGAGCCACCGCCACGCTACGGATTCCGGACGCAGCCGGAATCGGTCAAAACCAACATCCATAAAATTTAATTACCTTCAGCCTAACAGCCTACAGCCTAATAGCCTATAATAGCCTAACCAGCTTCAGCCTACCAAGGATTTCCGCCATGAAAGTCATGGTTCATTGTCCCGCGTGCCGGCATGAATTCGATGCGGGGGCCGCCATTCAGCAGCAGGTGGAGCAGCAGGCGGCCAGCCAGGTTGCCGCCCGGGAGCAGGAACTCCGGGTCAAGGAGGAAACCCTGGCCCACGCCAAGAGCGAGCTGGACGCCCAGGTCCGCCGGCAACTGGAGACGGAACGCGCCAAGCTGCGCGCGCAGGCCCAAGCCGCCGCCCGCGAAGAAGTGGACGCGCAGCTCAAGGCCAGGGATGCGGAGACCGCGGAGATCCGCGACAAGCTCAAAGCCGCCCAAGCCCAGGAGCTCCAGTTTTTGGAACAGAAGCGCCAGCTTGAGGATCAGGCCGCCGAACTGAAGCTCACGGTCCAGCGCCAGCTCGAAGCCGAACGCGACGGCATCCGCAAGAGCGTCCTGGCCCAGGCCGCGGAACAGCATCGCGCGGAAAGCGCCGGCAAGGACCAGGAACTCGCGGCGTTGCGCGCCACCGCCGAAGCCAGCAAGACGCGTGAGGCGGAGCTGGCGGTCCAGACCGCGGCGCTGGCCAAAGCCAAGTCCGATTTTGCCGCGGAGGCGCGCCAGCAGCTTGAGGCGGAGCGCGCCAAGCTGCGCGAGCAGGCCCAAGCCGCCGCCCGCGAGGAACTGGACGCGCAGCTCAAGGCCAGGGACGCCGAGACGGCGGAGATCCGCGACAAGCTCAAGACCGCCCAGGCCCGGGAGCTCGACTTCCTCAAACAGAAGCAGCTGCTGGAGGAAAAGACGGCCGAGGTCGAGCTTACCATCCAGCGCCGGATCGAGGAAGAGCGCCAGCAGATCCGCCAGGACGCCACCGCCAAGGTGCAGGAGCAATTGACGCTGACCCTGCGGGACAAGGAACTGCTGATCGAACGGATGAAGACCGAGATGGACGGGCTCCAGCGCAAGCTCAACCAAGGTTCCCAGCAAGCCCAGGGCGAGGCCCAGGAACTGGTCTTGGAGGACCAGCTCCGCCAGGCATTCCCCACCGACCTGTTCCGCGAAGTCGCCAAGGGGGTGGAAGGCGCCGACGTCATCCAGCTGGTCCGCGACGCGGACGGCCGCGACTGCGGCACCATCCTGTGGGAATCCAAGCGCACCAAGGCGTGGACGGACGGGTGGCTGGCCAAGCTGCAGTCCGACCGGGCCCGGGAGCTCGCGACGATTGCCGCCCTGGCCACCCAGGCGATGCCCAAGGGCATTACCAGCATCGGCCAGATGGAAGGCGTGTGGGTCTGCGCGTTTTCCCATGCCGTGCCCATGGCCATGCTGCTGCGCCAGGGCATGCAGGAAGCCGCCGCCGCGCGCAAGTCAATGGAGGGGCAAAAGGACAAGATGAGTCTGATCTACGCCTATCTCACCGGCAATGAGTTCCGCAGCCGGGCCACGGCAGTCACGGACGCCTGGACCAAAATGCTCGACAGCCTCAACGGCGAGCGCCGGGCGATGGAAAAGATCTGGCGCGAGCGCGAACGCTGGATGAGTTCGGCCATGGGCGGCATGCAGGGCATTCACCGCGATTTGCAGACCATTGCCGGCGCCAACATCCAATTTCTGCCCGCCACCAATGACGGTCTCGGCGAACTGGAAGCCCTGGCCTCCGGGGTCCCGGCCCCCGCCAACCTCCAGCCGGAACTGGCCATGGACGGCGCCCCGCCGGCTTCAGCCCCGTTGCCGCCGGCGTTTTCGCCGGGCGCGCCGGCGCCGGACGTGCCGTTGCAACTGACGCCGGCCGAGCGCGGTGATTACGAGGTCCGCTTCCTCGCCCAACTCACCGAACTGGGCGGCAAGGCCGGCAACAAATCCCTGCGCGAAGCGCTGGCCATGAACGAAACCGATTACGAGGAGATCAAGACCCGGCTGCTGGCCCAGAACCGGATCCGGGCCGGCCATGGCCGCGGCGGCTCCGTCCTGCTCCCGTCCTGCGCCGCAGATGAGGCAGGGTGAAAAAGGCGTTCTTGGGAACCCCCTTTTGAGGAAAAGCGGTTCCCAAACCCTCCGTCAAACCTGTTTGTGCCTTTTGCGGATTCCGCAGGCTACCCCTGTCGCCCCAATCGTGGATGGTTGCGCTGGAGCGGCCTGCGGAATCCGCAAAGGGAGCACCCTTTTTCAAAATGGTGGCCCCAACAACGTCCGAACAGAGCGGTCATGCACCCCAGTGGCCCCTGCTTATTGCCAGGCGGCCGGGTTTGCCTTATATTGGGTATACCGCCCCGGCCAGCGTTTGCCTTGAGGTTTAAGGACGAGACGCGGGTGTTCTGCGTCTTGGCCGGGCGGGAGTTCCTCTCATGACAACACCTATTTGCACGTCTCGCGCTTGCCGTCAGATCCGCCTGCTGGCGGTTCTGTTTGCCGCCATCACCCTGGGGATACCCACCGCCCGCGCCGAGCAGCGACGCCTGGCCACGATCAGCCGATACGCCAGCCAATGCGACGAATATCTGGTCCGGGGCGACGCCGCCGTCACCCCGAGCCCGGTGTTGAAAAACGGCCTGCGCCTGGCGGCGTGGGACGGCGCCGACGCCAACGACACCACCCGGGTCGCCCTGGCCAGCGCCATCTACTTCATCCCCCTGCCCCCCGGCACCCGCGGCGTCCGGGTCACGGTCGATTACCGTCGCGCCCCTGGGGCCACCCGTCCGGAGGCCGGGTTCCTGTTTATTCGCGATCCGCAGGTGGAGCAGGCCTACGACAATCCCGACGGCGCGCCAGCCAACAGCCCCCTCGCCGACGAACCGGTCTTCTATGGCCGGACCAGCCCACTCCCGGGCAATGCCACCCAGGCGCAACTGATGATCGGCACTGACGGCCTGATCTCCGAACGGGGTGTGCTGGAACTGCACCTGGCCACCGGTGCCGGCCAGGTCATGGACGTGGATTATCTTCAGGTCACCGCCTACGCCGATTACCAGGTCGCCACGGAGCAGATCAATCAACAGGTCGTCATCGAGCAACCTTACGCCTATAGCTACAGCTACTACTATGCCGGCCCGTGGATGAGCTGGACGCCGGCCGCCTGCACCTACTACAGCTTCCGTTATCCCACGACCCCGCCGTTCTGCTTTGGCGGCTGGTGGGTGTGGCGTTCCTGTTACTGGAACCAGCACCCGTGGTCCTGCCGCCCCGTCTCGTTTACCCACTGCGTGCCGTGGCCGGGGCCGGGCATTCCCTACGCCCACGGCGGTGGCCCTAGCGGCCTGATGATGCCAGGATTTGGTGTTCCCGCCTATCGGCAACAGTGGTATCAGCGCCATTTCCGGGTCGACGCGGCGAAGGCCCCCCCGGAGCAGCTCTACCGTGAGGTCCGTCACCGGCGCCAGACGCTGCCGCCCGACCGGCGGCCAGACGTTGTCCGTCAGGCCGCGGCCGTGAGCCGGCACGTCACCGAGGCCGACCGCGAGCTCCGCAAAGAACTGGGCGACCAAATGCCGCAACGCGCCGCCCGCTGGCGGGCCCAGCCCCGCTTGGCCCGTCAGGACATGCGCGAGCTGCAAGTCAAATCTCCTGCCTTCCGCCAGGCCATGCGGAACCTGGCGGTCCCCGGCAGTCCGCCGGCGCCCGCCACCCCGGTCAGCGCCTCGGTCACCCCGGCTACGTCCCAGCCCGGTTCCTCCACCCAGGGAGGCATCATGATGCCGCTGAGCATCAAACCGGGGGCGGCCGGCGCTCCCGCGCTCATTCCGGTGGGCGGCACGGCCGGCCCGTCCCTGCTGCCGCCGCCCCGGATTTCCGCCACCCCATCCCGGTCGTCTGACGCGGCGTCGTACCAGCGCGCGCCCGCCCCGGCAGCCGTCACCGTCCAACCGGCCGTCAAAACTCAAAAGACCGCCAGCGCCCCGAATATCCGGGCCACCCCCGCGGTGCCGGGTTCAACCAAACCGGCAAGCGTAAGAACCGCCACGCGCGCACCGAACAACTTGACGGCGCCCACGCCACCGGAGGCGGTCCGGGAAACGCCGCGAAAGCGTATCAGGCCGGAAGTCCCCGTGCCGACAACGGTGCAGCCCCCGAGTTCCAAGGTATCTGAGCGTCACCCGCCACCAACGCTCACCCCGGCCACCGCTCCAGTGCGCCAGTCAATCGACTCCCATTTTGCCACCGACGCCGCCAACCGAACCGTCCCCAACAGCTTCCAGAACACCCCCCGCCAACAACGGGGCGGCGGCAGCGCCCACACCAGCAAAACCACCGACGCCCCCCCCCAGAACCCCGCTGTGCCCGCCACGCCCGACGGTTTTTCCAACCCGACGTTCCGTCACCGCTAAACCGGCATTGACAAGCCGACAAAACAGGCGACTTTACCCGCATGATGTTGGTTGCACAAGCCGACTACTGCATCTTCCTTTCCGGCCTGATCTTGGCGGGACTGGCGGTGGCGGGGGTGTTACTGGACCGGGAAGACCGCGCCACGGGCTTGGCGTGGCGCTGGCTGGCCGGGTTTGGGGCGTTTTACGCCCTCCACGAATGGCTGAAGTTGATCGCCGCCGCGTTTCCGAATACCGTGCCAGTTTTGGAACCGGCATCCCAGGTCCTCCGCTGGGTGGCCCTGTTGTCCCTGTTTGAGTTCGGGCGGCAGGCCGTTCCGTTATGGATTAAGTGGCGTCCCGGTCCCTGGTTCTTCGCCCCCTGGCTGGCCGTCACCCTGGCCGCGGCCTGGTTTTTTCCCGTCCACGCCACCTGGACGGTGCGCGTCTTTTTGCTGCTGCCCGCCATCCTGTTGGCGGCCGTGGGATTGGCGGCGGCGGCCCGGCGCCAGCCGTGGCGGGATGCAGCCGGACTGTGGCTGACCACCGCCGGGTTGGCGGGTTTGGTGCTGTTCAGCATCCCGGGAGTGCCCGTTGACGACGCCATGCTCTTCGCGGGGAAATCCGATGCCCTCGCCACGCCCCACCATCACCTCGTCCTGGCGCTCTGGATGGTGCTGATCCTGACCCTCCTAGTTGGCCAGCTCGCCTATTGGGACCGGCTGCGGCGACAGAGCGCCCTCAAGACCGCCGAATGGAGCGCGTGGTTTTGGTTGCGCTGGCTGGTGTTCGTGCTGATTGTGCCGGTCCTGCTGATCGGCTGGGGAATCACGCAAATGCTCGGCAGCCGCGAACAACAGGCCTTGGAGCGCCATTGGGAAACCACGGCCCAACTGACGGCGGCGGCGGTGGGCGGCAGTCTGGCGTTGCCGGCGCCGATGAACGTGCCAAATGGCGCCATCGAGGCTGGCAACCGGGACCGCAGCCGGGGGCTGATGCAGGTCAATCCGCAGTTCCGGGACTTGATTATCTGGACCCGGCGGGACGGCGGTTTCCACCGCCTCTTTCACGCCCGCCGCGATGCCGGAGCCCACGCCCGCGACACCGTGGACCGCGCCCGGCTCCAAGACGCCTGGCGGCAATTTCAGAACCAGACGTCCGAGGCGGTCTGGACCTCGGCCAATCAGCAGGACCAGACGGACCGCCTGCTCCTGACGCCCCTGCGGCAGGCCACCGGGGACCTGGTGGGCATGGTCGGCATCGAAGTGGACGGGGGCCTGCTCGCCGCCGGCCCCCAGACGCAACGGTTCCTCGGCATCACCGTCTCCCTGCTGCTGGTGCTGGTCTGGTCGTTATGGGCCTTCCTCCCCTGGCGCTGGCCCGCCGCCGCCTGGCCATGGAATTGCGGGAAAACGCCGAACGGTTCCGCCTGCTCTTTTCCAAACTCGACGCCTGTTTCGTCCTCCTCGAACGGATCCCGGCCGCGCCGGGAGATCCGGACGGCTATCGCTTGGTTGAGGTGAATCCCGCCTTTGAAGAATTGGCCGGCCTGCCGCGCGCCACGATCCTTGGCCGGCCCGTGACCGAACATTTCCCGCAACGAAATGCCTGGTGGATGGAGGTCGTCGACCGGGTCATGCAAACCGGCGTTTCCGAACGGATGGAGCGGGACTCGACACGATTCCACCGGTATCTGGATTTCATCTTTTATCGCCCGTTTCCCACCCAAGTGGCGATCCTCTTCACCGACGTCACTGAACGCCAGCGCCTGCGGCAGCAACTGCAGGAAGCACAAAAAATGGAAAGTCTCGGCCTGCTGGCCGGCGGCATTGCCCACGACTTCAATAATTTGCTCATGATCATCCTGGGCAATACGGAACTGGCGCGGTTCAACATGACGCCGGACAGCGAAACCACCCGGGCACTGTACGAGATCCAGCGCGCCACCCTCCGGGCCGCCGAACTGAGCAAGCAGATGCTGGTCTATGCGGGACGTTCCTTCATCAACCCCAAGCCGCTGGCCCTAAACACAGTCATCGAGGAAACGCTCACCCTGATCGAAAGCTCGCTGCCCGCGCGGCAGGGCATCCACCGCCGGTTCGACCCGCTGCTGCCGGTCATCGCGATGGACGAAGGCCAAACCCGGCAACTGGTCGTCAATTTGGTCACCAACGCCGTGGAAGCACTAGGGGACAGTCCGGGCGACATCACCGTCACCACCGGCGTGGCCAGTTTGACGGCGGCGGGTCTGGCCAACCTGCAAGGCGATGAGGCGCCCCAGCCGGGCGACTATCTGTATGTGGAAGTCACGGACAGCGGCAGCGGCATGGACCCGGAAACCCGGCGCCGGATGTTCGACCCCTTCTTCTCCACCAAATTCACCGGCCGCGGCCTGGGCTTGGCCGCTGTGCTGGGCATCATCCGCGGCCATCACGGCGTGGTCAAAGTGCGCAGCGCCAAAGGGCATGGCGCCACCATCACGGTTTACCTGCCCTGCCCCGCCGCCCCCCTGGGATTGCCAGAGCTCCCCTGTCCGTCGGCCACCGAACCGTCCCGACCGGCCGGCCTCACCCTGCTGGTCACCGACGATGACCCCGATGCCCGTTTCGTCATGTGCCGCCACTTGACGCATGCCGGCTACCACACCCTGGAAGCCGCCGACGGCCGGGAAGCCGTGCAGGTGTTCACCCAGCACCGCCAGGAGATCGCCGCCATCCTGCTCGACCTCAAAATGCCCAACATGAATGGCGAAGAGGCGTTTGCGGAAATCCAGCGGCTGGCCCCCAACTTCCCCATCCTGCTGGTCAGCGGCTACTCGGAGGACGAGGCCAACCGCCTGTTCGCGGGCCGGCCATGGTCCGGCTTCCTGCAAAAACCGTTTACCAGCGCGGAAATGCTGGACCAAGTCCGGGCCATTCTCAATCCTTCCCCCCCAACGTCCGCGTCCCACCCCACGGGCTGACCCATGCTGGCCGATTTATACGCCACTCACACCGACTTCATCTACTTTGCCTACGGCCTGCTGTTTCTACTCCTGGCCAGCATCTGCCGGATGTTGCACCGCCGCGACGACGACACGCCGCAACTCCCCTGGCAGTGGCTGGGATGGTTCGCCCTGGTGTACGGTGCCAACAAATGGTTCGACCTGCTGGCCTATTCCATTGGCGACCATACCAACTTCCGAATCCTGCGCTTATGCCTGACCGTGCTGTCGTACTGCCTGCTGCTTGAATTCGGACGCGCCGGCCTTCAACGCTTCGGAGTCAAAGTGCCGGGAAAATGGCTGGTGTTGCCCCTGCTCGGCCTGGTCGTCCCCGGAGTCCTGTTCGGCCAAAATGGCGTGGAAACCATCAGCCGTTACACCCTGGCCTTCCCCGGCGCCACCCTGTCGACGGCCGCCCTCTTGCTCCAGGCCCGCCGAAACCACAAGGGACGCGGGTGGCTGTTCATCGCCGCCGCCGCGTTGGCGCTTTATGGCATTACCGCCTGCATGGCCGCCCCGCCCGCCGCCTTTTTCCCCGCCAACTTTCTCAATTACCGGGTGTTCCAAAGCACCTTCAATTTTCCCATCCAGACGCTTCGTGGCCTGCTGGCCGCCACCTTCCTGGCAGGCGTCTGGCGCTATTCGGAAGCCACCCTCGGCATTAAACTCAACACCGTGTTGTGGGTACGCCGCCGCCGCCTGGTGCTGGGCTTGCCGCTGACGTTTCTGTTGATCCTGGTGGCCGGCTGGGCGGCCACCGACTTGGTCGGCCGCCTCACCCGGAACGACATGGAAGTCAATTTCCTGCACCGGGCGCGTACCGCCGCCGCCGCCTTCCTTGTCTCCGACCTGAAACAAATCCAGCCGGCCCCCGAGTCCGAACAACTCCCCGCCTACCGGCGCATCAAGGAACAGGTGCTCGCCATCCGGATGGTCAATCTCGACTGCATTTTCGTCCACCTGGTCGGACAGGCGGATGGTCGTTTCCACTTTATCTCCGACTCCAAGCAAACCGGAACCAAACGCGGTTTCCATCCCGGTGACCGCTATCCGGAGGCCACCTCCGCCATGACCGAGGCCTTCGTCACCGGCAACCCCCGGCTCGAAACCCCCGACCGATTACTCGGGGACCACCTGACCGCCCTCGTCCCCATCCGCACGGTCGACCATGGCCAGACCCTGGCCCTCCTGCGCCTGGTGGGCGATGCCGAACACTGGCGTCTCGCCGTCGCCCGCATGCGCCTCCTGCCCATCGGCGTCTGCCTCCTGCTCATCTCGCTGCTGATCGGTTTTTTCGCCGCCATGACCACGAACCAGCAGGCCGAAGACGACCTGCGCCGCAGTGAGGAACGCTTCCGCTGCCTCTCAGAAGCCTCGCCCGAAGCCCTGCTGATTATTCAGGACGGCAAGATCCGCGATGCCAATACCGTCGCCGGACGCCTCCTCGGCTGCCCGGCCGCCGAACTGCCCGGCACCAGCATTACCTCCGTGTTCGCCCCGGAACACCAGGCCCCGGCACTCACGCGCATCCGCGCAGGCGGCAGCCCGGTCGCGGAAACCCGTTGCCGCCGCCAGGACGGCTCCGAATTCCCGGCGGAGATGGGGGTGCGTTCCATCGAATACAAGGCCCGCGACGCCCGCGTCATCAGCCTGCTCGACATCACCGAGCGGCAACAGGCCCTCCACAAGCTGCAACAGGCCATTGAGCAGGCCAACCACCTCGCCACCGCCGCGGCCAGCGCCAATATCGCCAAAAGCGAATTCCTGGCCAACATGAGCCACGAAATCCGCACCCCGATCAACGGCGTCATCGGCATGACCGGCCTCCTCCTGGATACCCGCCTCAGTCCCGAACAACACGAGTATGCCAGTACGGTCCGCGATTCCGCCGAGGCCCTGCTCGGCATCGTCAACGACATCCTCGACTTCTCCAAGATCGAGGCCCGCAAACTCCAACTCGAACGGGTGCCCTTCTCTCTCCGCGACCAAGTCGGCAAGGCCCTCAAAACCATGGCCGTGCGCGCCCATGAGAAAAACCTCGAACTGCTCTCCGATATCGCCCCCGACGTGCCGGACCGCCTGCTCGGCGACCCCAACCGCCTGCGGCAAATCCTCCTGAATCTGGTCGGCAACGCCGTCAAATTCACCACCACCGGCGAAATTGAGGTCCGCATCATCCTCCATGCCGAGCAGGACCCCGCCCCGGACCGGATAGCGGACCTAAACGTGAACCTGCACGTCCAGGTCACCGACACCGGCGTCGGCATTGCCGCCGAAAAACGGGAGGCCATTTTCGACGCCTTCACCCAGGCCGACAGCTCCACCACCCGCCGGTTCGGCGGGACCGGCCTCGGCCTCAGCATCTGCCGCAGCCTGGTCGCCCTCATGGGCGGCCGGATTTGGGTGGAGAGCACCCCCGGCGCCGGCAGCACCTTCCACTTCACAGTCCGCTTCGGGGTGGCCGAAGAGCTCCAGGAACCCATGACCAGTGTCGCCGCCCTGGCCGGGCGCCGGACCCTGATTGTGGACGACAACGCCACCAATCGCCGCATCCTCCTCGGCTTGGTGCTAAACTGGGGCATGGAGGCCGATGCCGCGGAAAGCGGCGCCGCCGCCCTGGCCCTCCTGCGCCAAGCCGCCCGCGACGGACGCACCTTTCATCTGGCTCTGGTGGACTATATGATGCCCAATATGAACGGCCTGATGCTGGTGGAACGCGCCAACCAGGACCCGACCCTCCTCATGCCGCCGGTGATTCTGCTCTCCTCCGCCACCGGCCGCGACCATGAAAAGGAAAAAGCCGCCGCCCTCGGCGTTGCCGCCTATCTCACCAAACCCGCCCCGCAGGGCGACCTGCTCCTGGCCATCCGCCATGTCCTGGACAAAACCACCACCTCGGCCCACCCTCCCGTCCTCCAGGCCGGGCCGCCCATCCGCCCCCTGCGCATCCTCCTCGCCGAAGACAACGCCATCAACCAGATCCTGGCCCGACGCCTGCTCGAAAAGCAGGGACACACCGTCACCGTCGCCGAAAACGGCTGCCGGGTCCTCGACCACCTCCGGCAGGCGGCGTTCGACCTCGTGCTCATGGACGTCCAAATGCCCGAAATGGACGGCCTCGCCGCCACCGCCGCCATCCGCGCCGGCCAGGCCGGGGCCGACCGCCACGCCACCCCCATCATCGCCATCACCGCCCATGCCATGAAGGGCGACCGGGAACGCTGCCTCGCCGCCGGAATGGACGGATACGTCTCCAAACCCTTGCGGATGAGTGATCTGATGAGTGAGATCCGCCGCATCCTGCCCCCGGAAAGCCTGACATGAAGGTCGCTGACGTTCTCGCCGCCCTCCAGGAATCCGCCAGTATCGCCCCCCAGCTCACCCACTGGGAGGAGGCGCAGGCGGCCTTCCCCAACCGGCGCCCGGACTTCCTCCGGCATGACACCCTCGCCGCCGCCTGGGCGGCCGGCGGTTTTGACCACCCTCTGCCGTCGGCGGTACCGCACCTGGCCGACCGCATCGCCGGGGACCCCGCCCTCCTGCGCCTGGCCTGGTATGTGCATTGGCGCCTCTTCGCCGGCCCGCACGCGAGCCTTCAGTGGTGCTGGCCAAGCCTGCAAGCCTGCCTGGGCGACGAGGCCGGTCTGTTCTACCTGATCGCCGCCCTGGCTTTCGTGCCCGCCGTCCACGCCTATCACGCCACGCTGGCGGTGCCGGACCCCATCACGCGCGACACCTGCCGCCAAGTGGCCTGCTACGCCGACAATTACCGCCGCGGCAACCCGGGACGCCTCGGCCTCTACACCGGCCAGATCGGCTGGCTGGGCAATTACCTGGCGCCCCAGCTCTATTTCCGCATCGGCCGCTTCGAATTCTGGCGCCGGCCCTATGATGGCGACTACCGCGTCTACCGGCACCGCGCCACCGGTGAAACGCGGGCGCTCGCCGCCGCCGACACCCTCTTGACCGCCGCTGGCGACCGCTGTTTCGACCCCGCCCAGCCCCCCCCGCCCGCCAGTTGGCGCGCCACCTTCTCCGAAACCGCCGACACCGTTTCCGGCACCCCCCTTTCGCCGTGCGGCCGCGCCCTGCCCCAAACCGTCTGCCTGCCCAAGCCGGACTGGGACTGCGTCCTCCGCCCCGGCGACCCTATTCTCGACCTGCACATCCCCGCCGGCGGCAACATGCCGCCCGAAACCTGCGCCGCCTCGTTTCGCGACGCCGTCGCGTTCTTCCTGGCGAAATTCCCGGACCAGACCCCCAAGGCCATCGTCTGCACGTCCTGGATGTTCTCGAACCAGTTGGAAGAGTGCCTGCCGGCTGACGCCAACTTGGTCCGCCTCCTCCGGGAACTCTATCTGGTGCCCGTGCCCTGCCGGCCCAATGACGGACTCTGGTTTGTCTTCCTGCAAGGCGAACTCAACCCCGCCACCGCCCCGCGCGAGACCCGCCTCCAGCGCGCCATTCTCGACTATCTCGCCCAAGGCCATAAATGGCATCAGGGCGGCATGTTTCTGCTACCCGACGACCTTGCCCGCTTCGGCACCCAGCCCTACCGCCAGAGCCGGAAGGCGGAAACCGGGAGTCAGTAGCATACTGCGTTAGGATGGAAATTTAACTTTTTACAACCGCAGAGTGACGAATCTTGAGGTCCGAATAACGAAGGAAATCCACTAAAGGGCAGCAACGACCTCAGGATTCTGCGGTTCAATATTCGGCAATCTGCGGTTTAATTTATTTTTCACCCTAATGCGGTACCGTAGGGTTTTGGGGTTGGTGGCCATGGGAGGCCTGGGAGTTATGGGAGTTATGGGAGTTATGGGAGTTATGGGAGTTATGAAAACCCGCCGCCC
>CAITYL010000361.1 GCA_903896595.1 uncultured Lentisphaerota bacterium
CGGCTTGGCCGGGGCCGGCGTGGCGGCGGGCTGGGCGGCAGGCGCGCCTGGCGCGGGGGCGGCGGAGGCGGGCTTCGCCCACGGCGGCGGGGGCGTATTGGTGGCGGTACTGGCGGGCGCGGCGCCCGGGGGAACCGTCATGCCAGGCGGCGGCTTCATTCCCGGGGGCAAGGTCATGCCGGGGGGAAGCTTCATCCCGGGCGGAAGCATCATGCCGGGCGGCATCATCCCCGGGGGCATTTTCTGTCCCTGCGCCCACGGCGGCGGCGGGCCGGATGGTGAGGCGGGCTGGGCCGGGGTCGGCTGAGCCGCTGGCAGGGTCGCGGCCTGGACCGCGGCCTTGGCTTTGCGGTCTTCCAAGACCACGGTGGGAATCCATTCGTTCTGGTTCCAGGTAAAATCGGCGGCGGCGAAAACCGCGGGTTCAAGCTTGGCGCGCAGGTCGGCGGTGGCCTTGCGGACGCGCTTATTCATCTCATGATCCAACAGGACGCGGGCCGGCACCCATTCCGTGCCGCGGCCCCGGGCCTTTTTAACCAAACGGTAGCCGGCTGCGGTCATCCGGTCTTTTTCCAGTCGCCGCCCTTCATCGGTCCGGAAGGTTTCGCGGGTCACCATGTGCAACTGCCATTTGCGCCGGACCTCACGGTCAATGACTTGGGCGCGGACTTCGGGATCAAGGCAGGCCAAAATGTCATCGTCAATGTCGCGCGGCGCCAGCTGCCGGTCGCCGATGCGGATGCTTTCGCTGGAGACGGCGATCAGACGGCCTTTGACTTCCGTGTTGGTCCCGGCGCCTTGGCGCAGATGGATCCGCACCATGTCCCCGATCTGGTGCAGCGGGTACTTCGCCTCAGCGTCCTTGAGGAAGGCGGCCTTGACGCTGTCGGGATACTTGACCTTGGCGGCGGCTTTCGCATCGGTGTCGGCGCTCTGAAGGATGTCGTCCACCGTCTTGACCGGGGTCTTGACCGGCCAGCCGAACTTGAGTTCCTGGGCCACGGCCTGTTCCGTGACGGCGACGGCGACCTCCTGTTTGATGCGTTCAGCCAGGGCGGTTTCAATCTTGGTCCGCAACGCCTGCCATTCCTCGTCGGAAGGAATGACCGGGGCCGGAGCCGGGGCCGTCGCCGCCGGCGTCGTGACCGGCGGCGGCGTGGCAACGGTTTCGTCGGCGGCCGCGGCGGGCGGGCCGGCCGCGGCCAGCAGAACCATGGCGGTGGCGGACAGAACGTGGTGGCGCAATGAAATCATCATCGGCGGTTTTCCCCGGGCGGCGGTCGTCAAGATCATTTCAGCAAAGAAGAAAAATATAGGCCGGAACGCGAAAATAAAAACCTTTGACTCCACACGCAGCCCGAACGATTCATGATTTTGAACAGGAGAAATCCGGAGAGAACGGAGAAAAACTTCTCTAGGCGGCCGGAAAGGCATCCCTTAGTTTTAGGATGCGCTGAAGGGCTCGCGAGCCGGGGGTCAGGCCGTGCAAAACCAGGCTCCGTCCACTGGCGCGCAACTGCTTGCGCAGTCTCAGACAAAATCCAAACCCGGAACTGTCCACCAGCGGACAGGCGCGAAAGTCCAGGGTGACCGCCGCGCCAGGCAACGCCGGACGGCCGGCCAGGAGTGGCGCCGCGGCGGCGGTGGCGGCCTCAAGATGGGCGGCATCAAGACGGCCCAGGAGGCGCAGCAGATGCGGTTGCTCGGCGGACGGCGCTTCCAAGACGGCCGCGGCCAGCGGCGTGGACCAGCGTTCCTCCAACCGCACCACCACGTCCGAATAACCGGCAGCAATGAAAGGCGCCAACCAGTCACCGACCCGATGCGCCCCCAGCAGCCGGCGCAAGCTATTGGAGACTCCAGTCAGGTGGCAGGCGGCACCGCCGCCGGATGCCACGGTCAGCCACTCCACCAAGAAGCCCAAACTGGCGGCATCCAGAAAATGGGTGCGCGCCAAGTCGAGAATGAGGGCGTCCGCGCCGCTGGCGGCGTCGCGCACCGGGGCGGCGGCGACCAGGTCGGCACGGGTGAATACGGGAGGCAAAGCCGCCCAGGCGATGCGCCGGGGGCCGGCAGTGAAGACGGCGTATTCCAGGCGGCCGGCGCCGCGCGGCTGAAAGCAACGGTTGAGGGTGGCGCGCGCATGGGAGACCAGCGGCGGGATGATCATGGCGTTGAACTTGAGCAGACCGAGGCCGTAGCGTTTCCACAGGCGTCCCGGTTCGGCCCACAGGCGGAACAGCCACTCCAATCCGGTCGTCCGCATCCAGGCGGGGGCGCGGGCCACGTCGCCGGTGACGAAGGCGAAGGTGCCGCCAATCCCCACTGCCACCGGCACGCGCAGCCGCTGGCGGTTGCGGTGGAACCAGATTTCCTGCTTGGGGTTGCCAAACGCGATCAGCAGGATGTCGGCGCCAGAGCGGTTGATGCGTTCCACGATCGGCGCGTCCTCCGCCAGGCTGTCCGCCAACGCCTCGCCCTCGGCATGAACGAACGGAGACTCAATGCCGGCAATCCGCAGGGTGGGATGACGTGCCTGGAAAATGGCGGCGGCCTGACGGGCCGTTTCCTCGCGGCCACCCAAAAAGTAAAGGGACAACTGGCGCTCGGCGCACCCGCGGGCCAGCTCGGGAACCAAATCAGCGCCGGGCACGCGGCCGGGCAGTGCCGCGCCCAGCAGGCGACTGAGCCAGACCAGGGGCATGCCGTCGGCGGTCACCAGTCCGGCCTGACGCAGGATGCGCAATAATTCCGGGTGCCGCGGCGGCGCGGCGTTCCGGCAGGCCAAGGCGTTGACCAAGAAATCCACATTGACCGTGGCCACCAGACGGGGGGTGGGCGTCGGGTCGTGACGATACGCCGTCACCTGATCGAAAATTCGTTCCAGGGCGGCGGCCATGTCCACCCGGTCCACCGGAACCCCCAGGATGATCACCGTGTCACGCCATGACATGAGACTAGGGTTCCTGAAGCTCGGGGTCTTCTTCGGCGGGGGTCTTGGAAGACCCATGACCGGTCCAGACATCGCCCAAGTGGAATTTGGGGAAGAAATCAACCCCCGCCTCGGACTTGAAGAAATACATCACCATCAGGGTAATGAAAGCGGCAATGGCGAAAATGGCAACCATGGTCAACACGGCAAGCATGCCGGACATCAGCAAGCCGCCGCCCTTGCGGAGGCTGTTGATCGGCGCTTCAACATCGGCGCGCAGCCCCGTGGGCGCGCCCGACTGCCGGTAAATGGCGTGCTCCTTGGACATGAGATCCAATTGCCGCTGCAGGTCATATTCATGGATGGCGCCGCGGATGACATCCTGCAGTTCCTGAAGTTTGGGAGGCTTCAGCAGGTACCGGTAAAGATCGCCTTCATTGATGGCCCGCAACAGAACCTCGCGCTCGCTGCCGCCCGTGAGCAGGATGCGTTGGGTTTTGGGAAACCGTTGGCGCAAGCGGGCGAGAAACGTCAGGCCATCCTCCTCGGGCATGTAATAGTCGGCAATCACGACTTTGACATCGACCCGCTCCAGCAGTTTTTCCGCCTCGGGGGCGGACAAGGCGGTGTAAACCCGATACCGGGGCGCAAGCACGCGTTCAAGCGTGTTCAAAACCTCGGCGTCATCATCTACCAAGAGCACATTATCCATAACGTTTTCCGGGTGGCATGAGTGCGGGCAACGAAACCTATAGCCCGCTCCCGGCAGGATGCAAGCCGGCACGGAAGGCGGGCCGCGGGTCAGTCAGCCCGGTCTCGGCCAGCATCAGGCTAAAAATGTCGTGGATGGAGGCGAGGCCGGTGGCGGGCAACGGCTGGTTGCTGGAAATGGCGGCGGTCGAATCGGGATCGTCCGGATGGAAGCCGTGGATGCCGGCGGTGAAGCGGGCGCCCATGAAACTGGGCAGCATTTGAACACCGGAACGCATGAGGAAGATCGCCTCCCCGTATTGGTGGTCGGGAAAATAAACGCCCCACTGCCGCAGTTCCTCGTCCGCCAGCCAGCGTCCCTGGGGATGCCCGGCCAAACCGGCGGTGATGCGCTCGCGGGCGGCCGGGGTGAGGAACCAGAAGCGGGCCATGGTGGAATCGTAGAACGCCACGTAATCGCGGCCGAACGTCAACCCAAGACGGTCCACATCAGCCGGCAGATTGTGGGTGGCGCTAATGTTGTGCATGCCATGGTCGGTGAACACATACCAGGGCACCTCGGCATAAGCAGCTTCGGCGGCGGCCAACAACTCACGGAGGCGGGTGTCATACCAGCGCACCAGTTCGGTCACCTTCGCCGACCGGGTGCCGACGGCATGCATCAGCGCGTCCAAACGGCCCAGCGAAAGATAAGCAAAGTCCAGTTCACCAGCCCCGGCCTGCGCGGTCAGGCGCGCCAGATTGCGCTCGTCACCGGCACCGCTCTGATGGACGAAATAACGGGCCTCTTGCGCCGACAGCAGATCAAAAATGGTTTGTCCCCGAGGCAGGCCATGGGGCTCCCAAATCCGTTTTTTCTCGCTGTAATCGAAGAGCGGCAGATGACGGAACGGCACGGCATAGAGCTGAAAATAACCCGTGAACCCATACCACCGCTTCACCGCGGCGCTGAGATAATGCCGCACCCGGGCCCGGCTGAACAGCGCCTCGGGCAGGATGGCCAAGGGCCGCAGGCACCGGAAGGGCGAGGTGGCGGGTGAATAATAAAAGGAACTCCATAGCCCGTGCTCGCAAGGCAGCAGGCCGGAGATGATGGACGGATCGCACGCCGAGGAATAGCCGAGAATGGTCCGCAAGGGCCGGCGGTCCCGGACCCGGTCGGCGAGAAAAAAATCATGGGCCTTCAGCACGTTCCAGCCGAAGGCGTCAATGAAGATGAATAATGGCAGACGCGTTCGCTTCATGCGGCCATGACTTTCCCAACACGACGTTGGCACGCGATTTGTCCAAGGGCGGCAATCACACAACTCCCGCCCCTACCATAGCCGATGCCGCGGGGGCCTGCAATCCAAAACATTCAACACTTGGGATGCCATAATTCATTCCGTGCCCGTGCCCATGCCCGTGCCCGAACTGCCAGCCATTCGTTCGTGGTTGAAGCAGTCCATGGGTATGCATCTTTATTGTGTTCGGGCACGGGCACGGGCACGGGCACGGAAAATGTAAAATGGGTCAGTATCAAAACGAACCGTCTTAGAGTGTCGCCGGCTTGACGGCGCTTTCATACTGTATTTAAACGTATTATGTCAAAAATACAGTATGAAAGCGGTATCGAGCCACCGTCACTCAACAAGAAACGCCCGTGGTCCAGCCGTTGCCGGCGGGCGTCACGGGCGTTTCCAGAAACCGCCGCCGGGGGGCGGCGGGCCGTCTCCGATATTACGCTTTGAGCGTGGCGTCAACGCGGGCGCGGACCGAGCGCTCATAGGCCGCCAAGTCGGCGATCGGTTTCGCCGCCACGCCACTCTTCATGGCGGCTTCGGCGACATGCCGGGCAACGCGCGGCACCACGCGCGGGTCAAACGGCTTCGGAATGACATAGCTCGTCTTGAGCGGATTGGCCCCGGCAAAAACGCCGTTCTTGGCATCTTCGGGATACGCCTCGGTCAGGTACGCCAGCACATCGGCCGGAATGGTTTCGCAGGCCAGTTCCGCCAGGCCGCGCGAGGCGGCGACCTTCATTTCCTCATTGATGGTCCGGGCGCGGGTGTCCAGGGCGCCGCGGAAAATTCCGGGAAAGCCAAGCACATTGTTGACCTGGTTGGGAAAGTCCGAACGTCCGGTGCAGACCACCGCGGCGCCGGCGGCCGTGGCCTCGGCCGGGTAGATTTCCGGATTCGGATTGGCCATCGCGAAGATGATCGGCTGGGGCGCCATGGCGCGCACCATGTCGGCGGTGACACAATCGGCCACCGACAGGCCAAGGAACAGATCCGCGCCGCACATGGCTTCGGCCAAGGTGCGCGCCGAGGTGTCGGACGCCAGTTTTTCCTTTTCGGGCGTCATGCCGTCCTTGCGGCCGCGATAGACCACACCCTTGGAGTCGCAGATGATGACGTTCTCGCGGCGGGCGCCGGCGGCGATGTAAAACTCGATGCAGGCGATGCCGGCGGCGCCGGCGCCGTTGACCACGAAACGGGAGTCCTCAATGCGCCGGCCGGTCAGCTTGATGGCATTGAGCACGCCGGCCAGGGAGATGATGGCGGTGCCGTGCTGGTCGTCATGGAACACCGGAATGCCCATGCGGCGCTTGAGTTCCTGTTCAACCTCAAAACAGGCGGGACCGGCAATGTCTTCCAGGTTGATGCCGCCCAGGGACGGTTCCAGGGTCTCGATCACGGAAATAATTTTGGCCGGGTCGGTCTTGCCCTGGGCCGTAAACACCTTGTGCAGACAGAGCGGAATGGCGTCGATGTCGGCGAAGCGCTTGAACAGCACGCACTTGCCTTCCATCACCGGGATGCCGGCGGCCGGGCCGATATTGCCCAGGCCGAGCACGGCGGTGCCGTCGCTGATCACGGCCACCATGTTGCCGCGGGCCGTATAGTCCCACACCGCCTCCGGATTGGCCTGAATCTCCAGACACGGCGCGGCCACGCCCGGGGTGTAGGCCAGGGACAGGTCACGCTGGGTGCGGCACGGCTTGGTGGCCTTCATGCCGAACTTGCCGGGGGGCGACTGGCGGTGGTACGCGAACGTGGCTTCTTTGAGATCGTTCTTGCTCATGGAATGGGGGGTCCGGACGGCGTCAAACGCCTACTAAGGTTGGGGTGAAGATTAGGGTCGCGGAGAAACACGTACTATACCCCCAGTCGGCGTCCCGTCACCCTTCCCCGGGCAATTTGTGCGTGATATTCTTGTCCCTTAGTGTAATCCCCGTCATGGGGGGGGCGTCCTCTCTGTCCTCATCGTCCTCATTTGGTGTTGCGTGCCCTCAATGTCCTCGCCCACCCCACCCCGTTCCCGCTCAATGGCCATGGCCGCCGAGGACAGATGAGGACGAGAAAAACCGGAGGACCTTGAGGACTATGAGGACGCGGCAACGGCAACCGGCAATGCCGCGCTCTCTCCGCGTTCTCCGCGCCTCCGCGTGAGACACGATTTTTTATCCGGCTCATACGGGTTTGACTTCAGAAAAAGTTCTCTCGCCAAGCACGCCAAGACCGCAAAGAAAATCCCCACTCTTTGGGTTTTAACCTAAGAACTTGAATTTCTTGGCGCTCTTTGCGTCTTTGCGAGAGAAAACAATGCTTGGTGTGAAATTGGTATCACTCCACCCGGATCTCGGCGGTGGCGGCGCGGCCGGCGGGGGTGCAGCAGACGACGGTATGCCGGCCGCGCGCCAGCGGCCAGCTGGCGGACTCCGCAGGCGGAACGGCGGCCACCAGCTGGTTGTCCACGAACCAGTAAAGCAGGCCGCCGCCGGCGTATTCGCCCTTGAGCGGCAGCCGCTGGTCGGCGGCAAAATCATCGAGTTTCCGGTAGACGGCGCCGGGGGCCGGACTGACCAAGCGCGGCACACCGCCGCCGGCCCGGCGTTCCGCGGCGGCCGACGGCGCGGCGCGAGCGCGAAGGAATGCCGCGAGCTCCGGTGGCCACGCCTCCACCACCGCCATCCGCGTCCCGCCGGTACGGGAATCCGCCACCGGTTGCAGGCGGTGCAGCTCGCACGGGCGGGCCGAGGAGACGCCGGCCATGCACCAGTCCTCGACCGTCGCCGCGCACTGGGGACACGGCGGCGCGCCGCTCACCGCGCACACGCTCCGCCGGAGCACGCCCGGCGGCGGCGTGAACCACGGCGCCGTGTTCGCCGGGTAAAGGCCGCGGACAATCTCCCACATCACCGGCACGGCGGCCTTGGCGCCAACCAACGCGGGCGCGGCCCGGCCGTCGGGATTGCCGAGCCAGACGGCAACCACGTACTCAGGATTGAAGGCCACGCTCCAGGCGTCGCGGAACCCGGAGGAGGTGCCGGTCTTCCATGCCACCCGCGGCAGGCGCACGTCGGCATGATGCCCGGTGGTGTCGCCAGCGCGTTCCTCACCGCTCAACATCTCCGCCACCAACCACGCCGCCGCCGGGGAAAAAATTTGCGGGCCGGCCCCCGTGCCGGCTGCCTTTTTTGATTCCGGACCGATTGTCGCCTCGCACAACCGGTAGGGCCGCCACTCGCCGCCGCGGGCCAGGCAGGCATAAGCATTGGCCAAGTCCACCAGCCGCACCGGGCCGTTGCCGATGGCCAGCCCCAGGCCGTACTCGGCGGCGCTCTTCTTCAGCGTGCCCAGGCCAAGCCGCCGGAGCACCCCCAGAAACTCACCCACCCCCTCCTGCTCCACCAGGGTCAGCGCCGGAATGTTCAGCGACCGCACCAGGGCGGCACGCGCCGTCACCGGCCCATTAAACTCGCCGTCAAAATTCACCGGCGCATAGTCGCGAAAGGTCCGCGGCACATCCGCCAGCATACTCGCGGGGGTGATCCGCCCCTGATCCATCGCCAGGGCATAAGCGAATGGCTTGAGCGTGGAGCCGGCGGAACGCGGCGCGGCGGCCGCATTCACCTGCCCCGCATGCGCCGTGTCACGATAGTCCGGCGCGCCGACCAGGGCGCGCACCGCGCCGGTTTTCACCTCAATAATAACCACCGCCCCGCCAAACACGTTTTCCGGGTGCAACGCCGTCACCTGCCGGCGCAGGACTTCTTCCGCCAGCCGCTGCAGGGCCGGATCGAGGGTGGTCCGCACCACCGCGGCATCCCTGCCCTGCCCCTGGCGCTGCGGCAGTTCGTCCAGCAACAGATCGCAGAAGTGCGGGGCGCGGAACGGATAGGCGTCCTTCCGCAGGACGACGGGCTGGACCGCCGCCGCCGCGCGCTGCGCGTCCGTGATGAAACCGCAAGCCAGCATCCGCTCCAGCACATAGGCCTGCCGCTGCCGCGCCCGGGCCGGAAAACGGTCGGGACGCAGGCGCGAGGGCGATTGCGGCAGCCCCGCCAGCAGCGCGGCCTCGGCCAGGCTCAGGTCGCCGGGCGCCTTGCCGAAATAGCGCCGGCTCGCCGCCTCCACGCCGACCAGATTGGCGCCGAACGGGGCGCGGTTGAGGTACTGCTCCAAAATGGCCGGCTTGTCGAGGATGCGTTCCAGCTGCAAGGCCCGAAACAGCTCCACCACCTTGGTGGGCAGCGTCCGCCGCCGGGGCTGCGTCAGGCGGACCACCTGCGTGGTGATGGTGGAGGCGCCGGAAACCACCCGCCGGCCCCGCAAATTCTGCCCCACGGCGCGCCCCAGCGCCAGCGGGTCCACGCCGTGATGATGCCAAAAGCGCTGGTCTTCCGCCGCCACCACCGCCTTGGCGATCCAGTCCTGCTCATAATCGGGATGATAACGCAGCCGGCAGTCGGTGTCGTTCGGGCCCAGGCGCATCCGCAGCGGCGCGCCATCGCGGTCCAGCAGCAGCGTGGCCGCGGGATAGCGCGCCAACAGCGCCCGCGGGAACGGCAGCAGAAACCAGGCCAGCACCAGCGCCGCAGCCAAGCCCAGCGCGCCGCCGGCCAGCCACCGCCACCCACAGCGGCGCCCCAGCCAATTCCCAAAAAAGTTTTTCAGATGCCGGTTATTCATGGCCTTCGGGGCGGGCGGCCAAATCGGTCTGACGCGTCGGACAGGTCAGACATGTCCGACATGTCCGAGCTTTAAAACGGCCGCCCGCCGCCCCCCATCACTCCACCACTTCAACCTTGCCGGCGCCGTTGACACTGCGGATTTCCGGCCGGTACATGGCCTCGGCGCATACCGCCGGCAGGGCGAACTCGCCCAAGGTCACGGCCCGGACGGTGTAATAATACTCCGCCCGCCCAGTCACCGCCCCGGTAAAGAGCAGGATTCGGTCATCGCGAAGCTCATGATGAATGCACCAGTCCGTGTCCGCCTTGGCCCAGGGCAGCGTTCTCGCGGTGGCCAGGGCGGGGTTTTCAACCTCCCAGCCCGCCGGCAGCAGCTCTTCAATGACCAGGTCCGTCAGCGCGGCGCCGCGGGTGTCCAGCACCAGCTTCACCACCACCAGTTCGCCCTGCCGCACCTTGGCGGGATCGCACGGGCCGCCGTCCTGGTCCAGGAACTCCCGGCGCACCGTCAGCCCCTGATCCACCGCCGCCGCTTCGCCCGCCGCCGGCACCCCTTCCATCCGAACGCCGTACCAGCAGGTGCCGGGGCCGCGATTGACAATCCGCAACGACTTCACCGCGCCCGGCGCCGGCGACGTCCAGCGCAGGTCGGCGACGGAGGTGAACGGCACCGCGGCGGCGCCCGCCGGCAACAGCTCGCCCGCAAACGGCGTGTGATCCGGCTTGACCAGGCGGGCGAACTTGCCCAACGCCATCAACGCCAGGGCGTTCTCCTGGGTGGTGCCCCAACGGCCGTGACCGGCGTCCAGTGCCGCATTCAGTTCCTGCACCAGCCGCGGCACCATGGCGTTCTCCGGCGCGATGTCGAGCCAGGCGGACAGTGCCAGCGCCAGATCCCCCGTCCGGCTGCCGCGGGCCTCCGCGGACGCCGCGCCCGGGGCCGGCAGGCCGAGCCCTTCCAGCAGCGGCACCGCCTGGCGCGGCTGGCCCGCCGCCAGCAGCGCCGCGGCGAGATGGGCGCGGTCGGCGGCCGACAGCTCGCCGGCCTGGTCCTGAAGCCGCGCCAGCCAACCATGTTCCGGCCGGCCGGCCAGGGCCAGCACCTGGCAGATATAGGCGCGGTTTTCCGGCGCCTTTTCCAACCGGGTGCGCAGGTAGTCCAACGCCTCGTCCAGGCGGTCGGCGGGCACCGCGTGCCCGGCCTTTTTCGCCTCGACCAGGAAATGCGTCGCGTAAATGCTCACCCACGGCTCCACCGGCCGGCTGTCCGGCCACATGGCGAAGCCGCCCGACTCCCGCTGCATAGTCAGCAGCCGGTACACCCCGGCCATGATCAAGCGTGCGGAGTCCGCACCGCCCGGCCCGGCCGGCCGGAGGCGGGCCGCCAGGTCGCCCACATACAGCAAGGGAAAAGCGGATGACGTCGTCTGCTCGCAGCAGCCGTAGGGATAGCGCAGCAGCCAGTCAAGGCCGCCAACCAGTTTCACGTCCGGCAGCCCGGACACCCAGGCCTCGTAGAATTCCGTGCCCGCAAGCCATTCCGCCGGAACCGTCACGGCAGCCTCTTCTCCAGGTTTCAAGGCCGCGCACACCGAACGCACGGCCGCCCCTTGGACGGGCCGCACCGCCAGTTCAAAGGTCTCGACATAACGCTCCGCGCCGGCCGTCACCTCGACCGTGCACAATCCCTTGCCCGGCAATGCCCCGGCCCGCAGCATAACCGGGATCACCCCTGCTCCGCCCCGGGGCATGGACAGCGTGCCCTCGGCCGGTTCCGCCGTCAGCGGGCCGCCGCAGGTCACGCGCCACTTGGCCTCCTGGGCCGCTCCGGTTTCATTGAACACGTCAACCGTCATCCGGCAACGGTCACCCGGCGCCAGGAAGCGCGGCAGTCCCGTCTGCACCACCAACGGCCGCTTCACCGTCACCGGCCGTTGCGCGGCGCCAAACGCGGCCGGGCCGAACGCCACCGCCGTCACCCGCAACTCGCCCGTGAATTCCGGCACGTCAAAGGCGACCGTGGCCACGCCATTGGCATCGGTGACGACCCCGGACCGCCACAGCGCCACCGGCTTGAACCGGCTCGCCTTGATGGGGTTGAGGCGGCGCAGCAGCATGGGGCCATCGCCGCCGTCACCGCCGGCGTGCGACACCGTGGCATCCGCCGTGTCCTCGGCAATCGGCATCAGGGCGCCGTAAAGATCGAACAGCTCGACGCCGAGCGCATGGGTCCGCAGAAAGAACGCCAGCGGGTCCGGCGTCTCGAAATCGGTCAACCGGCAGATCCCCTCGTCCACCGCCATCATCACCACTTCCACGCCGGCCGCCTTGGCGCCCGCCTCGTCGGTGATGGTCACCACAGCCTCAAACCGGCTTTGCGGCCGCACCGTGGCCGGGACCGCTATCGCCACGCCCAAACGATGCCCTGGCATGGTAACCGTCAGCGCCACCTCGCCCACGGCCCGGTGCGCCGACCAAACGCTCTCCGCCACCGCCGGCCGGATCAGGCTCAGCACGCAGTGCGCATTGGGCGCGTATTCGGGCTTGATCAGGATGGCGAACTCCGCGGTATTGCCGGTCAGCGTCACCAGCCGCCGCTCCAGCACACGGTCGGTCTCCACCGTCAGCAGCGCGGCACCGGCAAAAGGCGCCTTGACCGCCAGCCGCGCCGTCTCCCCCGGCAAATAACTCTTGCGGTCCAGGCTGAGCTGGACCAGGGCCGGCTTGTCCTTGGCCCAGTCCACCCATTCGGCATCCCCCGCCGCGGCCAGGAGCGGCAGCGACGCGGCGGCACCGCCGAACGGATCGGCCAGGGTCACAACGTACTCGCCCGCACGGTCAACGGTCACCGGGAACTCGCCCCGGCCCTCCCGCAACACCACCTTTTGCGGTTCCCCCACCTTGGTCTTGGTCCGTTCCGACTGCCAGGCGTAGGTCGCGCCGTTGCGCTTCATCACACTGGTCCACTCCACCCGTTCCACGGTGGCCAGCAGAGGCGCTTCCGGCTGCACCACGGCGCCGTCCGGCTTCACCGTCACCACGGCCAGGGTCAGTGCCTCGCCGACCTTGACCTGCCCGCCCTCCTTGGCCGCCTTGAGCCCGACATAGAACGGGTACACATCCACGGCGGTTTCGCCATCGACGGAAACGGCACGGCCGCCGCTGTCGCGCACCGTGGCGCATACCGAGGCCGCCAAAGCCCCCGGCGGCCGCAACCGACCAACGGGCGCGACCGTGAAGCTGTGCTTGCCGTCGCCGTCCAGCCGCGCCTCGCCCAGCTCCACGCTCTTGCGCACCGCCGCCCGTTCCGGGTCGCCAAAACTGTACCCGCGCCAGGCAGCCGGCTCAAAGACGGCGTCATGGACATACACGCTCGCCGATACCGGCAGCCCCGCACCGGGCCGGCCAAACAGGTGCCGGGCCGATACCGCCACCTCAAACCCATGGTCCGCCGCCACCCGCACCGGCAGCGGCGCCAGCGTCACCGCGATCTGCGGCGGCACAAACTCCTCCAGGGCGACCTCGGTCGAGCCCAGCTCCTTGTTCGTTCCCGGCATGACGGTGCGCACGGTGTACCGCCCCGTCGGCAGATAGGCCGGCAGCTCCGTTGCGAACTCCGCCGCGCCACGGACATTCAAGGTCGCGGGAAACTCACGGAACAGCTTGCCGTCCGGTTTCTCGACCCGGAACAGCACCGGGAACGGCGCGGGCGGTGCCAGCTTGGCGTCGCGCACCAGGGTTTCGACATGCAACGTCTCGCCGGGTCGGTAAACGCCGCGGTCCGAGAACAGGAACGCCTCGCAGGCGCCGTCAAGATAGGGACCAACGCCATTGTCTATGATACCGACCCGGTTGTCCGCAAATGCCAGGTACGACAGGTCGCCCTCCCGCGCCGCCGTCACCAGGGACGGCTTCAACTCCTCCGCCACCTCCGCCGTCTGGCACGGCAGGAACAGCAACCCCTGGGCGTCCGTCCGGCCGCGGCCGAGTTCCTGGTTGTTTTGGGCGTAGAGCACGACCTCACTGTCCGCCACCGGCTGCGCGGTCCGCAGGGAGTTCACCCACACCAGCACGCCGTCCTTCGCCACTTTGGCGGAGAGCCCCAAGTCCGTCACCACCAACAGCCGGCCCGTCGTTTCACGCGGATACTCCGCCCCCGCAGTCTTGTACGTCACCGACAGATGGTAAACCCCCTTGGGCTCCGTCCCGGCCAATTCGCGCAGGTTCACATAGAACTTGTTCTCCCGGTTGGGCGTGTCCGGCAGCGCCACCTTGCGAGTCACCGCCGGCGCCCCCAGCCGCTTGACCCCCTCGTCGTAGCGGTTGTGGCCGTTGGCGCAGAACACCACGTTGCCGCCACTGACCCGGCGCAACGCCACCTCGCACTCCCGCACATTCATCGCCACCACCGGCACGTTCAGCGCCCCCCGAGGCGACAGATAGGCGCCGTCCGCCGCAATCGCCAGCGTGGGCGTGCGCTCCGGAAAGCGCATCGGCCGCGTCACCGTCTTGTCCAGCAGCGTGCCGTCTTCCGCCCGCAACCCTTTCTTAAAGGTGACCGCGTACTCCCGCCCCGGCGCAAATTCGCCGGTGAGCGTGCAGCCGGTGTACCACTGTCCGACCTCCCACTTGACCGCCGGCTGCACAGAGATGAACTCCGCCGCAGTCGTGACGTCCACCGGCTTGCCAAAGGTGAGCTCCGCCACGCACGGCTCAAAGGATGGACTGCGCAGTTCAACCGCGCCGGGGTCAAACCCGTTGACAATGTCCACCGTCACTTGCTGTTCCTGCGCGGTGGCCGGCACCAACGCCGTCACCGCCGGCAGTCCGGCCGCCACCGTAATCACCAGCTTTTCACCCGACGGAATAGACTCGGAGGTCTTGAGCAAAATGGTCTTGGACGCGGTATCCCCCGCCAGGCTCCATTCCAGCGGCTCCTGTTTCTGCGCATCCGTCGACACGGTGACGAACTTGCCCAGCTGTTTGGCCACAGGCGCTTCGCTGAACACCAGCTTAAGCAGCACGGTCTGGTCGACCGCGTTGTAGGCGGCCATGACCGCCGTCTGCAACCGCAACGGTTCCACCTTGGGCACCACCGGCGCGACGGACTCCGCCACCGGCAAAGCCGGGACCGGCGGCACCGCAGCCCGGGAAGCGGTCAACTTCCACACCGCCCAGCCG
Organism: uncultured Lentisphaerota bacterium; assembly: GCA_903896595.1. Lineage (GTDB taxonomy): Bacteria > Verrucomicrobiota > Lentisphaeria > Oligosphaerales > CAITYL01 > CAITYL01. Next base: position 14,784 of record CAITYL010000361.1, read on the forward strand.
TTGAGCGCCAGAAAGCACAGCGCCAGTACGAACCATTTGCCGCTCACACCGCCCCCCACCGGCCGGCTCCCAGTCCCCGACACGGGCACGGGCGGCAAGGTGGCCGGCGAAAGGTCGCTTTCCAGACGATAGGCATCCGGCGGATCCATCTCCGCCAGCACCGCCTCCACATCCGCCAGAAACGGCGCCTCACCGCCACGCTGCCGGAGCGCCTCCCGCAAATGGCTCTCCAATTGCCGCAGCAATTCCGCACGCACCGGCGCCGCCCGGTCCGCCAAGTTGCTCCGCACCTCGTCCAGATACCCGCGTATCCGGCTCTCGATTTCCATTGAAGTTGTCACTGTTGCCACCCTGATAAAATATTTAACACCGTGCAGATAAAACTCATCAGGCCAGTTGGGGCCACCCTTTTGAAAAAGGGTGCTCCCAACATAAAGCCTATTTACCTTGTATTAGTTTGCCCATTGCTTGTCCGAGCAGTTCCCAGTAGGCGTTCATTTCCGCCACCCGCAGTTTGCCGGCCACGGTCAGGGAGAAATAGCGCCGGGGCGGCCCGGCCGGTGACGGCACGTCGCGCACCTTCAGCAGCCCCTCGTTCCGCAACCGGGACAGGATCGGATAGACCGTGCTTTCCGAGACCGCCAGTTCCTCGATCCGCTTCAGCTCCTGCACGATCTCATAGCCGTAGCTCTCGCCGCGGCGCAGCACGTTCAGCAGGCAGACCTCGAGCAGCCCCTTGCGCAATTGTGTGATCCAGCCGTCCATCCACTACTCCGTATTGGGTACTACGCAAAGCATAATAGCACGGCCGCGGAGGTTGTCAAACGGCGGAACAACAAAAATTTGCTGGCTAGTGGCCGGTTGGGAACCCCCTTTTGAGGAAAGGCGGTTCCCAAGCCCTCCGCTAAACCTTTTTGCTGCCTTAAACGCGGAGGGCGTATTTACCACAAGCCATGCTGGCAAGTCATGGCATTGATGCGTGTGGGCTTGTGGTAAATGCGCCCTCCTGTATTTTAGGAAACAAAAGTTTTAGGAAGGGGGATGCAGAGTGAACATGTGAACGACCCGGCGAAGCCGGGACTGCGAAGCGCGGAGCGCGAGGGGAGCACCCTTTTTCAAAACGGTGGCCCCAATCGGCCGGTGGCTGCAATAGCTTGGAAGACAGCGCTTGACCTGCTATCTTTCGTGCGGTTGCACGCATGTCAAAACCGCTCAAGCCGGATCGGGGTGTTCAATGAAGACTTGCTCATGTTTGCGGGTGGTTGCGATTGTCCTGGCGGCGTTCGCGGCGCCGGCCGTCTGGTCCCAAACGGCCATCACCAGCATTGCCCCGGGGGGCTTGACCATCAGCGTTCCGGGCTCCTATTATTTGGCCAATGACATCCATTGGGCGGGGCAGGAGGGGGCGTTGGCCGCCATCACCGTCACGGCTCCGGACGTGGTTCTGGACATGAGGGGCCGCATGCTGGTGGCGCCCGACAACGTGCCACTGTCCGGAACCATCGGCATCTCGGCCGACGGCGCGGATAATTTTTCCCTCAAGCGGGGAACCGTAAAAGGGTTTCAGTTGATTGGCGTCGCGCTCGCCAACTCGTCCGACGTGACGGTGTCAAAAGTGACCGTGGCCGATGTGGGCAACGGCGTTCCGGGGTACACCCCCTATGGTATTTCCGTGACCAATTGCGCCGGGGTGACGCTGAGCAAGATCAAGGTCAGCAACGTCAACGGCAGCTGGTTCTCGCCCAACAGCTACGGGCAGATTGTGGCCGGGGTTTTCCTCAGTGGAAGCAGCCAGGTCGCCCTCGATGGCGAGGTGAGGGGGGTCTGCGGCTATTCGAACGTCGTGAGCGGCGTCTTCGCCCTTCTCTGCAACGGTGTCACCCTCCGGAACCTCAAGATTGAAAACGTCAACGGCGCGGCCAACGCCTTGTCAGGCGCATCCTTTGGGCTGAGCCAAAACATCCGCGTTGAGAAATGCGTGATTGCCGACCTGTACAACGACGCGGGTGTCTGCAGCGGCATCGGCGCCGACGACTGCCAGCATGTCGACGTGCTGAGGACCACGGTCACCCGGTTGTCCACCGGACTGACGCCGAATGAAAACGCCCCCGGCCATACCTGCATCGGAATGGTGTTCGCGCCGATCCGCGTGATCAAGGGGACCAGCGCGGTTGAGGTGGTTGATCCCGGCTCCCTCTACAACCAGCTCCTGCCTCCGACGGTCGTCATCGGCCCGCCGCAGAATCCGTCCGGCCGGCCGGCGCGGGCCCTGCCCGTTGTCGGCCCCGGCGGCGAACTGGAGGATGTCGTTGTCCTCGACCCCGGCTCCGGCTACTCCGCGGCCCCGGCCGTGACGATCGTCGCCAATCCACTGTGGCCGCTCGGGACCGGCGCGCAGGCGGTGGCGGTCGTCAGCGACATCGAGGAGGGGTCGGCAAGCGATGTCCGCGTTGAGAACTGCAAGATCACCGACATCGACGGGTCATGCGACGACGCCCACGGCATCAGCCTGTTCGTCGTCTCGGACGCCCGGGTCCGCAGGGTCACCGTCGAGCGCGTCTCCGACGGCCGCGGCGGCCGCGGTTCCAAGGCCACCGGGATTGAAATCTACGGCGCCGTCAACGGCCAGCCCAGCAACATCCTCGTGGAGAATTGCACCGTCCGTGACATCAGCGCGCGCAGCCCCGGCGATCTCCAGGCTGCCGGCTATTCCATCGCCGGGAGAGGTGTCACATTGTCCAGGTGCAAGGCCTCGAACGTCACCGTAAGTGGTCCCAACCCCGTCGACGCGGGCGCCCCGGGACGCGGGATCGGCTTCGCCTGGGCGCCCGACATCCGCCCGGAATACATTTATGCCGCCCTGGAGGCTCAAATAACGAACTGCACCGCCGACAACTGCCAGGTGGGGTTCGATACCTTCTATTTCCAGAATTCCACCTTCCGCAACCTCACGTCGCGGAGGAACGGCATCGCGGTGAAGACGGAGCCGGCTGGCACTGTCCATGTGCTCTATTGCGATGGATGCTCCGAATGCCCCGATGCCCCGCAGGAGTCGCCGGAAAACTGGTTCAAAGAGGTACCCGTGACCAACATCGCCTCGGGAAATCGTCTTGATGGCGTGAGAGTGCGGTAAACGGCTGGAACTTTTGTTCACAGGCCGGGGATCGGGAAGTCGGCACGGACGTGCCGCCCCAGGAATGGGCCGCCGTGGAAGACGGGGCCGGGAAATGTCCGCAACGGTAGGTCGTTATGTTGCGAGCGGACCCCAATTGCATTCTCGTAAAACCCTTACGTTTTGCCAGGGCCGATCAGTTGGCCGGCGAAAACTGGGACCATTGGGACTCTTGGGACTTTTGGGACGCTTGGGACCGTGGGGGCGCCGGCAAGTCCCCCTTGAGCTCAGTGCCCCTGGTTGTGTCCCAATGGTCCCAAGCGTCCCAAGGGTCATAAGGGTCTTATCACCCTTGGGAACGCCGAGCCCCAGCTCGGCGCGAACCGCCCTGCCGATGATCTCACACGAAGGCACGAAGCCGATCGGGTGTTCCATCTCCGCGTTCTCCGCGCCTCCGCGTGAGGCTCCTGGGAACCGCCTCCGGCCCGGCACCAAGGGTTGCCTTCGCGCTCGCGCTCAGCCCCGCGGCGCTCGCGCTCGATCCTCGAACCCCCGGCAAACTCCCCCAGTTCACATCTTGGCCTTTTTAGGCGGCAGCAAGAAGTGACTGGCAATCTAGCGGGGAATACGCCTTCATGGCGCGATGATGGCGGCGGGCGCTCCCATCAGTTGCGCTTTTAATTTTGCCTGCATTTTCGGGCTCAATTCTTTCACCAGCTCGGCATTGTATGCACTATTAGGCATTGGCTTTATGGTCAGGTCGTTTGTTGGATTATAATCGGATGAATGCGTGACCGCGCCTACAATCTGCGCCGCCGCGATCGCATACGAACGCGAGGTCGCGGCCGGCGTTCCGGTTTTGACGGCCGGGTCAATGTTGGTCGTAACAACCGAAATCGTATAGTCGCTGTTTAAATAAATTTCAAAGGTCCGGAACTGCTGAGGGAAATCTCTGAGCGATGAAGTTTCCACCTGCCAGAACCCTTTTTCGGGAGCGTTTACCGGATCTGGAGATATAAATGCTTTAACTGTATTTAAATGACGATGGCCCGAGATCCACAGGAAAAAATTCGGATGGTGCTGAAGTTCAGCGACAAGTTCCGGCAACGTCACGGCATTTTTAGGATCGTTCCACCAAGCCATTTGGGACGTGGCCACTTCAACGTCGAGGGGGATGTGCGCGGCGATGATCATCAGCTGACCCGCGGCATCGCCATCCGCAAGTTCTTTTTTCAGCCATTCCCAACGTTCCTGGTCAAGAAAGCCGTGCCCATGGATGTCGGAAGAACCATCGTCTTCCCTTTGGGTATTGTCGAGCACAATGACCTTGATCGGTAACGTTGACTTCGACACAAAGCTATAACAGGCAAAGCCCCGGTTGGCGTCGTCCCGGTTGAACCCGTGCCCAACCGGGGTTGAAGATGTTTTAAAAAATTCATTGATCCACTCCGTTCTTAGAAGGGAACGGCGGGCCGCATCGGGCACAATTTTCGGCGGACGTTTAAAATCCGCGGCCGGCCCCGCATTGTTTATGTTACCGTAAGGAGTCGAGCCATCGATAACCCCCATATAATACTCGGGATGGTTAATTGTTCTGGGATCGACAAGGACATCTCCCGTGGCAAAAACGTTATCGCTAATAAATGATTGCCTGAGAAAATCATTCACCGGTATCGACCCGATCCAAAAATGATCGTGATTGCCTAGCGCCTGGTACCAGGGAATGGTTTTGTCAAGCCCTGCCGCTTTGTAAGGCTTCTGATAATCGATCGTTCCCGCGCCCAGATCAGCACCGGAACTCGGGGTTATGACGTTGCCGTCAAGGATATCAATGTACCATCTCAGCTCGTTGTACTGGGTGTTGTTACAAACATCACCCAATGATATTCCGAAATCGAACGGGGACTTCTTGTTAAGTGCGTTTATTGTCTGAACGGCCGCGTCAAGGACCTGAGTTGTATACAACATGCTTCCTGAATATAGCGAAACACTAATCGGCAAGGTTTCGTGCAGGCGATTAAGGTAGATCAATTGAGAAGGAGATTCTTTGTCTGAAATATGAACGTCGGTGATGGCAAAAAAATTCAATAGTTTGGTTTTTTTTGTAACGGCTGCACCATTGTAAATAGGCGGCATGAGGTCGAGCCGCTTAACAAGATCGTTCCCCGGGCCATAATGCCAGTCGCCGTAGCCGGATGATTTGTAGTTGGCAACCTCATCAAGATGGATCGCGACCGTCGGTTTTTGGCCCGGTGCGATCGTTCTCTCTCGCGTCGTTAAAACATGGGGCTCGATCGGGTATCCTGGTGGCTGACTTTGCTGGTTGGTGTCACTTTCCGAGTGACCATCCAAGGCGAAAGCCAGCATGCCCAAGAACGGAACTAAATATGCCGGTGTGCATTTGTAAAATGGTTTCACAACACCCATCCTCCGTCGATCATACATTAAGGTTTTGCCTGTGTCCTCAGGCACTCCCGCCATCGCCACCGCCACCGCCTGCGGCATGCCGCCGGGCATGCAGGTCCAACCATCCCAACCCTAACCGTGAAATGCTTAAACGCAAATTTATATTATTGTTTATTGATAAATAAGTTGCATACGTACGTTCCCCAGTTAACACCTCGGCCTTTTTAGGCGGTGGCCTGCGGAATCCGCAAAACGTCGTTGCCTGACGTTTGGGAGCCGCCCGTCCCCGGGCGGACCACGGTTGCACTGTTTTTCGGTAAAGTCTCGCTCAAAAGTGTAAGCGAACCCCAACTGCGTTCTCGTAAAGCACGAACGTTCTGCCAGAGCCGATCGGCTGGCCGGCGAAACCTGGGACCCTTGGGAACGCCGAGCCCCAGCTCGGCGCGGACCGCACCGCCGATGGTCTCACACGAAGGCACGAAGCCGATCGGGTGTTCCAGCTCCGCGTTCTCCGCGCCTCCGCGTGAGGCTCCTGGGAACCGCTTCCGGACCGGCACCAAGGGTTGCCTTCGCGCTTGCGCTCAGCCCTGCGGCGCTCCCGGCTCAGTCCTCCAATCCCGGCCGCAACCGTGACCAGTACGAAAAAAGCCCGCCGGCGTACGCCCGGCGGGCTTTTATTACAGGACGGAGTTTTTTAGCAGAATCTTGTATAAGGTGTGACCACTCGCGCCTCCGCGCCACGCATGAAATCTGCCTTTTGCTCAGGTTATGAGAAGGCAAAGCGTTTTCTCAGAAAAAGGCACCCCCCCAGCGCCCCAAAAAGCAGGAGCGCTGAAGTGGGCTCGGGAACCACAAGATTGAGGTTGCCGTCCGCCAGCAGGGTGATTTTCATTTCGTCCGTGAGGGCGTTCGGCCCAATCGTGTTGGCGCCAAACCGGTCGTCATACGGGTTCCCGTAAACCATGCCACGGGTGAACGCGCCGCCATTGTAACCACTGGAGTTTGCGTTGACCACGTTCCCCCACAGGCTGTAGTAGGCATCGGTGGGCTGCGCCACAGAGCCTGTGTAGTTCGGGCCAACGAGGCTAGCGTCAAACCAATCCGCGCTTGTGAGGGCGCCAATGGTTGAGCCGCCCGCCGGGACCGTGCTCCCGACAAACCCGCAGAGTATCCCCTGCGCGAAATCCCCGGCGGCTTTCTGTTGAATGGCCGCGTTGACATTGGCTTCGCCAAAATCGTTGTTGAGACTATCCCAGCCGGAAAAAGCCACCACGACCGACGGATTCGCGATGCTTTCGAGATAGAGAAAGTTGGTCATCGAGTTTTGGGCGGTCGAATCGCCAGCCACCGTGATCGTCAGGTTGTCATAGCGCACCGGTGCCCCGCCCGTCGACGACGTCGCGTTCACATAGCCGGAAAGCACGAGGCTGGTGCCGTTGCCACCGGTGCCGGTCGTCGTCACCGAACCGAAATGGTAGTCCAGATTGTATCCGGTATTAGGGGTGACTTTCGTGGCACTCCCCGTGGAATTATAGCCGTAGGCCCCTTGGCCGCCGGGTGCCGCACCATGGGCGAGGTTGGTCAGCGTCGAAGACGAACTGCTCCCGTAAGTGGCGGTCAGGTGCTGGAGGTAAGGCTCGAAGCTCGGGTACGGATTCTGGATGGTCTGGCTGGCGATGGAACCGGGCCACTTATTCGCGCCAATGACGCGAATGAAGGCTCCGCCGCTCGAGATGGTGGAGACCGACGTGTTGCCGGAGGCCGCCGCCAGGGCGCGGAAGGTGTCGCCGGTGTTGAGGGTGTTTTGCACGCGGCTTTGCGTCTTGTTATCGGCGAGAAACTCCATTTTCAGGGAACCGCCATATTGGGTAATGTTGGTCAAATCGGCGCCGCCGGCGTTGCCGCCGCTGTAGGTGAATTCAAAATTCGACCACCGGGCGGTGGTTTGCGAAAGGGGATCCGGTTGCGAGCCGCTGGCCAACTGCGAGATGCCGGTCGTGGAACCGTAGGAGATGTACCCGGACATCGATTGCGCGGCGTTGATTGTCAGTCCCTTGCTCTGGATGTCGGCCAGTGAGTAGGCCTTGGAGGTTCCGTATGTCGTGCCGCCGATGGTAATGTTGTTCGTCGAAAAGTTGATGCTTTCTTGTGTTCCCTTCGGATCGAAGACCATGTCGGAGGAGTATCCCAAAAACGTGACATAGACGTTGTTGGCCGTGAGTCCCGGGTTGCCCAGCTGACTCATGTCGAACGTCAGATCCATTGAAGCAAAAGCAGAATTGACAACGGCCAAGACCACCAGTGCAACTGACCGGAAGTTTGATTTTAGGGGTGGGGTTAGGCTTTGCATGTTTTTGTCCGTTCTTTAGACGTGAGACTTACGATATCCCGCAACGGTCACCCGCGCTGCGGGAACTTTAGCATGCCGGAATCTGGAAGGCAAACCTGTTCCAAAGTAGGCGGAATTCAGTTCGGAGCCTGTCCCCCATCAGCATCTCCGCGTCCTCCGCGCTTGCGCTCGAGCCTCGAACCCCCGGCAATTCCCCCCCCCATTTACCCGCCATAAAAAATCAATTCGAGCTCGTTTGTCTGAGGTTTTGACCCGCTACGCCGCAAACGTAACACAGGCACTCTTGCCTGTGAAAACGTCAAGCAGGCAATCCTGCCTGCGTGTCTGTTCAGGAATGTGCTGTTCCGGAAGTCTCTCCCGCCAAGCAAAATTCCCCGCAATTCCGAATTGTTCTGTCGCGTTTTTTTGACCCTACGCGCCAGTTATTTGCAAATAGGATTCTGCTGAAAAACCCCATCCTGTAATTAAAGCCCGCCGGGCGTACGTCGGCGGGCTTTTTTCTTGCAGGTTACGGTCGCGGCCGGCATTGGAGGACTGAGCCGGCGAAGGTGTAGTTCGCCGCGATCAAGAAGTTCCC
>CAITYL010000362.1 GCA_903896595.1 uncultured Lentisphaerota bacterium
ACCTGACGATTCGCCCTTCTTTGTTCGACCAGATAGCCACGCCCCAAACGCGCGACCGCTCTGGCGGTGAAATCCGGCCTGAACCCCGAACCCTGAACCCTTCCCTCCTGAGCAGTTACAGCCAGATGATTGATTCTTGCGCCATGAACCGCCGCAAGATTGGTGGATGTCTTGGCTGTTGTTGATGCTTCTGCCATCCTTCCACGCCATGGCTTCTGTGCGTCAGACTGGTTCCGGCCTGCCGGTGCGCGGCACCTCCCGGGCAATGCCCCCGCTGCGCCATCCGAGACCCGACCCCCCCAGACCCGGCCCACCACCACTATGACCAAACCCACCCCCTGGTCTCCCCACCCAAACCCGCCGATCAAAGCCTCTCCGCCGCTCTACGACCCCACCGCCGGCACCGGGGGGATGCTCTCCGTGGCCGGCGAGCACCTCGCCAGTCATAACCCCGACGCCCGCCTGGTGATGTACGGCCAGGAGCTGAACCCAGTGTCGGTTTTACGATGGCACGTGGCTGGGGCAGGTGCCGGAGCATCCATGCCGGAGGGCCAACGGCCCGCTCCAACCCCAGCCCAGGGCAACGCCCTGGGGAAACGGATGGGAATGCCGACCAGCCCTGAAAGGGCGGCCCAACCGGCGTGGTGTGATTGGGTCGCCCCTTCAGGGCTCCATCCATTCATGCCCATTGTCCCAGGGCGTTGCCCTGGGCTCTGTTAGGTAGGGCCTTTGGCCCTCTGCCGATCCACCACACATTGCAAACGCCTATTGCGCATCAACATACAATAAACTGGCAATTGTGCAGCAGCCTGCTGCACAATTGCCAGTGATCCAAAAAGACGCACTGCTAACGGGGGGATTGACTTCATGCCGCAATCACTCGCACGCATCCATCTCCATCTTGTATTCAGCACCAAGCACCGCGAACGTCGCATTACCGACGACGTCCGAGCTTCGCTGCACGCCTATATGGCGACCGTCTTTGACAATCTCGGTTGCCCGGCCGCGCTCATCAACTCGGTCGAAGACCATGTCCACATCCTGTTTGAGCTGGCGTGGACCAAGGCGGTCAGCGAGGTCGTTGAAACCGTCAAGACCAGTTCATCCAAATGGATCAAGACGCAGAACAACAGTCATGCCGGGTTCGCCTGGCAAGCCGGCTACGGTGTGTTTTCGGTCAGCGAATCGCAGGTGGCGGTCGTCCGTGACTACATCGCGGGCCAGCAGGACCATCACCAGCGCAGCACGTTTCAAGAGGAATACCGCCGATTCCTGGAACGGCATCGTGTAGCATTCGACGAGCGCTACGTCTGGGATTAGGTCGCCCCTGCAGGGCTCCATCCATTCATGCCCATTGACCCAGGGCGTTGCCCTGGGATGGGTTAGGTCGGGCCTTCGGCCCTCTCGCAGGCTATTGGTCAGCACGTTGCTGACCAATTGTTCACATGATCGCCAGCCTCGCCCAAATGAGTTGGACAAGCCGGCAACTATTTCCAAAATGGAAACAGTTCGGCAGGATGGCGACAAACAGATCTACCGGCCAGATCGATGTCCACCATCTCGCCCACCCAGTTACCGCATGCCACGCGTCAGCATCCATTATGAGGGCCAACGGCCCGAACCAACCCCAGCCCAGGGCAACGCCCTGGGGGGGGTTGTGTGTCAGGTAGACCGGCGGTTTCAGGGGGAAACAGGCCGGAGGGGGAGAAAAGCAAAACCCCCGCTTTTCCGTGGAAAAACGAGGGTCTTCTGGCTGAAAGATGGTCGGGGAGGGGGGATTTGAACCCCCGACTTTTTGGTCCCGAACCAAACGCGCTACCAGGCTGCGCTACTCCCCGAATGGACCAAAACGTCTGCAAGAATAGCGGATTTCTTGAATAAGTCAAAGCGTAAAAAGAGGTTTTCGCTATTTCTTTCGTTTTGACATTCCCGCGGATTCTGTCACAATTCCCGCTTCGTTGACCAGAACTAGGCCCGTCGTGTGGCCTGCGAGGAGCGTATGTCATGGCTGATAAAGCATGTGTTTTTGCGGGACAGGGTGCTCAATTTGTGGGCATGGCTAAGGATCTGGCGGCCGCCGATGCCGCGATCCTAGCCCTGTTTGAACGCGCCAATCAGGTGCTGGGGTTTGACCTGCAAAAGGTCTGTTTCGAGGGGCCGGTCGAGGATCTGACCCGCTCCAACTACTGTCAGCCGGCCATTTTTGTGACCAGTGTGGCCTGTTATACGGCTTTCACCAAGCGGTATCCGGCGGTGCAGTTCCAGTTGGCGGCCGGGTTGAGCCTGGGGGAGTGGACGGCGCTGCATGTGGCTGGTGTCCTGGATTTCGAGAGCACCTTGCGGGTGCTGGAGGCGCGCGGCCGGTTCATGCAGCAGGCCTGCGAGGAGCAGGCTGGCGGCATGATCAGCATCATGGGCGCCACCATGGATCAGTTGCGTGAAATGTGCGACAAGGCCGGCATCGGCATGGCCAATATCAATTCGGATGCCCAGGTCGTCCTCTCCGGACGCAAGGAAGGCGTGGCCGAAGCGGAGAAGCTCGCCGCCGCCGCCGGTCTCAAGTGTATGGTGTTGAATGTAGCCGGCGCCTTTCACTCGCCGCTGATGGCTTCTGCCCGCGAACGACTGGGCGCCGTATTGCAGGAGATTACCTTCCAGGCGCCGCGTCTGCCGGTGCTGGCCAATGTGACCGGCCAGGTACACCCCGCCGACGGGGCGGCCATCCGCGCAGCCATGCTGCGGCAGGTGACGGAGTCCGTGCGCTGGGCCGATTGCGTACGCACCGCCATGGGCACCAACGTGAAAACCTACGTAGAGTTCGGCCCGGGCAAGGTGCTCTCCGGCCTCATCAAGCGCATCGACAAGCAGAATACTACCTGTAATGTGCAGGACGCCACCTCGTTGGAGCAGGCCGCGGCAGCTGCCAACTAACCCCCTACGAACAAGGAATTTCAAGATGGGCAAGCTCGATGGAAAGATCGCCGTGGTTACCGGCGCAGCACGCGGCATCGGCCGTACAATCGCAGAAGCCTTGGCACGCGAAGGCGCAGATCTGGCCCTGTGCGATTGCCAGGCCGACTGGCAGAATGATACCGCCGCCGCTGTCCAGGCCCTGGGACGCAAAGCCATGATCGGCACGGCCGACGTCGGGGACGGCGCCGCCGTTGAGGCGTTTGTCAGTCAGGTCATGACGCACTATGGCCGGATCGATGTGCTGGTCAATAACGCCGGCATCACGCGCGATAAGCTGATGATCCGCATGACGGATGAGGACTGGGACCAGGTTATTCGCATCAACTTGACCGGTACCTTCCTCCTTTCGCGCGCCGTCGCCAAAATCATGATGAAGCAGCGTGCCGGCTGCCTGGTCAACATCGCCTCGATTATCGGCTTGATCGGCAACGCCGGTCAGTGTAATTATGCTGCGTCAAAGGCCGGTGTGATCGCTTTGAGTAAATCCATGGCGAAGGAACTGGCCGGTCGCGGGATTCGCGTGAATGCGGTGGCACCGGGTTTCATCGTTTCCAAAATGACGGACGCGTTGTCGGAGGATGTGCGCAACCAGATGATGGCGGCCATTCCCGCGGGGCGCTTCGGCACGGCGGAAGACGTGGCCAAGAGCGTGGTATTTTTGGCATCGGATGACGCCGCCTACGTGACGGGCCAGGTGTTGAGCGTGAACGGTGGCATGGTAATGTAAGACGGTGCGGAACCGTCTGGTGAGGTAAACGAGTCAAGGAGATGGGTACATGGCTAGCAAACTGGAAGAACGCGTAAAAGAGATCATCGTGGAACAGCTGGGCGTCAATGCCGAGCAGGTGACCACGGAAGCTTCCTTTATCGATGATCTGGGCGCGGATTCGCTCGACACCGTGGAACTGATCATGGCGTTTGAAGAAGAGTTCGGCGCCGAGATCCCCGACGAGGAAGCCGAGAAGCTCACCACCGTCGGCAAGGTGACGGAATACCTGAAGAGCAAGGGCCTCGACAAGGAATAAGAGGCAGCCGTCTCTCTTCTGACCGGGGTGGATGTTCGCGTCCCCCCGGTCTCATTATAATTTCCAACAGGAATGTATGGCATGAGAAAAGCGGTCGTGACAGGGCTCGGCGCCGTCTCCCCGGTGGGTTGCGGTGTGACAACTTTCTGGCAGAATATCATTGCCGGCAAAAGCGGTATCCGGCGCATTGACCGGTTCGATCCGACGGATCAGACGGCACAGATCGCCGGACAGGTGCGGGATTTGACGGCCGATGCGTTTGTGCCGCCCAAGGAACAGCGGCGCCTGGACCGCTTCTCCGTGTATGCGATTTGCGGCGCTAAGATGGCCATTGCTGACGCCGGCATTGATTTTTCCAAGACCGATGCCGAGCGCTGTGGTGTCGCGATGAGCGCAGGCATGGGCGGGATCGAGACTTTTTATGGCGAAGCCATCACGCTGCGTGACAAGGGTCCGCGACGCGTGTCGCCGTTCACCGTGCCAGCCATGATCCCGAATATCCCTTCCGGCCTGATCGCCATTGAATTTGGTTTGAAGGGTCCGAACTACGCCGTGGTCACCGCCTGCGCCTCGGCCCTGCACTCCATCGGCTTTGCCATGCGCTCCATCCAGTCCGGCGAGTGTGATGTGATGATCGCCGGCGGCGCGGAAGCCACGATCACCCCCATGGGGATCGCCTCGTTCGCCTCTATGCGCGCGCTGAGCACCCGCAACGATAACCCGGAAGCCGCCAGCCGCCCGTTCGACAAGGACCGCGATGGCTTTGTCATGGGTGAAGGCGCTGGCGTGCTGCTCATCGAAGAGTATGAGCATGCCGTGCGCCGCGGCGCGCGCATCTACGCCGAAGTGGCTGGTTTTGGCATGACCTGCGATGCCTTCCATATGACGGCGCCCTGCGACGATGGCGATGGCGCGCGCCGCGCCATGCTGCGTTCCATGGAGAGCGCCGGGCTGCGGACATCCGATGTGGACTACATCAATGCCCACGGCACCAGCACCCCGCTGGGCGACAAGGGCGAGACCCTGGCCATCAAACGCGCGCTGGGCGAAATCGATTCCCGCCGCGTCATGGTCTCTTCCACCAAGTCGATGACCGGTCACTTGCTGGGCGGCGCCGGCGGGATTGAGTCCGTGGCCTGCGCCATGGCCTTGCATACCGGCATCGTGCCCCCGACGATCAACTACACCACGCCGGATCCGGACTGCGACCTGGATTACGTGCCCAATACGGCGCGCCAGGTGCCGATTCGCGCCTGCTTGAACAACTCGTTCGGCTTTGGCGGCCATAACGCCTGCATCGCGTTCCGTAAGGTGTAAGGGCTGTTGCGTGATCTTGTCCGGCGGTGCGCAGCAGTTGCGCACCGCCGGTTTGTCTATCGGGGAGGCGTGTCATGGCTACTGGATCGGAAACGCCCGACGAGGTCCGTCGCGCGCAACTCACGCGCGAACTGCACCGCGATGTGGCTCAGCGCCGCACCGGCTATCGCGAACAGGCGCTGCTGGTGCTGCCGCACATCTGCGCCAGTTGCGGCCGCGCCTTCAGTGGCCCGCGTCTGCGCGAACTGACCGTGCATCACCGCGATCACAATTTCAAGAACAACCCGCCCGATGGCAGCAACTGGGAGCTCCTCTGCCTCTATTGTCACGACCACGAGCATGACAAGAGCACCAGCATGGGCGGCTACTTCGAGGGGCGTACGGCCAAGCGCGACGAGTTCAAGCCAGGCCTCTCCTCGCCGTTTGACCAACTGGATACGCTGCTAGGTAAGCCGTCTGATGCCGGGACACCGCCGGATCAGCCCTAAATCCAAAGCCAAATCGTGATCCCCGCAAGGCATCGGGTTAAGATCCCGCTGGTTGGCACACTTTTCCGCATTGAGTGCGGGAGCGGATGCTGGTATAACTTCATCTGTTTTCTTGCGGGTGTAGTTCAATGGTAGAACTCCAGCCTTCCAAGCTGGTCACGAGGGTTCGATTCCCTTCGCCCGCTCCATCTTTTTGAGCTCAAAACCGCGCGTTTTCTCCAATGAAAACGGCGGTTTTTGCTTTTTCGGCCTAAACTGCGACAACCTGCGACAAGGTGACAAACCACGGGCAAAAGCACCCACAAAAGCACCCACAAACGCACCCACATTTTTTCCGCCCCTGCGCCCGGACCGGGCGAAACGCGTCCCACGGCCGGCCGCCACCCCCCCCTGGAAAATGATTTGGGGCGCCCCTTGCCCCCCGCGCCGCCTTCGGCTATCTTTCCAGTGTTCACCTTGTTTCACCCCCTCATTGCCTCCGCGCCCGCCCCCTCACAAGATTTACCGATCTAATTCGGCGCAGATAGGAGATGGCCGCCCATGGGTATCACCAAACGATGTTTTGCCAGCGTCGAAACCCTGCGGCGCCGGAACCCCGAGGTCTTGCGCGCCCTGCTGGCACTCTTCCCGGACCACCTGGCCTCCCGCGGCCTGACCTTGCCGCAACAGGCCTCCCATGCCAACCTGGACTACGCCGGCGTCCGGGATGCGCTGATGGAGGGCGATATCCCGGAAGACCTGGATGACATTCTCTACCTCTC
>CAITYL010000363.1 GCA_903896595.1 uncultured Lentisphaerota bacterium
TTCTCCGTGACGCCCACCTGGAATTGCTGACATGGTACCTGCAGAGCGCCGCAGCCGCCGGCTGCACTGCCCCGATAACGCAGTATGACGCCATTCCAAGCCTGTTTTTTACCGCCATGCGCAGCGAAACTGATTTTATCTCGATGCACGCCTACTTCGCGCATCCCTCCAAATGGGCTGAGCCCGGATCGCAGATCGACCAGACCAGTTCCATCAGCGGACTGGCACCTAATCTGCGGTTGCTGGCGTCCACGCGCCAGTTTGGCAAGCCATTCCTGGTCACTGAATATGGAAATGCTTTCTGGAACCGTTTCCGCCACGAAGAAGGGCTGGTTTCAGGCTCTTTTGCCGCTCTTCAGGGCTGGGATGCGATGATGGTGCATCAACTGCCGGTCGGCGATGTCGCCGAACCGGCCTATGCCTATGCGGACAGGACCATTGACCGGGCGTCTTTGCGCCGGGAACATCCGCTCGACAAGGCGCCGATCAAGCCGTTCTGGGTTGGCCCGGACCCTGTAGCCCGCGCCTCGCAGGTCGTCAGCACTCTGGCTTATGCTGATGCGGCGGTTGCCGCCTCGCCACACCGCATTGAGATCGTGATCAATCCGGCCGCGACGGTCGCGGCCGCCACCTGGGCAAGCGGCATCCCCGGCGAGCAGCGCAATCTGGCGCTGGTCAGCGAACTCGGCGTCCGGGTCGGAACCATTGCGAAGCGCCCCGGCATTGACCTTCAGATTCCGCTCGCTGGAACATCCCGCATTATCGCCACCGAAGCCGCCGCCGGAGTAATTGATGCTCCGGGCGATCCGGGCCGGGTCATTGCCGAAATGCGCAAACGCGGGCTGATCACATCCGCCAACGCCACCGATCCGGCAAAAGACATCTATGAATCCGATACCGGCGAATTGCGCCTCGAACGCAACCGCATGCTGTACACGGTGAAGACGCCGCGACTGGAAGGCGCTACCCTCGGCGGCGAAACAACAGTAAAGCTGGACGCGTTGACCATCCACCGGGTGAGTGTTCCCGGCAGCGTCGCGGCGGCATCGCTTGACGGCAAACCTCTGCGCGAAAGTCAGCGCATCCTGCTGGTTTACGCCACCGACGCGCTAAACACCGGCATGACTTTCACCGGCCCCGACCGGGTCGAACTGGTGGATCCCGGCCACGCTCCGGTGCTGATCGAGGCCGGCGCTCTCTCCGCCACCATCGCGACCACACAGGCGGCGAATCTCCATGCGTGGGCGCTCGGTTTTGACGGCAAACGCCGGCAGGAACTGCCGCTGGTCCGCGTTGACGGCGGAGTCAGGCTGGAATTCAACATGGCAACGCTGCCTGAACCGGGCTTTTTTGTAGAACTAGCGGTAAAATAAAGTAAGGCAATATTAAAAGACAGGATAGACAAATGATAAAGGTACAGTCCGCATCTCATAAGCATTTGAAAATGCCCTGGAAAAAGGCGATAACCGTCGGGCGCGCCTATGATCTGCTCAGAAATGACTTGCTGGAACATTTGGAAATCCTGCAAACGCAGATCGGTTATGAATACATCCGGTTCCATGCGATTTTTCATGATGACATGAATGTGTATAAGGAAGACGCCAAA
>CAITYL010000364.1 GCA_903896595.1 uncultured Lentisphaerota bacterium
GGCATCTTCTTTGCGTGCTTGGCGATCTTGGCGAGAGAAATTAATTCAGTTTTTCTTCGATCGAGCTTCGTGTTCTTCGTGTCTTCGTGGTGAATGATTTTTGTTTTTTACAGGAGTAACTACAACCGTGAAATGCAGCGAATTGCTTGAATTGTGCGCCGCCGGGCGGAAGCGTTGTCATCTGGTGGGGACGGAGGCGGCCGGGGTCGTCATTGGCCTCGACCTGGAGGGGCGCCTATTCGCCGTCCTCAATGGCGAAATACTGAACCTGGTCAATCCCAAGGCGGTGTTGGGAACCTCCAACCGGGACGCTTACCTCAACCCCGGTGGGGATGGGCTGTGGCCAGCCCCGGAAGGCTCCTGCCTCGGTTACGAATACGCCAGCGGCCGCTGGCGCGTGCCGCCGGGCGTTTCCGGCGCCCGATATTGGATCAAGGAGAGCACCCCGGCGGCAACCACGATCCGAGCCGAGATCGACCTCATCAACGCGTCCAGCCTGGGCGTTCCCGCCGCCTTCGAACGACGCGTGTCCCTGGCCGCAACCGGAAATTCACTAACCATGACCGTGGTTGAGAGCATTGAATACCTGGGCGCGCGCCGGTTGCAACGTGAAGAGTGCCTGCTCGCCCCGTGGACACTGGCGCAATTCGATTGCGGTCCCGGTTGTGAAGTGGTGTTCCCGGCGGTGGCACCGGCCGGAATCTGGGATCTCTACGACCCCAGCGATGACCAGCGCTGCCTTGGCAACGACCACCTATGGCATACCCGGACCGACGGCGGCAAGCGCTATCAGATCGGCATCAACGACACCGTGGAGTGGATCGAGTACCGGGATCCCCGCCGTGATTTGGTGGTGCGCCGCTCGGCGGAACGGCAGCCGCCAATGCTTGCCTACATCGATATCGCGGACCGGCCGCCGCCCGAGAAGCCGCAGACGAAATGGGGCACGCGCTTCAGCGTTTACAGCGACCCTGCCGGTTTCATGGAGATTGAGGCGGCCGGCGGCAGCCCCATGGAAATGCTTCCAGGACAGACCATGGCCCTAATGGTACAAACCGTGTACTCCATTGGGACACAAACACGCTCCCGCCAAGTTCGTTAGCAACCAAGACTGCCGGCCGCCGGAACATCGAACGCTATTTGTGCCGACCTTGCAACCCTGCGGCGGTCGTGATATGATATTCCTATGACATCCTCCCCCATCCCCAATGCCAGGCTCGCCGCCGCCCGCCGGCACCTCGCCCAGGAATATGGTTTGGGGGAGGAGGACCTGCAGGAGCTGGAAGCCACCTTGATCACCAATCTGGGCGAACTCCGCGCCAGCTTGATGGCCGCCAGTGCCGCCGGCGACTGGAAAACCGCCGGCGACCACGGCCACTCCATCAAAGGCATCGCCGCCAGCGTCGGCATGGACGACTTGCGCGATTTGGGCCTGGCCATCGAACAGGCCGGCCGCAGCGGCGACGGGACTGCCGTTCAGTCCCAACTCCCCCAAACCCTGGCCATCATCGACGAGCTGTGCGGGTAGCTCATGATGCGGCGTTAGGCGGAAGCTTTTTAGGCTGTAGGCTGAAGGTAATTCCATTGGGCTAAAGGTCTATTTCCTTCAGCCTAACAGCCTTCAGTCTTCAGCCTGATGTGCCTCATCCGAGCTTGACCTGGCCGACCAAGTCGGCGACGCGGGGGATGTGGTGGCGGTCAAGATAGGCGTTGATGCCGTCAACGATCTCCACCAGGACGCCGGGATCGGTGAAGGTGGCGGTGCCGACCCCCACCGCGCTGGCGCCGGCCAAGATGAATTCGATGGCGTCCGCGGCGCACTGGATGCCGCCCATGCCGATGATCGGCAGCTTGACCGCCTTGGCGGTTTCGTGGATCAGGCGCACGGCGACCGGCTTGATGGCCGGACCGCTGAGACCGCCGGTGACATTGGCCAGGCGCGGCCGCCGCGTCTCAATGTCGATCGCCATCGCTGGCAGGGTGTTGATCAGCGACAGGATGTCGGCCCCGGCATCGGCCACGGCGCGGGCAAAGTCGCCGATCCGGCTGACGTTCGGGCTGAGTTTGACGATCAGCGGCAGGCGGGTGGCGGCGCGCACCGCCCGCACCACTTTCGCCGCCATGACCAAGTCGGTGCCGAAGGCGATGCCGCCCTCTTTGATGTTGGGGCAGGAGATATTGACCTCTAGGGCGGCAATGCCGGCGGACTCCGCCTCGAGCCGGCGCGCCACTTCGGCGTAATCGTCAATCGACTTGCCCCAGATGTTGACGAACACCGGGGTTTTCAGGGTGCGCAGCCACGGCAGGTAATGCTCGTCTTTGATGAAGGTGTCGATGCCGGGGTTTTGCAGGCCGATGGCGTTGAGCATGCCGCCAAACACCTCGGCGGTGCGCGGGGTCGGATTGCCGTGGGACGGAAAGGGGGAGATGCCCTTGACCGTGATGGCGCCGAGCCGTTCCAGTGGCACCAGGTCGGCATAATCGCGGCCGTAGCCGAAGGTGCCGGAGGCGGTGACCACCGGATTTCGCAACCGCACGGGACCCAACTGCACGCTCAAGTCGGCCATGGGGCAAGGACTCCTGTTGAGATCGACAACACACACGCCCATCAAATACCGGTACTATAAACCATGCTGTTGGGAACCCCCTTTTAAGGAAAGGCGGTTCCCAAACCCTCCGTCAAACCTATTTGTGCCTTTTGCGGATTGCGCAGGCAGCCCGGCGGTCCCAATCATGGCCTGTCGTGCTAAAGCTGCCTGCGCAATCCGCAAAAACGTACAAAAGTTTTAGGAAGGGGCTTGGGGAGCACCCTTTTTCAAAAGGGTGGCCCCAACCGGCACACTTGTCATATATCTGCGGCTTTAACGGGGGTGGTTTTTTGCCTGGGGACGGACTAGGGTATGCCCAATCGCGTTCGTAGCTCAGTTGGATAGAGCGCCTGGCTTCGAACCAGGAAGTCGGGGGTTCGAGTCCCTCCGGACGCACCATTATCACCAACACGGGAGGTTGAGTATGACGAAGTCCTTAATCCTGTTGCCGTCCCTGGTCTTGCTCGCCGCCCTGCTGGCGGGCTGCGCCACCACCATGGAATGTGTCCCGTTGAGCGGAGAGGCCTTGAAGGACAGCAACAAAAACGCCGAGGCCATTCCGTATTACCTGCCAAAACCGTATTTGATTGTCACCCGGAACGTCAACGCCACCGGCGCCAAGACAACCACCACGGTCAAGACCGACACCAACAAGGAGACCAAGACGACGGTCTCGGAACCCGTTGAAATCAAGGGCGCCACCTATTCCTACCAGATTGTGTATCTGCCCGACTTGCGGTACAAGTATGGTTTGAAGTATCATCAGGGCTCGGGCAGTTATGAGACGAGCTTCCGCCTGGAAAACGGCTGGATGTTCACCGGCTTGAACGCCAAGGGTGACGCGAAGACGCCGGAGACCATTGCGGCGGTCGGGAAGTTGGCGGAGAGTCTTGCCGCCGCTGCCGGCAGCGCCGTTCGCAGCCCCGCCGGTCCAGATGCGGTACAGGTGACCGGCGGCCCAGGCAGTGAGCCCAAAATCTGGATTTACGAGGTCGTGGTGAAGACCGTTGACGGCAAGGACGTCATGGCATTTAAGCCGGCGGGCGAATGGGACCCCGGGAAGTAAGCGGCGCCACGACGGCCGGGAACCCGATCATGTCGCTGCCTTCCGCCGACTCCCATGGCCGGGTCACCCCGTTCCAATACCGGGTGTATGATGTGGTGAGCGCCATTCCGCCGGGGCGGGTGGCCACCTACGGGGGCGTGGCGCGGGCCGTCGGATGTCGGTGTTGCCGTGCGGTCGGCCAGGCCCTGCGGCGCAATCCGTTTGCTCCGCGGGTGCCCTGCCACCGGGTGATTGCCGGCAACCTCACTCTCGGCGGGTTCAACGGTCACCGGGACGGAGCGGAGCTGGTCCGCAAGCGGCGCCTGCTGGCGGAAGAAGGCGTGCGGTTTGACGCCACCGGCCGTTTGGAAGATTCGCGGCGGATGTGGAAGCCCGTCACTACTTCCACCCACACTTCAATTTGATTCCAAGAATAACCGCAAAGATCGCAGAGACCGCAAAGATAAAACAATCTAAAATGAGCATTCATCTTTGTGCTCTTTGCGTTCTTTGTGGTGAATTAAAAATCATTTTTAGAACACTGAACTCTCGTTCAATGGAGGCGCCTGTGAACGTGGACGACTTGCGAATCGGCAGCGGTTGGGACGTACATCGGATCGTGCCGGAGCGGGCGTTGGTGCTGGGCGGCGTGACGATTCCCTGGGATCGGGGCTTGCTCGGACATTCGGATGCGGACGTCGTGCTGCATGCCGTTCTTGATGCCATTTTGGGGGCGTTGGCGCTGGGCGATATCGGCCAGTGGTTTCCCGATACCGACCCCGCCTTCAAGGGCATTGCCAGCTCCAAGTTGGTAGAGCAGGTGATGCGGAGTCCGCAACTGGCGGGATGGACGGTGGTCAATCTGGATGTCACCCTGCTGGCCCAGGCGCCCAAAATCGCGCCCTGGCGGGAGCCGATTCGCGCCTCGTTGGCCACCTTGTTCGACGTGCCGGTGGACCGGGTGTCGGTGAAGGCGACGACCACCGAGCGCCTGGGCTTGGTCGGCCGCGAGGAAGGCATGGCGGCCCAGGCGGTGGTGCTGATGACGCGGAAGGCCGCGGACCGTGTAACGGGTTAGCCTGCGTTATGCTTAAAGTTTTAATTTAATGGCATTCCTGTAGGCACGGGCGTGTCGCCCGTGTGTGACGCGCCCTTACGGCAGAGTTTGCAAAAGTAACGAGGTTTTCCCATACCGGGAGCCGCCCGTCCTCGGGCGGACGAACCCGTCATCGTCGGAGACGCGCATGAGTAATGCAGGTTAAAAGGTGA
>CAITYL010000365.1 GCA_903896595.1 uncultured Lentisphaerota bacterium
GGCCGGAACTCGATGGCGTCACACCAGTTCCGTCCTTTTTATTGAGGCACCGTCCACCAAACCAATGATGCGCGTCTCCGACGATGACGGGTTCGTCCGCCCGAGGACGGGCGGCTCCCGGTTATCAGGGAAATTCCGTTACTTTTGAAAGCACTTCTAAAGTCATAAATAATTCATGCGAAAAAAGAAAAGCATCACTTAATTTCAGCTTTCTGCTTTCCCCATTTCTGCTTTTCTTTGGAGATGAGGCTGCCACACGGTAGACGGCAAACGTCCGATAACGTCTGACCAGTCCGACATATCGGACATATCGGACATATCGGACCGGTCTGACCAACTGCCGCCGCGGTGGCCGGCAGCGCTCTTGCCGGATATTGACGGCCGCGCGCCGGCAAACGTGGCGGCGTTATATTCCATCGCGTATGGCACCGCTATGGTCCGGCAAAACATCCACGTATTGAGGCAAAATGACATCCCGGAATTCCGCGCCTTCGGCCGGCCACCTTCTCGGCCATGCCCGTTTCACCGTCCTGACGCCGCGCCTGGTGCGGCTGGAATGGGCGGCCGACCAAGTGTTTGAAGACCGGCCGACCCTGGCCGTGCTGGAACGGCATCCCGCGGCCGCCGCCGGCCAAGCCACCCGCACCGGGGACACGCTGGTCCTGCGCACCTCCGCCCTGACCCTGACCTATCGCGAGGACGGCAAACCATTTCACCGTGGCAACTTGTCCATCACCTTTGAAATGAACGGAAAGCCGGTCACCTGGCACCCCGGCCAGCATGATCGCGGCAACCTGGGCGGCACCTGCCGGACCCTGGACTGCACGGAAGGCGACTGCCGCGGCGACTGGATCGAAAAGGCGCCCGGCCAGTGGGGGCTGGGCAATCAGCGAACCCCGATCGACCTCGGCCACGGCTTTATCTCCCGTTCCGGCTGGGCCGTGGTGGATGATTCCCGCAACATTGTCCTGGACGGCACCGAACCATGGGTGACGCCCCGGCCCGCGGGGGAGCGCCGGGACTGGTACTTCTTCGCCCACGGCCACGATTATGCCGGCGCCCTGCGCGAAGCGGCCGGGGTGTTCGGCCGCCAGCCGTTGCCGCCCCGCTTCGCCCTCGGCTACTGGTGGAGCCGCTACTGGGCCTACACCGACCGCGAGATCGAAACCCTGGTCGACCAGTTCGACCGCTACCAGCTCCCCCTCGACGTCATGGTCGTGGACATGGACTGGCATCTGCCGGGCTGGACCGGCTATACCTGGGACCGCCGCTATTTCCCCGACCCCGACGCCTTCCTGGCCGAACTGCGGCGGCGCGGTCTCAAGATCACTCTCAACCTGCATCCCGCCGAGGGCGTCGCCCGCCAGGAGGAGGCGTTCCCCGCCATGTGCCAGGCCATGGGCCTCAAGGCGAAAACCGCGGAGCGCGTCCCCTTCGACATCACCGACCCCAAATACATGGACGCCTATTTCAAGGTGCTCCATCATCCCGAGGAAAAACGCGGCGTCGACTTTTGGTGGATGGACTGGCAGCAGGGGGAATCCACCCGGATGCCGGGGCTCGACACCCTGCCCTGGATCAACCACCTGCACTGGATGGACATGGTGCGTAATCCGGCACGCGGCAACCGGCGGCCGCTCATTTTCAGTCGCTACGGCGGGCCCGGCGCCGGCCGCTACTGCATCGGCTTCTCGGGCGACACCGTGGCCGTTTGGGAATCGCTCCGGTACCAGCCCTACTTCACCGCCACCGCCGCCAACGTCCTGTACGGCTACTGGAGCCATGACATCGGCGGCCACATGCCAGGCACCATCTCGCCGGAACTCTATCTGCGCTGGATGCAGTTCGGGGCCCATTCCCCGGTCTTGCGCACCCACACCACCAAAAACCCCGACGCCGAACGCCGGGTGTTTGCCTATCCCCAGCCCTACGCCGACCTGATGATGGACTGCATCCGTCTGCGCAAGGAAATGATCCCCTACATCTACACCGAAATGCGCAAGGGGGTGGACAGCGGTCTCAGCCTCTGCCGGCCGCTGTATTATGAATGTCCCGAGGACAACGCCGCCTACCAGGCCCGAAACCAATACCGTTTCGGCGATGCGATGATCGTCGCCCCGGTGCTGGCGCCCGCCGATGCCGACGGCCTGAGCGAAGTCCGCGTCTGGCTGCCCCCGGGCCAGTGGTTCGACACCGCCCTCGGCGAGTCCGTGGCCGGCGGACGCTGGTTGCGCCGCCACTACCTGCCTCACGAAATCCCGGTCTTTGTGCGCCCCGGCGCCGTCATTCCCGGCCAGCGCCCCACGTTGCGGAGTCCGCCGGGCAGTTACCGCGACCTGATCGTGACCTGCTGGCCCGGCGCCGACGGCCGCTATGATCTTTACGAGGATGACGGCGAGAGCACGGGTTATCAAGGCGGCGAGGCCGCCTGGATTCCCCTGGCCCAACAAACCGCGGGCACCCGCCGCACCATCACGGTGGGACCGGCCAAGGGCCGGTTTGCCGGCTTTGTGGCGGAACGCACGCTGGAGTTGCGCCTGCCGGCCAGCGTTCCGCCGGCCGCCGTGCAAGTCGGGCGCCGCACCCTGCCGTGGAGCGAGCGCCCCGCGGACGGTTGCTGGGCCTATGACGGCGATACCGCCACCACGATTATCCGCCTCGACAGCGTCGAGGTCACCCGCGGCATCCGCGTGCAGGTGACGGAGGCCGCCAACCAGAAGGCTCAGACGGCTGACGGGTTGAAGGGACGCCTGGCGCGCCTGGCCGAAGCGGCGCGGCTGGTCACCTCCTTCGGTGGCGGCGCCCCGGTCCATGATGAGGAACGACTGGCCACCGGCCTGGCCCAGACCGGCAACCGGCTGACTCGCTGGCCGGAAACCTTCGCCGCGGAGCTTCGCGCCTTGGACGCCGGCCTGGTGAAACTGCCCGGTGTGCTTCGGCAACTGGCCGCGCCCCTGGTTCCCGGCGAAACCGCCAAGTCGCCGGCCGTGGCCACCCGCCGCACCCGCTGCCGGCAGGCCCTGCGCCTGCTCAAGGGTTGAGGAGCGTTGCCCCATGCACCTTAAACGTCAACCGCGCCAGCCAGGAACCGGGCTGGCGCTTTAGAGTGTCGCCGGCTT
Organism: uncultured Lentisphaerota bacterium; assembly: GCA_903896595.1. Taxonomy (GTDB): domain Bacteria; phylum Verrucomicrobiota; class Lentisphaeria; order Oligosphaerales; family CAITYL01; genus CAITYL01. The sequence goes on from CAITYL010000365.1 coordinate 3,120, forward strand.
GACGGCGCTTTCACACTGTATTGAAACGTGTTATATGAAAAATACAGTATTAAAGCGGTGTCGAGCCACCGCACTCTAAAGATTTCGGCCGCAGCCGAAATCAGTCAAAAAGCAGCTCCAAGTTAGCGCCTTCGGAACTCGACATTCGCCAATCCGCGGTTTCTGACGGGCACAACAAAAAACCCGATCCTGGAAAACCAGGATCGGGCAAAGGTTTTTTGCACCGGCCCGAGCCACGGGCCCGGGACCGGCGCACAACCGAGAGAACCAACGGATCAGCGCTTGGAGAACTGGAAGCGGCGGCGCGCACCGGGCTGGCCGTACTTCTTGCGTTCCTTGACGCGGGCGTCACGGGCCAGCAGGCCGCTCTGCTTGAGCACGGCGCGCAGTTCCGGTGAGGCCAGGATCAGGGCGCGGGCAATGCCGTGGCGCAAGGCGCCCGACTGGCCGACCGTGCCGCCGCCGGCGATGTTGGCCTGAATGTCGAACTTCTTGGCCAACCCGGTGACCGCCATCGGCTGCAACGCGTAGTCGCGCAGAGCCTGGGTCGTGAAGTAATTGTCCAAGGTCCGGTCATTGATCGCGATCTTGCCGCTGCCAGGAACCAGCTTGACGCGGGCCGACGCTTCCTTGCGGCGGCCGACCGACCAGAATTCTTCTTTCGCTACTTTCGTCATAAGCTATGCCATCCTCAAAAGGGTTTTGCAGTGGGGTTCCCGTGGGGGGCGGATCAATCCAGCGTCAACGGCTTGGGGTTCTGGGCCGCGTGCTTATGCTCCGCGCCGACAAAAAGCTTGAGCTTGCGGAACTGCTTGCGGGCCAGACGTCCCTTGGGCATCATGCCAAAAACCGCCTCGGCGATCATCCGGGTCGGCTTGCGGGCACGGACGCGGTCGGCGGTGACCTCTTTCAGGCCGTCCGGGTAGCCGCTATAGCTTGAGTACACCTTGTCGGTGTTCTTCTTGCCGGTGAGCTTGACCTTTTCCGAATTCACCACGATCACGAAATCACCCGCGTCGAGGTGGGGCGTGTAAATGGCTTTGTTCTTGCCACGCAGAATGTTGGCAATTTTGACCGCCAATCGGCCGAGAATTTGGCCTTCAGCGTCAACGATCCACCACTGGCGCGGGGTGGCATCTTCCTTGGGGAGAAATGTTTTCATGAGCGACTTCCTGGGGACGCAACCGGGCGCACCCGGCGGCTTGAACAAAACAAAACGCGATATTATAACACGATTTGGCGGCCATGCAACCGGGTGCCAGACTTTTTTGCCAACCGCTTGAAGAACGCCGGCGCCGGAGGCCGCTGAAGGGCAATGGGGTTGACGGCGGCGGCAAATGCTATATATTAAGTATCATTAAACTTCACTTGGTTCCCTTCCCGGTTCGTGTGGTCGTGGTCGTCCATCGTACTCGATCCGATTACGACAACGACTTTCATCGGGTGACCGGTTAATCACCTTCAGCCTACAGCCTAAAACGCTTCAGCCTAAATTATGATCACCCGCGAAACCGATTACGCCATCCGCGCCATTCTGGGCTTGTCTCAAAGCCACGGCGGGGGCGGGGTCGTACCCGCCTCGGCACTCGCCGAGAGCATGGGCATTCCCTACCGTTTTCTCCGCACGCTCAGCCGCAAACTGGTGACCGCGCAGCTGGTGGTCAGCAAGCGCGGCAACGGAGGCGGGCTGGCGTTGGCGCGGGCGCCCCACGCCATCTCCCTGCTGGACGTCATGCGGGCCGTGGCCCCCGCCAGCATGATCCTCAACCGCTGTCTTCAGACTCCGGAGGCCTGCTCGCGCAGCGGCCATTGTCCGGTGCATCACCATCTTGGCCGTCTCCAAGGCAAACTCGAAACCATGCTAGATGAGCTGCATTTTGACCAATTTTGACCGTGATCCGCCGGTGTTGTTTTTTTTAGGTTTTGTTTTGCTCCTGATTTAGTATCATTAAAACCCGGGTGACGGCCCGCGCGGCCCCACCCCGCCACCACCAAAGGAATCGTTATGGCCAGATGTCAATCCGCCGATACCTGTCTCTCCGCGTTTTTGGAGAAAAAAAGTTCGGTCAATACCGCGTTTGACCGGATGGATGAGCAAAAATTAAAATGCGGTTACGGCGAGCTGGGCGTGTGTTGCCGGCTCTGCTCGAACGGCCCGTGCCGGGTGACGCCCGACAGCCCAAAGGGCGTGTGCGGAGCCACGGCGGACGCCATGGTGGCCCGCGGCCTGCTCCGCGCGGTGGCGGCGGGCTCGGCCTGTTATCTGCACGTGGTGGAGTCCACGGCGCGCCGGCTCAAGGCCATCGCCACCGGGGAATCGCCGGTGCGCCTCCGGGCCGAGGGTGCGCTGGACGAACTCGCCCGGCAACTCGGGGTGTCCGGCGGCTCGGTCCTGGAGAAGGCGGGCAACGTCGCCGACGCGGTGCTGGCGGATCTGTACCGGCCGCGCCATGAAGCGATGACGCTGGTGAAACGGATGGCGTTGCCCAAGCGCGCCCAAACGTGGGAGAAGCTGGGGTTGCTGCCCGGCGGCGCCAAGTCGGAAGTGTTCGACGCCCTGGTCAAAACCAGCACCAATCTCAACACCGACCCCGTCGACCAGCTCCTGCACTGCCTGAGGCTTGGCATCTGCACCGGCCTTTACGGGCTGAACCTGACCAACCTGATGAACGACGTCATCATGGGCGAGCCGGAAATCCGCGTGGCCCGCACCGGTTTCTCGGTGGTGGATCCGGACTACGTCAACATCGGCGTGATCGGGCACAGCCATTCCGTGTTCGCCGGGCTGATCCAATACTTGGAGACGCCCGCCGGCCAGCAGCTCGGCCTGGTCAAAGGCGCCAAAGGCATTCGTCTCATCGGCCTGACCTGTGTCGGGCAGGACATGCAGTTGCGGGCCGCCGGCAGCGGCGGCGCCGTGTTCGCGGGGCAGGCCGGCAACAACTTCACCCAGGAAGCGCTGATTGCCACCGGCGCCATCGACCTGGTGATCACCGAATTCAACTGCACGCTCTCCGGCATGGAGCCGATCGCCGCCAGTATGAAGACCAAACTGGTCTGCCTGGATGACGTCTGCAAACAGACCAGTTCGGAGTTGATTCCGGACCGTTATGGCCACGAACTCGAATTGGGGCAGCGCCTGGCGACCCTGGCCGCCGACCAGTATGCGGCCCGTCGCGGCGGCGTCACCATCGACATTCCGGTCCACGGCTACGCTGATGTCGTGACCGGCGTCAGCGAGAAATCCCTGGTCAAGCTGCTGGGCGGCAGCTTGGAACCGGTGATTGCCCTGGTGAAAAACGGCACCATCAAGGGCATCGCCGGCATTCTCGGCTGTTCCAACTTGGCGGCCGGCGGGCATGACATGACCACGGTCGCCCTGACCCGCGAGCTGATCAAGCGCGACATCCTGGTGCTCTCCGCCGGTTGCACCACCGGCGGCCTGTGCAACACGGGGTTTTGTTCGCCCGCCGCCAAGGAGTGGGCCGGCCCCGGACTGCGGGCGGTATGCGAGCAGTTGGGAATTCCGCCAGTGCTCAATTTTGGTCCCTGCCTGGCCATTGGGCGCATTGAGATTGTGGTGAACCTGTTGGCGGAAGCCATGGGACTGGACATCCCGCAACTCCCCGTGGTCATCTCCGCGCCCCAGTGGTTGGAGGAACAGGCGCTCGCGGACGGCTGTTTCGGACTGGCCCTGGGGCTGACCCTGCACCTGGCCCAGCCGCCGCAGATCCTGGGGTCGCCGGTGGTCACCAAGGTCCTGACCCAGGATCTGGAGCAACTGACCGGCGGCAAAGTGCTCGTCGAGCTGGACCCGGTCAAGGCGGCGAACGCCTTGGAGGCCGTGATCATGGCCAAGCGCGCGGCTCTGGGTTTGGAGGTGCCGGCGTGAAAACGAAAATCATCGACCGCAGCCGTTGCGTCGGCTGCAAGAACTGCGAACTCGCCTGCATCGTCGCGCACAGCCCCGGCGGCCAACTGGCGGGCGCCTATGCCGCCGGCATTGACAAGGCGGTGCGGGCCCGGACCAAGCTGGAAGTCGATGGGGACGGCAAACGGTTTCCCCAGTTCTGCCGGCACTGCGCCCACCCGGCCTGCGTCGATGCCTGCATGAGCGGGGCCCTGGAAAAACGGGCGGACGGCCTGGTCATCTGCGACCCGGATCGTTGTGTCGGCTGCTACATGTGCGTCATGAGTTGCCCCTATGGCAACGCGCGGCCATCCATGGGCGAGGCGCAAATCATGATCAAGTGCGATGCCTGCACCGATCGCGCGTGCATGGCCTGCGTCGCGGCGTGTCCGACCGGTTGCCTGAAGGTGGGCGAAGGCACGGAAGCCGTGGTCTATAACGTCGTAGGCTGAAGCGGGTTAGGCTGTGGGCTGAAGGTAATTATGGTGCTTTCAAAAGTAATGTGATTTTCCCGTCCTCGGGAGCCGCCCGTCCTCGGGCGGACGAACCCGTCATCGTCGGAGACGTGCCTACTTGGGTTGGCGAACGGTCCCCCAATAAAAAGGACGGAACTGATGTGACGCCATCGAGGTCCGCCCGAGGACGGGCGGCTCCCGGTCTTGAAATAACGCCGATACTAAAAAACCGCAGAGGAGACTTGGCAACCATGAATTACGTCATCATCGGCGGCAGTGCCGCCAGCACGGCGGCAGCCCGCGAAATCCGCCAACGCGACCCGGGCGGGCGGATCCGCCTGTTCACGCGCGATCCGGCCTTCTATTCCCGATGCCAGCTGCATCTCCTCGCCAGCGGCCACCGGCAAGTCGCCCAGGCCAATTTCCTCCCTCACGCCTGGGCGGAACGCTTCCGGATCGAGGTCTTCCATGACGATGCGGTCACCGGCATTGACACCGGTCAACAACGGGTGCGGACCAGCGCGGGGCGGGAAGCGGCCTATGACCGGCTGCTGATCGCCACCGGGGCACGGACCGCGCTGCCGCCCGTGGCCGGCCTGGCCGGGAGCCGGACGTTCGGTTTCCGCGACCTGGCCGACGCCGAGGCCCTCCGCGCCGCGCTCCCCGGCGGGGGCCGCCTCGTCATCATCGGCGCCGGCCTGGTCGGTTGCGAACTCGCGGCGGAACTCGCCCGCGACGGACATCGCGTCAGCCTGGTTGAAATGGCCCCGCACCCGTTGCCGCTGCAACTGGAAGCGGAAACCGGCGCCCTGGCCGCCTCGCTGCTAAGCGCCGCCGGCATCGACCTGCACTGTCAGGACCGCGTCGCCCGGGTGGAACGCGATGCGGCCGGGTTGCCCGTGGCGGTGCATCTGGCGTCCGGCACCGCCCTGCCGGCGGATCTGATGGTCGTCGCCGCCGGCGTCAAGGCCAACACGGAACTGGCCACCGGCGTCGGCATCACCACCAACCGCGGCATTCTCATTGACCGCCAGTGCCGCACCAACCTCCCCGCCATTTTCGCTGCGGGAGATGTGACCGAAAGCGAGGATGTCATTGTCCATCAAATCATGCCCAGCGCGATCTGGCCCGCCGCCGTGCGGCAGGGGCAAGTGGCTGGAGCGGTCATGGCGGGGGATACGGATTCACTGGCCCGCAATACCGGACTGCGCGCCTCCGTCTCCCTGTGCGGCACCAGCGTGGTCGCCATTGGCCCGGTCAACCAGGCAACGGCGGACCACTGGACCAAACGCGTCTACCGCTACCGCAACAGCCGGGGGCACCGTTGCGTCAAGATCTTCTTCACCGACGGCTGCCGCCTGAAAGCCGCCATCCTCTGGGGCGAGATCACCAATGCCGGCGTCTACGGCGAAGCCATTATCAACGGGCGCGATATCCATGACGAACAGATCGTCATGCCCGACCTCGACGGTGCCCGCCGCGGCATCGCCGAACTCTCCATTCGTTGAACATTCCCCAAATCCCCCCCCAGGAGTCTCCCTCATGAGCACACTCATCATCGAACAATGTCCTGAAACCGGCATCGCCTCCATCGTGCGCGACAGTGGCGCCAAGGTCGACCTCATGCCGGATGAAGTCGGCGAACTCCGCACGCCATCGGGCGCGGAAGCCATCCGTGCCGTGATCGCCAACGCCGACGCCGGTTTCGCCGCCTCGCTGACCCTTCTCGAACTCGCCCAGATCGCCACGGTGTTTGGCGGCGGCGCGTGCTCCTGTTCCGGCAGTTGCCAACACTGAGTTTCCTCCGGCCACAGGCTTGCCATCTGGATTACGACAGGTTAACGTTTCCGAATGAAAGGCATAACCGTGCGAAACCTGGCCTCTCACGCCTGAGAACAGGCACGGTGATGCCAAACCAAGGCCTGTCATGCCCGCGCCGAAAATAAGCGTGATCGTGCCCTGCTATAATGCCGGGGGGTTTATCGGCGCGGCGCTCGCCAGCATTCGCCGCCAACGCTACGTCCCGATCGAGATTATCGTCGTTGACGACGGTTCGACCGACGCCCTCGCCGAACGCCTTACGCCACTGGGTGACGACATCGTTTTCCTGCGTCAGGACAATCGGGGGCCGGCCGCCGCGCGCAACGCCGGACTGAAACGGGCCAGCGGCGACTATATCGCCTTTCTCGACGCCGATGACCTGTGGCCGGACGGCAAATTGGCCCTGCAAACCGCTTGGCTTGAGCGGCAACCGGAGCTCGACTTGGTCACGGGGCGCATTCAGTATGTCCGGCTCGCGGGCGCCCGGGAGCAGGCCATCCGTTTCGAGGACGGGGACAAGGTCACCAGCGTTTACCTGGGCGCGCTGCTGGCGCGGCGGGCGCTGTTCGACAAGGTCGGTCAGTTCGATGAAACCCTGCGGTTCAGCGAGGATCATGATTGGTATTTGCGGGTGCGCGAGAGCGGGGCCATCACCCTGACCCTAAAGGACGTCACGCTGATCTACCGCCAGCACGCGGGCAATATGACGCGCGACAAGAATCTGAGGGATCTCGACATGGTCCGGGTCCTCAGGCAATCCATTGCACGACGGAAGGCCTTGCATGGCGTGGCCGCCGACCTGCCACCGATGAAAGAGCCGGGCGATGCCTAATCTGCCGATGGTCAGCGTCATCATTCCCGTTTATAATGGCGCCGCGCATTTGCGCGACACGCTCGACAGCCTGCTGGCACAGGAGTATCCGGCGTTGGAAGTTATCGTGGTCGACGACCAGTCAACGGACACCAGCCTGGATCTCGCGCGGTCGTATGGCGACCGGTTGACCGTGATCACGCAAGCCAATCAGGGCGTCGCGGGAGCGCGCAACACCGGCATCAAGCGCGCGACGGGCAAATACCTTACTTTCTGCGATCAGGACGATTTATGGAGCCCGGGCAAGACGGCAACCCAGGTGTCCTACCTGGAGGCGCACCCGGAGTGCGCCTATGTCCTGTCGCGCATGGCCTTTTTTCTCCATCCCGGAGTGGAACGCCCGTCCTGGCTCAAGCCAAGCCTGCTGGAAGGCGATTATCCCGGTTATCATCTGGGTGCCATGCTGGCGCGGCGCGAGTTGTTCAAGACGGAGGGAGCGCTGGATGCGGCCCACCGTTACACCGATGATGTCAGTTGGTTCTTTGAAGCCAAGGATCGCGGCATCCCGATGCGGCATTTGCCGGAAGTGGTGTTGTTCCGGCGCGTGCATGGCGGCAATAATTCGGCGCAGGTCACGTCCTTGCACCGGGAACTGCTGGCGATTGCCAAACGGTCGATCGCCCATCAACGCCGCGCGGCCGCGGCTAGCCCGAATTAGTCACCGTCGGTCGATTAACCGCGAGAGAACGCAGAGAGCGCGAAAGAAAAATCCGTACCCGCCTTTTCTTTTGCGATCTATTGCGATCTTTCGTGGTAAATCCGAACGTGTAGCGGTTACAACGTATTAGAGCAGGACGGCGATGAGCAACAGGGACAGCACCACCAGGGCGGCCAGGGTGAAAGCGTATTCTTTGGCCCGCCAATAGCCAAAGGCCAGCATGGCCACCCGCGCCACGGGCGTCAGAATCAGTGCCACCACGCCGGCCAAAAACCAGTTTCCGGCCGCGGCCGGATGGGCCAGCAGGCGCAACGCCAGCCCCACGGCAAAACAAGCCAACGCCAGCCAGACGCCAATCTGCAGCGTCCGCTGGATCAACCGCCCGACCTCCCGTTCCGTGACCACCGCCGTCTTCATCGTTGCCAGTTCCTCATCTAGTACCTTGTAAAAACGTAAAACTTCGGATTCACCACGAAGACACGAAGAGCACGAAGATAAATCGAAGTTGTGTTTTTGGCGCTCATTTTACCATTTCCAGGCAAATTCAAAATTTTCGGGAAATAACAAATTCCGTTCTAAGATGGCACCGTTCATTGGAACGCCTTGGACAGCATTTTGGCCGCCACCAGCACCATCAGGACGGCAAAGGCCATCTGCAGTTTTTCCGCGCGGATCTTGTAGAGCACCCGGATGCCCACGAACGAGCCCAGCAACACCCCGACCACCACGGTGGCGGCCAGGTCGGGCAGGATCAGTCCCTGGCGGAGAAAGATCAGCGCGCTGGCGGCGGCACTGACGCCGATCAGAAAATTACTGGTGGCGGTCGCCGCCTTGATTGGCACCCCGCACACCAAATTCATCACCGGCACCTGAATGATCCCGCCCCCCAAGCCGAGGAGACCGGACATCGCCCCGGCCACCAGCGAGGCGCCGGCGGCGGGCACGAGGTTGCGCACGGCGTAGGGGATCTTGGCACCGACGGCCGGATCATGGAACTCCGTGTCGAAGCGGCCGGGCGCCAGATGCCCAATCGTCGTCCGGTCCGCCGCGGCGGCGGGCAGTGCCGCCCGCCGCAAGGTCCGCCAGCCCTTCCAGAACATCAGCACCGCCACCGGCCCCAGCATCACCGCGAACAAGGTTTGCAGCCAGTGTGCCGGCAGGGCATTCAGCAGCAGGGCGCCGCCAATCGCCCCGACCGCGGTGGTCATTTCCAAGACAATCCCCAGCCGCATGTTGGTCAGGCCCCGTTCCACATTGACCGCGGCCACGGCGCTTGAGGTGGCGATGATCGCCACCAGGGACACGGCGATCGCCTGCTGGATCGGCAACTTCAACACCAGCACCAGCAACGGCACAATGAACACCCCGCCGCCAATGCCCAGCACGGACCCCAGCACCCCGATGAAAAATCCGCTGACCATCAGCATCAAAATGGTCAGGCCATGCCATTCGCTCATCTGAACGTCGTCCTTTTACCCCCGGCCGGAGTGGAACCATCCCAACTTCAGCGCAAGGGCGTGTACCAGTCGGGAAAGATAGCGCCAAAAATTGGAGATGTCAGACGGGCGTTACGGCGCGTCCCAGGCAGGCAAGAATGCCTGCCCCTGGAGTTTGGCAGAACTCCACGGTTGCGGTTTTCCCGTCCCAGCGGGACGGGGCGGGAATAGGCAGGGGCTTCAGCCCCTGTTTTGCCCCCCCCCATTTCGCGTGCCGCAGGTACGCGGCGAAGGGGGCCAGGCAGGGTTGCCGCGATAATTTAACACATCCCCATGGCTTTCGCGGTCAGAGTGGCCGTACGGTTCGCGGCGTACCTGACGGCACGCCTTTTTTGATTTACTGGAACAGGGGCTGAAGCCCCTGCCTATTGCCGTTCGGTCCCTACGGGACGAAATCCGCCAAAGGTTCCTGTACTTGTGCCAAATTCCAGAGGCAGGCAAGAATGCCTGCCCCACGGTTTGCACTCTTCCGAAGCGGTTGCAGAGTACCTGGCATGCCACCTGAAGCGTCATCGGAACGTGTGACCCGGTTCTTGGAACGGCTGGCGGTGTTGCGCCGCCTGAACCCGGACCTGGCCCGCCTGGAACAGCCGGAGTTGCTGGCCGCCGCGGCGGAACTGCCCCCGGCGGCGTTTGATGCCGTCACCGCGTTTGCCGCCGAACTGGTCCAGCTTCATCACGACAGCCCGTGGAAGCGGGCGGAAGCCCGCCTGTTGGAAGATTATTTTCAGCGCCTGGACAGCACCGCCCGCGGCCTGACCTCGGGCCGGCCCGCCGACAGCATGGAGGCCACGGCTCCCGGCGCCGCCAGCACCCTGGCGCTGGTCAGTCCGCGCCCGTTCTCTCATTTGGAATGGTGCCGGATCCACACCCGGGCCGCCCTGCCCAAACCGCTGCTTCAGGGCGTCCATGCCGCCAGTGAACGCAACCGTACCACCAGCAGTGTGTTCGACACCTTGTTCACCGTCCTGCACCGGCTGGACAGCCGCCGCGCCTTTGCCTGGGAATTGGCGTTTCTCAAAAGCCAGGAGGGACGCTTGGACCCCGACCTTACCCGCGACCTGCTCCACGTCTGGCAACACGAACCCGAGCCGCCGGCCGCCGCCCTGGCCTGGGCCTTGAAATGGGCGGCTGATGACAATGTGGAGCGGCAGTGGCCGGCCGTCACCGCGGCCGCCGACCTGCTGCTGCGCCGCACGGCCCTGCAACGCTGGTCCGCCCTCGCCGCCGCCCTGCCCCCCCTGAATGCGTTCCGCCAACTGCGCCGTCACACCGCCCGTGCCGGCGCCGACAGCGATGAGCCGTTCCGTGTCTGGTGCGAGGCGGCCGCCGCCGAGATTGGCGACCGGGTGCGGTTTTTTCTCGACACCGGCGACCACCTGGCCGCGTCCCCGGCCGAAGCCGCCACCATGGGCCCGGCGGACTGGCGGCGGGCCGCGCTCCGGCGTGAACTGGAGGCGGTCACCGCCCTCTTCACCCCGGTCCTGCTGCTGGCCGACCTGCCCCTCAACACGGCCGGCGGCACTCGCTGTTTGGCCCTCTCCCTGTTCGGGTTCGCCCCTGACCGCGAGGACGCCTGGCGCCGCCGTTTTGAAGAACAGGCCGCCCGCGCCATCCGCCGGCTGTTCCTCTGGGGGCTGCGCCAGGGTACGCCCGCCGGTCTCATTATCAAACGCTTGTGTTTCGACGACGAGGTCCTGTGGCGCCAGCTCGCCGGCACTCTCGACCTGAACAGCAAAGAATTCGACTCCCTGCCCCAGCGCGAGCGGGTGATCGCGCGCCTGGCCGTCCATTACCTGTCACGGCGCGAGACCCGCCTGATGGCAACCGAAATCGGCCGGCGCTACCGGTCGCTCATGCGCGCCCTGCACGCGGATCATCTGCACCGGCTCCTCGGCGAGGCGCCCCCGGCGCCCCCGCCCGGCGCTCCCACCCTGGCCGATATCATGGGGCTGGCCGCCGAGGCCCGCCGTTACCTGGCGCGCCGGCGCGACCTGCAGCTCGACCTTGACGAACTGACCGCCGCCGAACTCGCCTTCGTCACCGCCGTTCGCCAGCGCCGACTCCGCCTCATCCGTGAGTTCATTTCCGCCGCAGAAACTGGTACCCGTTAAGCTGTTCCGCCGGCGTGTAGTGGGCGTCCAAATAGACCTGAACCAGCGGTAAGCGCCGCTCGACGGGGACGCCATCAGCGGATTCGACACCATCGGCGGACTTGAAGATGGCCAAACGCGGCCGGACCCGTTCAATATCGGCGATCAATTGGCGTTGGGCCGCGGGCGTGCAGGCATAGATGGCATTGAAATAGCGCGACACGCTGGGACGGTCGGCGTAGAACAGCAAAGCGCCGCCACAGCTGATATTCAAAACGGCCTCACCGGGCGCGGTATTGGCTTGAATATAGCGGACCACCGGCTCCAATTGGGTGCGTACCGCGGCCGGAAGAGCGGCTCCCAAACGGTCCCGGCCGCGGCCCGGGGGAAGAGGAAATGGATTTTCGCGCAACTGATTCCAGTCAAACGAAAAAGACTGCCGCCAAGTGAACCCCGTCAACAGCCGCCAACCGGGAATCACGCAGAGGGCCAGCGCCGCCAACGCCCAGGCCAGGATGGCCAGCCGGCGGAAGATCGGCGTACGGCGAACAAAAACCGCCCGGCCGATTCCCGCGACCCCCTGATCGGCGACGAACAGCAGCAACAGCAAAAAACCTGGATAAACGTAAAAGGAATAGAGCAGGCTGGCGCGACCCAACGGCGTCCGTTGGAGCGCGGCGACCCAAAACAGGATCAGCAGAAAATGAATCCGGGCCGGGGACGCCCAAAAGTCGCGTTGCAGAAGCAGAACGGTCACCACCGCCACCCCGACGAACAGGAATAAGAGGGGCAGGTGCTGCAGAAACGCGCTGTCGGCGGCGTACTCCAGGCCGCCGGCGTGCCAGCCATGGGCCGCGATCAGCCGCAGACCGGGAAGAAAGCCGGGAAAGGGCTGGCCCCACATCTCCGATTGATAACGGGTTTGGAGGATCACGTTGTCAAGGAACGCCGGGAACGCGCCCCGCCAAAACAAACCGGCGCCGAACACCCAAAACCCGCCGACCGCGCCGAGGGCGAAACACGCCAGGGGCAGCGGTCGCCGCCAACCCGGAATGCCGGCCTGCAGCGCCCCCGCCAACGCCAGCAGCGCCCCCAGGATGGCACCGGCATAAAGCCCCATGTCCACGGAGTACCAAAACGCCAGGGCGGCACAAACTCCGGCCGCCGCCAACCGTTTGCCCCCGGCCAGACAGACCGCGAGAATGGCTGCCCCGCCGCCGCCGGCCGCCACCGGGGTCTGAACAGGGTCCAGCAGGGCAAAGCCGCGGGGGCCCCTGACGGCGCCGGCCACCAGGGCAATCGCCACCACGGCAAACAACTGCCGGCCGGCCATCCCGTTGTAAAAATCAGGCAAGTTATGCAGCCACAGGCCGGCCGTCAGGACAACCAACGCCAGGGCCATGGGCGCGCCGAGCCGAAACACCTGCAATCCCAAAAAGTAGCAGGCCACAAAAAACAATGGAATGATCAGGTGCTCGCCGTGAATCACGCTGTCGCGTGACACTCCGAACGTTTTCACGGCCAGCCACGGCACGATGGCGTTCCGGAGCAGGCCGTGCTGGCAATAGATGTCGCGATAAGGCACGCCGCCATGCAGCATCTGGTTGGCTGGAGCCAGCCGTTCCCCCTCATGGAACGCATCCATATAGGGCTCCCGCCGCGCCGCATGCACCACCAGATAGATGGCACAGGGCAGGAGAAACCAAACCAGGACACAGCGGGCCAGGCGAAGTCCGCGCCCTGTCGGCGAGGTGCGGTGCAGGGCCGGTAGCGGCGGCGGCAGGCCAACCGCAGGTGCCGCGGCCGGGGCCGGGACGGCCGCCGGGATACCGGGCCAAAAGCGGTTTGTTACCCGAATGACCAGCGGGATCAGAACCATCAACGCCGCCGTAAGCCACAACACCCCGACCATGCCTGGCCAAGCCGTGACATCAAGAACGGGAATCTTCCGCCACCAGGCGAACAGGGGCAGGAAGGCGAGCACACTCCAGCGCAGGGCGCGGGAGGGTGCGCCGCCGGCGGCGGCGGCCATCCCCACCCAGATCCCCCAGAACAGGAAAATTATCACCGGCAACGCAATCAGGGCCAGGGCAAAATAGGCCGACTGTTCGTGAATGGGATACTGGGCGCTCGCCGCCCAGGAAAAAATACCCGAGGTGGAACGATAGGGAATCGACAGGCAGGGCAGCAGCAGGGGCGCCAGGGCGATGAAAACCGTCAAAGCCGCCCCGCCCGCCAACGCGGTCAAGGGCAACATGCCAGGCTCGCTGGCCACCGCGCACACCGCCGTCACGCGCCGTCTTCCGGCCGCCAACCCCCGTCCGGCCAGGCGGGCGGCCCTTACCTTCATGCGTCCACGGAGGGATGCTGGGTCACGGAAACCGTAGTTTCACCCGCCACCAGAATAACCCGCTGGTCGGTGACAATGACGGCCCGCGGACGGCGCAGGGCGGGCAAACAGACAAAAGCAAAAAAGGCCCAGGCGGCGGCGCCCAGCAGGGTAAACAGCACGGCGCTCCACAAGGCGCCCAAAGGCCCGGCCAAACTGGCGGCCAACACGACACAAAGGACCGGCAGCAAGGTGGCCACCAGGGACACGGCAGCGCCGTCCTGCGGGGCCGGCTTCCAGTCCCGCACCTGCTCGCCGGGATTTAAGTGGACGTGGGCCAGCCAGGTGGGCAGAACCACCCGGTGGCCGGCCGGCACCGGCGGCACCGCCGGATGGTGCGGAGCGGCATGCTTGGGGGATGGGGCCGGGGCCGGCGGGGCGACCGGGGCGGCGGCGGGCCGCGCAACCGCACCGGCGGACGGCGGGGCCGGCGGCATGCCCGGACGCGAACCGACCCCGCGCGGCAAACTGCCCGTGGCGGTGGCGCTCCGGGGGGCGGCCAGGGGGCCCGACGCCGGCGCTGGCGCCGCCTTTTCCTGCTGGGTCATGGTATTATGAATGATCGACGCCCGGGACAGCGCCATCGTGCTGGTTCCGGAATAGGGCCGTTTCGGCGTCACCGGCTGGTCGGCGGTGACGGCCGCCGGCGCCACCGGACCGCCGCTGACCCATTGTCCGACCGTGCCGGTGGCCGGGATGAGAAACGTCGTATTGCAGACGCCGCACTCGCCCTGGTTGCCCCGATAGGCCTCGGGAATGCCATAGGCGGTCCCACACTTCGGGCAAGTCAACTGGAACATGGCGGGGACAACGGGAGCGGCGACGGCCGGCGCGATCGCCTGCGGACGGCGGCCATGGGTCACCACCACGGCCAGATCCCCTTCCCGTGGAACTTGAAAAACCCCTTGACAGACCGGGCACTGCACGCTGACGCCGCGATTTTCCGGGGCAAACACATACTCGGTGGCGCAGTCGGGGCAGTGAATACGAAGGGATTCCATGGAGCGCGCCAATCCTTACTCAGTGACACCGGAAATCAAGGTTGCAAACAAGCGTACACTGTAACGGCGAATGGCGCCATCTGCAACACCGGCTTGCGCGCCGGCCATCCAGTTTTATAGTACGCCTCTTCAGAACTCCGCGGCGGGCCGGGGGCGCTTGGCGCTCCGGCGGGGATCCGGCTCATCACCCAACCGTCGCCATACCCGACAACCATGGATACTTCCGCCCCGGCGCCGGGCCACCAACGCCGGTGCGGCAAAGTCTCCCCGTAGAAAAAAGGCATCACCGACATGGCCAACGCAATCACGATCAACGACTTGCTGGAAGCGGGCGTGCACTTCGGACACCAGACCAAACGCTGGAATCCGAAAATGAAGCCCTACATCTACGGGGCGCGCAACGGCATCTCCATCTTCGACCTGACCAAGAGCATCCGCATGCTGGCCGATGCCTGCGAATTCCTGCGTGAAACCGCCGCCGCCGGGGGCAAGATCCTGTTCGTCGGCTCCAAGCGCCAGGCTCAGGAAATCGTCAAAGAAGCGGCCGAACGGACCGGTCAGTCCTACATGTGCGACCGCTGGCTGGGCGGTACCCTCACCAATAACCAAGTCATTCGCACCCGCGTCGAATATTTCAAGGATCTGGACCGCAAACTGGCGGACGGCTCCCTCGAGAAGCTGCCCAAGAAAGAACAGTCCAAGCTGCGCAAAGAGCACGGCAAAATGCTAAAAACCCTGGGCGGCATCACCGAACTGGGCGGACTGCCCAAGGTGATGGTGGTCATTGATGTTCTGCACGAAGACATCGCCGTGCGCGAAGCCAAGCGCTTGAACATCCCCGTGGTGGCCGTGGTGGATTCCAACTGCGATCCCGACAACATCACCAAGGTCGTTCCCGGCAACGATGACGCGCTGCGCGCCATCAAGGTGCTGGTGGACGCCTTCGCCGCCGCCATCGAAGAAGGCCGCATGGTCTTGGGCAAGGACGACGCCCAGGACGAGGTTTTGGCCGACAAGGGCGACGCCGACCCCGCCGAGGCCCAGGAAGAAGCCTGAGTTTTTCACGAAGCTCTATCGATACGTTTAAGGATGTAATATTATGGCGGCAATCACCGCAGACATGGTCAAAACCCTGCGCGAAAAGACCGGCGCGGGCATGATGGATTGCAAACGGGCGCTGGAGGAGGCGGCCGGCGACTTGGAAACGGCCGTCGACAACCTGCGCAAATCAGGGGCGGCGAAGGCGGAAAAGAAGGCCAACCGCGCCACCAAGGAAGGCTTGGTCTTCGCCTGCATCACCGCCGCGACGGCCGCCCTGGCCGAAGTGGTTGCCGAAACCGACTTCGTGGTGCGCAATGAACGGTTCCAGGCCTATGGCCCGGCGCTGGTCAAGAAAATCGCCGCCATGACCGCCGAGGGTGACCTGACCGCGACCCTGGTGGAGCAGGAAAAGGCGACCCTCACCGAGATGATCGCCACCATTGGCGAGAACATTCAGATCCGCCGCGCCCTGCGCTGGACCGCCAAGGACGGCGGCACCTTGGCCAGCTACACCCACATGGGCGGCAAGATTGTCGTGCTGGCTGAAATCGCCGGCGAGGCCGCCCCAGGCGTGGCCGCCGATGTCTGCATGCACATCGCCGCCTTCAATCCGCAATTCATCGTGCCGGAAAACATCCCCGCGGCCGTTATCGCCAAAGAGCGCGAAATCGCCGCCGCCCAAGTGCTCGGCAAACCCGCCAACATGGTCGAAAAGATCGTGGACGGCAAGATCAACAAGTGGTATTCCGAAGTTTGTTTGACCCGGCAGCCGTGGCTGCGGGACGACAAAACGTGCCTGGCCAAAGTGGCGCCCGCCTTGGTCGTCCGGCGCTTTGTGCGCTGGCAGGTCGGCGAGGAAGTCTAAACGCCCCCGGCGCACGACCGGCGGACGGGGTGACACGGTGAGATCGGCCTTAGGGAAGCCTGGAGCGGCAATGAACGGCGTCTACAAACGGATCCTCTTGAAACTGAGCGGCGAAACGCTGCGGACGCAGGCCCAGTCCCTAGACCCTGAAACGGTCATGGACGTGGCGCGCCAGATCCGCGATGACACCGCCGGCGCGCAGGTCGCCTTGGTGATCGGCGCCGGCAACCTGTTCCGCGGCCTCCCCGCCAGCCGCCATGGCATGACCCGCACCGGGGCCGACACCATCGGCATGCTGGCCACCGTGATGAACGCCCTCGCCATGGCCGACGCGCTGGAGGCGGTGGGTATGCCCACCCGCGTCCAAAGCGCGATCCCGGTGACCGGCGTCGCCGATCCCTTCGACCAGCGGCGCGCCATCGCCCACCTCGAGGCGGGCCGGGTGGTGATCTTTGCGGGCGGCACCGGCCATCCCTTCTTCACCACCGACACCACCGCCGCTCTGCGCGCCTGTGAGATCGGAGCCAACGCCGTTTTCAAGGCCACCAAAGTCGACGGCATTTTTACCGCCGACCCCAAGCAGCAACCGGACGCCCGGCGGTACCGGCGTCTGGCCTATGCCGACGCCCTGACGCAGCGCCTGGGCGTCATGGATGCCACCGCGTTTTCCCTCTGCCAGGAAAACAACATCCCGATTGTGGTGTTTAACTTTTTCCGGCCCAACGGGCTGCGCAACGCCCTCGCCGGCGACCTGAGCGCCGCCACCGCCGTCGGCCATCACGCCACGGAACTGGACGCCGGGTGAAGCACGACTACTGAACCCCGAACTCATTAGCAATTGGGAGGTCCGCCATGCCAGCCGTCACTGAAACTCTCCGCAAAACCACCGACCAAAAAATGAAGAAGGCCATTGAGGCGATGCTGCGCGACTTCGCGGCGTTGCGCACCGGCAAAGCCTCGCCGGCCCTAGTGGAAAACCTCAGCGTCGACTATTACGGCAGTCCCACCCGCCTGCGCGACATCGCCGGCATCACGGCCCCGGAACCACGCCTGCTGGTCATCCAACCCTGGGATCAGAGCGCGGTCAAGCCGATCGAAAAGGCCATTCTCGCCTCCAATCTGGGCATCAGTCCGATCAGCGACGGCCGCGTCGTCCGCCTGCCCGTTCCCGAACTCAGCGAAGAACGCCGCCGCGACCTGGTGAAGATGGTCAAAACCCGGGCCGAAGAGGGCCGCGTTGAGATCCGCAGCGTCCGCCGCGAGGCCAATGAAAGCGCCAAAAAGGCCGAGAAAGACGGCTTGTGCACGGAAGACGAACTCGCGCTCGCCACCAAGGAAATTCAGAAACAGACCGATGAGGCGATCAAGGAAATCGACAGCCAGCTCAAGGCCAAAGAAGCGGAACTGATGCAGGTGTGAGCGTAATACGTCATGCGTAATGCGTGAACCGTGACGCGTAACACGTGAAACATCACGCCTCACGTTTTACGTTTCACGCCTCACGTTTTACGCCTCACGTTTCACATCTCCTTGCTTTCGTCGATTGTACGAGTAGATTACCGGACTTTAATTCATAAATCGAAGACACGGCGCGGTAGCCAAGTGGTAAGGCAGAGGTCTGCAAAACCTTTATTCAGCGGTTCGACTCCGCTCCGCGCCTCCATCTTTACAGCCCCCCGCACCGGCGCCGGCGTGCCTCTCTGAGCAATCAGGGACAACGTCGGAGCGTGTGATGTTCATGGCCAAGGCGAAAACCAAGAATCAAGTTCCGGCGTCCACGGTGAAAGTGGCCGCTCCGTCTCAGCCCGCCCCGAATCCGGCCAAGCCGGCGACGGCGCCTGATCTGATGAGCCAATGCGTGCTCTTCTGTCAAAATCAGCGGTGGCGTGAAGCGTCGCAGTTGATGCGGCGACTTCAAGACCGGGCGCTGGCCGATGGCAACCCGGAATTGGCCGCCAGTCTGGGCGGAGCCGGCGCCAAGATTGATTTTTCTCTCCGTCGCCAAATGGCCGCCGCCGCCGTACGTAAAACCCAAGAATTGTTAGCCAAGGAGTTCCTACTGGATGTTGTCGAATCCTGACAGCGCCCCAGGGATCCGGATAAGCGAGGAATTTGCCAACATGGTTGGCGAACTCCCCTGGCCCAGCCTCCGGGACTACATTCAAGCCAACTCCCAGTTGGCTAAAGCCTGCCAGCTTGGTGGATACCGCCTGGATCCCAAGTTCCGGAAACGCTTTGAGGGCTTCGTCTTGCGCGAAGCCGAAAAGGCCGAGTTCTCCAGCAGCTTTTGCAACCCGATTTTCGCCCAGTGGTACCCGGTCCATGAGGCGCTGTATCACGCCTTGGAGGACTACTTCCACTCGGATGTCTACAAGGCTTACCGCGAAGAGCAGAAGCTCCCCGAAAGCGCGTATGCCCTGCCCCAGGATGTCTTTGACCGCATTTTTCGCGTCGAAGACCTGGACAAATGGAACATCCTCCTCTGCTTCAGCCCGATGCAATTCACCGACGCCCAGCTCAAGCAGGTGGTCGAGGATGCCCGCGGCAACGACCAGTTGCTGCGGCGCGT
This sequence comes from uncultured Lentisphaerota bacterium, assembly GCA_903896595.1. Lineage (GTDB taxonomy): Bacteria > Verrucomicrobiota > Lentisphaeria > Oligosphaerales > CAITYL01 > CAITYL01. The sequence continues at coordinate 22,289 of CAITYL010000365.1, forward strand.
CAAGGAACTTGAAGAAGCCCTGGACGTCGCCAACCGCGAAACCGCCCAAGTCGTCGCGGAACGGGATCGCCTCCGCGGCTTGGCCGATGGCGGTACCGAGGAACTTCAGGAGTTGCGCAAGGCGCGCCGGGACCTCCAAAACGAGCGCAATGACCTGATCAATAAGTTCGACTCCTCCCAAGCCGAAAACCGCCGCATCCGCCAGCAGGACGTTCAGCGGGAACAAGACACCCAGCAGCGCCTCGCCGAGGTGGAAGCCGCCCGGCAGCAGGAGAAAAGCCGCTTTGACGGTCTGACCGCCCGACTGGAGAAAGAACTGGGCGAATGGCGCACCCGTTATGAACTGCAGCGCGCCGAAGACCGCGAACTCAAGGACACTCTCCAAGGCGTGGAAACGGCGCGCAACGGCGAAACCGCCCGCGCCAAAAAAGCCGAGGCCAAGGTGGCCGAGCTGTACCGCTTTGTGGACGCCATCCTGCAGCGCATCGACTGGACCCAGATCGGCAAGAAGATGCAGCTCACGCCGTCCCTGCAGCGCCAGTTCAACAGTGTGCTCAAGAAGCTCCATTACGAGGAAGACCTCAGCCTCAGTCTCGAAGGCACTCTGCCCCAGTTCGCCGGCCGCCTGATGGACCAGGAAAAGAAGCTCCTCGACTTGGTCGCCAACAGCAACACTCTGGAAGTCAGCCATGGCACGGTCGAAGAGTTCTGGAATGGCATCAAGGAAAGCTTCGACGATGTGACCATCGGCTTGGAAGCGCGCCTGATGCTGCTCAAGTTGCTCAAGGAAATCTTCTATCAGGTCGTGGACATGGAAGACCTGGAAAAGCCGGTCCTGCCCATGTTGGCCGCCAGCCGTACGGCCAGACAGGGGTGACGTGGGCCGAAACCGATCCAGCGGCGGCCAGTCCGCGTCGGCGACCGCCGGCCGGTCCCGGCGCGCTGGATGCGTGTTCCGCCTCATACTGCCGGCCGTGGCCGGCCTGACGCTGTGCGTCTACGCCGCGGGCTGGCTCATCGCCTGGTGGAACGGCGCCCCGGCCGTGCAAAACCTCGCCTTGCCCCCACGTCCGGTGGCCGCCGGCGAAGTGACCCTGGTGGCCGATCTGACCGGCCGCGACCCGGCCGGAAAACCGGTCTTGCACCATGCCGTGTTTGACCGTCTGCTGCGCCTGATCGACGACGCCGGCGACGTGTTGATTCTGGACCAGTTTCTGGTCAATGAATTCATGACCGGCGCGAGCGGTGCCCCGGTCCCCCGCGACCTTTCCGGCGAACTGGTGGCCGCCCTGGTGCGCAAACAGGCCGCCACCCCGCGACTGCGGGTCTTGTTCATCACCGACCCGGTGAATGGCTGTTACCGGCCGGGGTGCCCGCCGGTCCTGGCACCCCTGGTCAAGGCGGGCATTCCCGTCTTGGTCACCGACCTGGACGCCCTGCCTGACCGCAACTGGCTGGTCTGCCCGTTCCAACGCGTCCTGGGCCCGTTGCTGGACAGTCTGGCGCCCACCCGCGCCGCCAGCCTGCCGAATCCGTTCGGACGCGACGCCGGCGGCATGAGCGCCGCCGACTGGTGCCGCCTGCTCACCTTCAAGGCCAATCACCGCAAGGTCGCCGCCTGCCGCACCCGGAACGGCCGTTACGAGGCCCTGGTGGCCTCGGGCAACCCCCACAGCGCCAGTGCCGCCCATGGCAACCTGGCGGTGTGGTTGACCGGCGCCGCCGCCGGCGACATTCTCCGCGCCGAAACCGACCTGGCCCGCGGCATCCTGCTCCGCTCCCCCGACAGCTGCTACACCGCCCCCGTGCCCCCGTGGCAATTGCTTCGCGACCTGGATTCCTGGCCGCTGCCCCCGCCCAACAGCCCTTCCGGGCGTACGGGCGACCGGCCGGTCGCCCCTACCCCGCATGCCCCCCGTACGGGCGACCGGCCGGTCGCCCCTACCATTTATTACCTCACCGACGCCCGGATCGGCGACACCGTCGACCGCCTGCTGGCTGAAGCCGGGCCCGGCGACCGCGTGGACGCCCTGCTCTTTCAGCTCGCCGACCCGCGCGTCATCCGTGCGTTCCAAGACGCCGCCGCCCGCGGCGCCCAAGTCCGCCTCCTGCTGGACAGCAACGACAGCGCCTTTGGCCGGGACAAGCGCGGCCTTCCCAACCGCGTCGTCGCCGCCGCCATGTACGAATGGGCCGGCCGCCACCGGGCGCCCCTCACCCTCCGCTGGTTCGCCACCGCCGGCGAGCAGGGCCACTTCAAAGCGTTGCGCGTGGCTGCTTCCGGCGCCACCGGCCGGCACGACGCCCTGCTGACCGGTTCCGCCAATTTCACCGGCCGCAACCTCCGCGGCCTGACCCTGGAAAGCGACCTGCTGCTCAGCCCGGCCGGGGCGGCCGGCCGCCAATTTGACGGAATCTTCGCCTGTCTATGGGAAAATCGGGATGGGGTGGTTTATAGTGAGCCCTATCCGACGCGCGCTCTGGCGCCGGGACCGGCACGTTGGGCCAGGCAACTGGCGGCGGCGTGGGCGGGCATCACCGGCTTCTGCACGTATTGAATCATGGTCCGCGGAAGCATAATTTGTCATGTGGCTGCACGTGTTTCTTTATCTCGCCGTGCTCCTGCTTGGCGTGGCGTTGCGAATTTCGCACGTCCGCGGACGAGCCCTCCAAGAACGCCTGCGCCAGGCCCGCCGCCAGCGCAAAGAGGTGATGGATTTCCTCAGCCTGTTCAGTACCAGCCTGTCCACCGTCTCCGATATGGAACGCGCCCTGGAGCTGGTCACCCACTACCTGTGTGACGTGGTGGACGCCGAGTCCCTGTGCATTTTCCGCGTCCGCGACGACGGCACCTCGCTCCAGGCCAACGCGGTGGCCGGCATGTTCCCCCCCCTCACCCGTTGGGCCAACATGGTCACCGCCAAGGACACCTATTCCCGTGACCATTTGCGGCGCGAAGTGATCACCTTTGGCGAAGGGGTGATCGGCCAGGTCGCCCAACAGCAGCAGGGACAACTCATTGAAGACGCCGCCCAACTGCCGGAACTGGAACGCCTGCCCCGCGGCATTATCACGCTGATGGCGGTGCCCATGCTGGTGGAAAACCGCCTCCTCGGCGTCGTCTGCGCCGTCAATTGCAAGCAACCCGGCCGCCATTTCACCCAGAACGACCTGCGCAACCTCGAACATCTCTCCTATCAGGCGGCCCTGGCCACCAACCTGATCAGCATCTACGCCGAACGCTCCAACCAGCAGCGCATCTTCCAGGAACTGGACCTGGCCCGGCAAATCCAAAAATCCCTGCTGCCCGCCGAAGTCCCGGCCTTCGGCGACTTTCAAATCCACGCCTACAGCAACTCGGCCCTGGAAGTGGGCGGCGATTTCTACGACTTCATCCGCATGGACGACCGGCGGATGATGATCGTCATCGCCGATGCCAGCGGCAAGGGCGTCCCCGCCTGCATGATCATGGCCATGTGCCAGAGCTTTTGCCGCGCTTATGCCGAACGCTATGCCGGCCTGGAAAATTTCCTGCGCGACCTCAACCGCCATCTCTATCGCGAATCCGACCGCGGCCATTACGTGACCATGGCCGTGCTGGTGGTGGACCAGGAGAACGGCACCTGCGAATATGCCCGCGCCGGCCACACCGAGCTGCTCGTGCGCATGCACAACGGCGTCACCCGCATCATCAAGCCCAAGGGCGCCGCCCTTGGCCTGCTCCCCGCCGAGTTTGGCAGCGGCTTCGACACCCTCACCTTCTCCTGCCCCCCCGGCACCGCCCTCATGCTCTTCACCGACGGCATCAGCGAGGCGCTCAGCGAAGACAATCAGCAGTTCGGCCTCGACCGGCTCTACGACTTGTGGAAGGAAGCCCCGCTGCCGCCGGAACGCATGGCCGAAAAAGTCCTCACCGCCCTCAAAAACTTCACCGGCTCCGCCCCCCAAACCGATGACCAGACCATGTTGCTCATCACCCTCCCCGACCCGGCCATGGCAGAGCCGGCCCCCGGACCGGCGGCAGACCGCACCGAACCCCAGCCCATCGTCCCCGCGGCCGCCGCACCCGACGCCCCCCCGCCAACCCCGGCAACCATCCCGCCTTCACTCCCGCCCGCGGACTCCGCACCATAAGAACGTGGTGTCCGCTTCCCTGGGAACGCCGAGCCCCAGCTCGGCACGACATCTCTCAATGGGTGTTCGTTCGGGCCGGATATTGACGTTCACGGCGCGGCAACGTAGCGGCCACACCCCTAAAAAATTTCCACTCTGGCGACACTTGCAATTTTATAAACGCACCTTACAGTCAGTTTATTAATCACTATAATCACTACATGGATATTGACATGGATGCGCGCATGAGCATGAGACGGCGGATCACGGAGCATTTCCGGGAGGCGATCCTGACCGGGACGCTGGCGACCGGGGCCGTGATCCCGCCCGCGCGCGCCTTGGCGGAACAGTTCGGAACGCGCGAGGCGAACGTCCACCAGGCGCTCACGCCGCTGGTCAAGGAAGGTCTCATCAGCCGGCGCCCGAAGACGGGCACGGTCGTGAACGCCCTGGAACGCAAGCTGGAGCGGATCGCCGTCTACGTAATCAAAGATGTCCAGCATCCCGCGAACAACTTCACCCGCATCCTCCTGAAGCTGATTGACGAGGAATTGCACAACCTCCGGATCGGCTGCCTAGTCATCAATGAGAACCGGGAGGGCTCCGGGCTGGTGCAGATCCGGCGGATGGCGAAGCTGCGTCAGATACAGGGCGTCATCATCCCGGCGATGTGGCCGGGTTCCATCGACGAGCTGGCCAATCTGCCGGTGCCCTACTCCTGCCTCGCGGCGGCGAACATTGCCAACCGGGTCAGCCTGTTTGATCGCTCGATGGCCGAATGCGCGATTCGAGCCTTGAAAAAACTCCATTGCTCGAAGATCGGCATCTTGAGTTCGATACAGGATTTCAAATCCCCCAAAAATGACATTGAGCGGGAATATCAGGCGTTTTACAATATCTTCAGGAAGCTGGCGGCGGCGGCCGGCCTCGACCTGCGGCCCGAATGGATCTATACCACCACCCGGGATGCTCAGATTGGCGATGACGACTATGACGTCTTCGCGTACCATGGGTTTAATCACATCTGGTCCGCCCGGGAAAAGCCGGACGGCCTTTTCATCTGCATGGACGACCTGATCCGGGGCGCCCTCATGGCGACCCTGAACCTGAAGGTCTCCGTGCCTGGCGAGTTGAAACTGGTCATGCACCGGAACCAGGAGAACAAAATCCTCTGCCCGCTGCCCTGCACCTTCGTCGAAACCAGCATCGCCGACATCGCCAGGGGGCTCATTTCCTTGGTGGTTGACATGTTCAACGGCAAACCGGCCAAGCCCATCAAACTCGGGTACAAGGTCAGCCCATTCGCAGGGGATCGCCTCAAATCTCTTCACGAAAGGGGCGCGGCATGATCGCACGACGATTGGCCAGCCGGTTCACGCTAATTGAACTGCTGGTGGTCATCGCCATCATCGCGATCCTAGCCTCCATGCTGTTGCCGGCTTTGGGCAGTGCGCGGCAGCAAGGCTACAAAATCGCCTGTATCGGGAATCTTCACCAGCTCGGAACCGCGCTGGCCATGTATGGCGAAGACCATAATGGCGTGGTTCCCTTTGCTATAAGCGGCATCGAGGGAACGCCCAGCATGACGTCTTGGGACTACGTCCTGTCTTCTTATGTGGGGGAGAATATAACGATTGCCGAGCCGAGCTGTATGACCGATGCCAGCCGCGCGTCTCCCGTCTTCCGTTGTCCGTCTGACAAAGAGCAACGTGCCGCCGCGGGTTATGCGGCCCGCAGCTATTGCCGGGGCATGTTCGACGACCTGTCCTATCCTGACTACTACGACGGCATCCGGTTGAACCAAGTATCCAAGCCATCCGCAAAGTTTCTGCTGATCGAATGGCACCACGCCAATAATTTCCGTGGAAGCAATTGGCAAGCGTATGCCAATCGTTGGCTGTTCACCAATCAAGGAGGCGTTTCAAGCTGGCACACCCCCCTCTTTGGCCTGTTCCATCAAGGGAACAGTAGCAATTTTCTGTTCTGTGACTTCCATGTCGGCAACGTGGGCATGAACGAGGCGAGTGATGACACGCATTGGACGCAAAATTAAGACAACCGGAGACGAATTCCCGTGAACCATGATCGAATGAATCGAATCGCATGGGCTTTGATCTCAGCACTAGCGGTGCTCGCCGCAGCCTGCCCTGGCGCGAAGGCGCAGGGCGCGCCCACGCTGGCGGTTCCCAATATCAGGTCCGGCATGGCTGAAGGTCCAATGCTCTATGACTTTAACACTAAAATGGCAACCACGGAGAAAAAGGTGACCTGCCGGGTCAATCATGACACTCAATCCATCCAATTTGACGTCACCATCCCGCTGAAGAGCGGTTACCGGCCCGCCGGCCAGCAAGGGCGCGATCAAGACCTTTGGGGTGACGACCGGATCGAAGTTTTCCTCCAGCCCAATGGCGTCGGCCCTTTCTATCAGTTCATCCTGAACGCCGCGGGTGCCGTGTATGATGCCAAGGACAAGGACAAGGGCTGGAACTCCACGCCCGACTGCAAGGTGTCGGTGAACGGGGACAACTGGCAGGCCCGCATCCGCATCCCATATGCGCAAATCGGATTTGATCCGGCAAAGGGGGACACCATCAAGGGGAATGTCGCGGCCAGCAGCAACGAACCGGGCAACCAATGGCTTCTCACCTGGGCACCCATGGAGTATGACTTCATGGCGGTGGCGGCATTTGGCACCTTCAAGCTGGTGGACGGCCAGCCGTTTGTCAAAAAGTTTACCCTCGGCGAGGTCAAATATGGTGATGCGGGTGCTTTCATAACGGCGGATTATGTGATCGACAACCCCTCGCCGTCCGAAATCGTGATTGACGGTGTCACCATTCCCGGCGGCCAGGAACGGGCGATCAACAGGAAAATCCCGTTGGCATCGAAGAAAACCCCCATCGTAAAAATCGGCATTGGCAACTGCCTTGATTACACGCTCAAGATTAGAAATGAGGCGTTCCCTGATCTTGAACTCATTGCGTTGGACCAAAACAAATTCATGATCAGCCTCCGCAACGCCGCTGAAGTGTCAGCCTTCGCCGAACGGCTCCTGCTGTCGGTTGATGGAAAACAGCTCTTTGAATGCGGGCTTGGCGAGTTGTCCAAACAGGTGATTGACACCACGGCCTGGACCGAAGGGAACCATTTATTCGGTTATAAGCTTCTTAAGAAAAACGGCAAGGTTTTCATGAGCTTGCAGGACACGGTCTTTTCTTTCAAGCCGACCATCCCGGATGATGACATCTCAAAGCTGGATGCCTCGCGCTACTATCCGCCGGTCAGCTTCGCGGACGGCAGGCTGAAGGCGGCCTTGAGCGTCTTTGACCTCTCGTCTGGCATCCTTCCCAGGCAGATCACGGTGAATGGCATGCCCGTTCTCGACCAAACGTTGCGCATCGTCTTTGAAGGCCTTCCGCTCCCCGCCACCGGCGAGGTCAAAGTGCGATCAAGCAACAAAAACGAAATCAAGCTGGCGTCCGTATCGCAAGCTGGCGACAAAACGCTCACGATCATCGCCACTCACAGCTATGACGGATTCACCTGGTATGAGGTCTCACTTAAGTCGGAAACCCCTTTTGCATATGGGACGTTGGAGGTTGAACTCCCCATGAAATTGGCGGCCGACATCATGTTCAACTATGACTCCCCATACTACGACGAACTCTTCGGCAAGACCGACATCAAGAACATCGGCGCCCCAACCGACATCCGGGTGCAGGGTTACGAAAACAAGTTCATCGGGCATGGCCGCCTCCTGAAGGACGCGGAAAGCCTGTCGCTGCCGCTCTGCTCCTTCGTCAGCTTGGCAACGGACACCGACGCCCAATATCGTGGCCTCGGCTTCTGTTCGGAAGGCCCGATTGGCTGGAACCTCGCCAACTATGACTTGACGTATTCCATCGTCAGAAAGAATGCCCGCGCCAGCCTGACGGCCCACATCAGCGACGGCAAGAAGCGTTCGCTGGTGAAGGAAATCCGCTTTTCCTTTGGAATCGAGCCGTATCCCATGCGCCAGATACGGAAAGATTTCCATGGCGATTACCGTATCGACGGCAGCTTTTGGCCGCAGGGCTGGATGACGGAGCGTGAGGGCAACAAAGCCACGCTAGAAAGCTTCGCCAAGGCCGGTATTACGATCGAAAGCGTCTTTGAAAATTGGACGACGATCGAGAACTATTGGGAAGTGGGGGCAAATAAGGAGGATATCGATAAATATCTGGCCGCCGCCAAAGCCGCCAAGCTTGACCTGCTCTTCTACTTCGGGTTCCTTCTCTCGAACGACGCGCCCGAATTCCCGCTCTATCACGATCTGCTGCTCGTCAAGCCAACCGGTTATCCGAAACCCGGTCATCGTCCGTATCTTTACTACCAACAGGGCAATCCGGACCAGGACTCGTGGACCGTCTGTTATGCCAGTGTTTGGGGGGACAGATTTGCGCAAGGGATCGCCGAGGCCGTCCGTCGCTATGGTATGCGGGGCATCTATTGTGACGGCACCCTTACCCCTGGCGGCTGCGCCAACCGCAAGCACGGATGCGGAACCGTGGACCCATATGGGCGCCTCATCGTCACTTTCGCGGTAAGGAAACACCGGCGGTTGGCTGAAATGATCTACGCCTCCGGCCTTAAGGCGCGTCCCGACTTCATCATCGATCTCCACATGTGTATGCCGGTTCCGCCTAGCATGGGATTGGTCGAAGGCTATTTCACCGGAGAGGCCTCCGCGCTGTTCGATCCCAGCACCCGTACCGCTCCGGAATCGCTCCGGTCCATGTTCAATGGCGCCCTCTACGGCGTGCATTGCGACACCCTGCGCCGCCCCGAAATCGCGGTGGATACGATTTGGGCGCAATCGATGTTGACTGACAGTTTTCCACGGGTGTGCGCAGGCGGCGGCGAACCCCACCTCAAGCCCCAGCGCCTGGTCTGGGGGCTTTACGACAAGTATCGCCTCACCACGGACACCTTCACCCCCTATTGGGTCAAGGCGAACAAAGTCGTCAAGGACAATCCGAACGTCCTGGTGAGCTATTACGAGACGGATCAGGTCCTGATCGCGGTGGTGTCAACCTATTGGTGCGACACGCCGCAAACAGTGTCACTCGACTTCAGCGCCTTCAAGGGGTTGAAAACCAACTGCCGCGATGAATGGACGCAAAAGAACTACGCCTTGGACAACCACAAGCTGAAACTCACTATCCCCGAAAAAAACCTGGCGTTCCTGCTGATCGAAAAAAAGCAACCCGCCCAAAAAAGCCTTAACCAGATTTCCCCCAACCCATAACCGAGAAACCAAAGGAAGAACCATGAGCACGCCCCCGAACCGCCCGAACGAACAACGTCCCAAACCCGAACCCCAAACCAAAGGAAAAACCATGAACGCGACCCCGAAAAAACTGCTGGTGACGCTCGCCGGAGCCCTGCTGCTCGGCGGCAGCCTGGAACCCGCCATGGCCGCGGTCACCACCCTGGCGTGGTACCGCGGCGGCGAGGCCGACAGCGGCGCAACGGCGGGCGGCGCCATTCCCGCCATGAACGACAGCATCAGCGATCCGGATCCCACCTACAAGATCATGGACTCCAGCGTCAACGACCAATACATTGTTGGCGGCGGGGACACCCAATGGACCAGCGATGTTCCAAGTGCCGGCGAACTGCCGCTGGGAGCCAGCACCCTGGCCTATAAATTCACCGGCAACGGCATGCTCTACCGGACGAAAAACCAATTGACCACCACGTTGAACGACAGCGTCGGCATTGAGTGCTGGGTCAAAAGCTCCGTGGCCAACCAGGCCGGCGGCGCAGTCATTGCGTACAATGGAACTTTCGGTAGCGGAAGCAGCGGGTTTGGTCTCGTCCAGATTGGCGCCACTTATTACGGGGACTTGGAAGGCTTGGGGACTGTCGGTTCCACGCCGGTTTCCACCAGTGAATGGACGCACCTGGCTTTGGTCATGAGCGGCGGGGTCACGACCTTTTACGTCAATGGCGTGTTCAACGCTTCCGTTGGGACGGTGGCGAACCCGGTGTTGCCCCTCACTCCGACGGGGGTATTCACCTTTGGCGGTAGCCCGTATGCGACTCCCCCCTATTATTTCTCCGGCAACGTGGACGAGACACGGGTGTTCAGTTTCGCCCCCGGCCAATTCAGTGTCAATGATCTGAATATTCCCGAACCGGCGGCCGTGAGCCTGTTGGGGCTGGCCATGCTGGGACTGTGGCGCCGCCGGGCGTGACCGGCTTCGGCAGGCAACCAACACCGTTCAAGGAGAATCCCGGCTAACGCCGGATCGTTCACTGAACCTCGAACCGGCAGGACCCATGGGGCCGTTTATGCCTCACCGTCTTGCCGGTTTTTTTGGCCATTGGCGTCAAGTGGATCATTCTGACGCCGCATTATGTTTTCCAGAAAAGGATCCCTATTGATGTCGCTTATTCATGACTTGCTCAAGCCGTTGCCCGCCGGCGGGGTGGCATTGCGCGGAAAACTGGGCGCAAGCCTGGGGCTCAGCATCAACAACCGCCTAAAAAAGGTTGATTACGCGCACTTGGTCGAGCCGTTCAAGCTCCGCAACGAACGGGATCGCCGCTGGCGGTGCGAGTTTTGGGGCAAAATCGTCCGTTCCGCCATCCTGTCCTGGCGCGGCCAACCCGATGCCGAACTGTTGGCGTTGATCAAGGACGCCGTGGCCGGCCTGATCGCCACGCAGACCGCGGATGGCTGCCTCAGTTCCTATCCGGCGGAGCTGCAGACGCAGGACTGGGACATTTGGGGACGCAAGTACGCGTTCCTCGGACTGGCCCGCTATTACATGGAGATTGAACCGGCGCCGGCGGTCAAAACAGCGCTCATCCGCGGCCTTGACCAGTTGATGTCGCAAGTCGGTCCGGGGGTAAAAAATATTGTCGATTGCGGCTGGCATGACGGCTTGGCGGCGTCCTCGCTTTTGGAGCCGGTCGTGTTGGTTTACCAGATCACCGGGGAGCAGCGCTTTCTGGATTATGCCCAGTGGATTGTGGCCCAGGGCGGTTCAACGGTCAACAACATCTTCACCGCCATTCTCCAGGGAACGCCGGTCCGCGAACTGGGCAACGGCAAAGCCTACGAAATGATGTCCTGTTTCGAGGGGTTGGCCGAGCTTTACCGGGAAACCGGTAATCCCGACTATTTAAACGCCGTCACAACATTTTACCGCGCCGTCCGCGATCAGGAAATTTTCATCACCGGCGTGGGCGGGCTCAAGGACGAGTGGGGCGAATTTTGGGACCACGGCAAGTTCAAACAAACGCAATTCAACGTCGGTGGTCTCGGCGAAACCTGCGTCACCACCACGTGGATTAAATTCTGCGGCCAAGTGCTCCGCCTCACCGGCGACGCCACGGTCGCGGACGAGATGGAGCGCACGCTGTACAACGGCGTGCTCGGAGCCATGGTGCCCGACGGTTCCTGGTGGATGCACTGCAATCCCACCCCGCTGGCCGGGCCGGCCTCAAAAGCGCGCGCCGGCGACCAAATCCCCGGCTACGGCGAAGACTGCTGCCTGGCCCAAGGCCCCAAGGCGTTGGCCATCGCCCCGTGGCTGGCGGTCATGCAGGACTCCCGCGGCATTGTGGTCAACCTTTACGAGGCCGCCGTGGTGGCGGCGGAACTCGCGGACGGAACCCGCGTTGACCTCACCCTCACCGGTGATTTCCCGCGCTCGGGCGAAGTCTGCATCACGGTCCGCCCTCCCACCAGCACTCGCTTTCCCATCCGCCTGCGCATTCCCGCCTGGAGCCGGCAAACCCGCGTCGCGGTCAACGGGCAGGAAATCGCCTGTGCGCCGGGAAGCTATTTGTCCCTCGAGCGCGTCTGGAGTCCCGGCGATCTCATCCGCCTGAACTTTGATCTGCGCTTGCAAATTCACAAGGGGCCGGACGGCGGCGGCCGCGTCGCACTGACCCGCGGCCCGGTGGTGCTGGCGCAAGACTCGCGGTTGGGTCCGGTTGACGCACCGCTATCGTTGGAACGACTTGATACCGCCGTTCTGGAGACCGTGCCCCGCGAAAACATTTATCTGCAATGCCGCTTGGCGGATGACTCCACATTGTGCGATTACGCCTCGGCCGGCAATACGTTCAACGATCATCATCGCCTCTGCGTCTGGATGACCCAAGCCACGCATTAAGGGCAACTCCCCACAAACATAGCCGTGCTTCTCCACGGCCGGCCTCCCCTGATGGTCGACACGCCGTTGGGGACAGAAAAAACGGCAAGTCACACGGCCGGGAGCGCCCGGGAGGTGCGGGGTCGCGGCGGCCTGGCCATCTTTTTCTGGGGAGCGGCAGGCGGCACCCCGCCTGCCTGCAGCAGCTGCTTCAGGTACTGGCCGGTATAGGAGGCCGCGCAGGCCGCAACCTGCTCGGGCGTGCCGGTGGCCAGGATTTGGCCGCCGGCATCGCCGCCCTCGGGACCAAGGTCAATGATGTGGTCGGCGACCTTGATCACATCCAGGTTGTGCTCGATGACCAGGATGGTGTTGCCCTGGTCGCGCAAGGCTTGCAACACGCCGAGCAACTGCTCGATGTCGGCCAGGTGCAGCCCCGTTGTGGGCTCGTCCAGAATGTACAGGGTATGGCCGGAGGGCTTGCGCGCCAGTTCGGTGGCAAGCTTGACCCGCTGCGCCTCGCCGCCGGAGAGGGTGGTGGCGGGCTGGCCGAGATGGATATACCCAAGCCCCACGGACGCCAGCATGTCCATCTTGCGCTTGAGCAGGGGCACATTGGCAAACACGTCGCAGGCTTCGGCCACCGTCAATTCGAGAATGTCGGCGATGGAACGGCCGCGGAACCTGACGTCCAGGGTTTCCCGGTTGTAGCGCCGCCCCTTGCAGGTCTCGCACGGCACATAGACATCGGGCAGAAACTGCATCTCGATCTTCTTGATGCCGTCGCCCTGGCACTCCTCGCAGCGGCCGCCCTTGACATTGAAGCTGAAGCGGCCGGGCTTGTAGCCGCGGGTCTTGGCCTCGGGCAACATGGCGAACAGGGTGCGGATCAGGCCGAACGCGTCGGTGTAGGTGGCGGGATTGGAACGCGGCGTGCGGCCGATGGGGCTTTGGTCAATGACAATGAGCTTGTCAATGTGCTCGGCGCCCTCGATCCGGCGATGCTTCCCGGGCGGATCGGACTGGAGCTTGAGGTGCTGGGCCAGGGCGTTCTTGAGAATGCCGTTGACCAGGGTGCTCTTGCCGGAACCGGAAACGCCGGTTACGCAACAAAAGGTGCCGAGCGGGATGGCCGCGTCGATCTTCTTCAAGTTGTGTTCGGCGGCGCCCACAATGCGCAGCCACTTGCCGGTACCGGCGCGCCGCTCGCGCGGCACGGGAATCTCCCGGCGCCCCGCCAAAAACTGGCCGGTCAGCGAGGCGGTGCAGGCCGCAATCTCGGCCGGCGTGCCGGCGGCCACCAGCTCGCCGCCGTGCCGGCCGGCGCCGGGCCCGAGATCAATGACGTAATCGGCGCGGCGGATGGTGTCCAAATCGTGTTCGACGACCACCACCGTATTGCCCAGGTCGCGCAGCCGTTCCAGGGTGTGCAGCAACCGGTCGTTGTCGCGCTGGTGCAGGCCGATGCTGGGCTCGTCAAGAATGTAGAGCACGCCGACCAGGCCGCTGCCGACCTGGGTGGCCAGCCGAATGCGCTGCGCCTCGCCGCCCGACAGCGTGCCGCTCCCCCGGGCCAGCGTAAGGTAGTTGAGCCCCACGGCCTGGAGAAAGCCCAGCCGGGCCCGGATTTCCTTGAGCATCTCGCCGGCAATGGCCAGTTCCTCGCCGCGCAGCCCCAGGTGATCCACAAAGGTAATCGCGACATCCACGCTGAGACCGCAAAACTCGGCAATGGATTTGCCGCCCATGGTGACCGCCAGCGATTCCGGTTTCAGCCGCGCCCCCTGGCAGTCGGGGCACGGTTCAAAGGTCATGTGCGCCTGCAAGCGTTCCCGGAGTTCCTCGCTGTCGGTCTCCCGGTGCCGCCGGATCAGATTGGGAATGATCCCCTCGAACGGCTTGCGCCAGTTCTGCATTTTGCCGCGCATCCAGTGGTCGAAGGTGATGATCGTGTCGCCACTGCCATAAAGCAGGATCTGGCGAATTTCCGCCGGCAGTTCGTTCCAGGGCACGGTCAGACTGAAGTTGTAGTGCGCCGCCAAACAGCGCAGGTAATGATTGTAGAGAATGATCACCCGGCGCGGGCCGCGACGCCAGAGCGGAATGGCGCCGTTGCGGATGGTCAGGGCCGGATCGGGAATAACCGCCTCGGGAGTGAAGATCAGCCGCGCGCCGAGCCCGTTGCAGGTGGGACAGGCACCATAGGGACTGTTGAAAGAAAAATTGCGCGGCTGCAGCTCGCCGAAACTGACTCCGCAGTCGGCGCAGGCCAGATGCTCGCTGACCGTTTCCTCGGACCAGCCGCCCGACGCCGCCGCATCCTCCAGCAGGGTGACCAGCAGCCCGCCACCCACCCGCAACGCCAACTCCACCGAGTCGGTCAGGCGCGCCGCGGAGCTGTCGCCGGTGACCAGCCGGTCCACCCCGCCTCCAGCGTGTGCCGCTTGTTCTTGTCGAGCTTGATCTCGTCTTCCAGCTCAGCCAGCGTGCCGTTGACCCGAACCCGGACAAAGCCGTCCCGGCGCATCTTGTCGAGAATGTCCTTGTGCTCGCCCTTCTTGCCGGTCGCGTACGGCGCCAGCAGCAGCAGTTTGCGGCCGGCCGGCAGCGCCTTGATCCGGTCGGTGATCGCCTGGGCGCTCTGGCGGGCGATCGGCTTGCCGCACTTGGGGCAATGAGGCCGGCCGACATGGGCGTACAGCAGCCGCAGGTAATCGTAAATCTCGGTGGTGGTGGCCACCGTCGACCGCGGATTGCTGCCCGCCGACCGTTGCTCGATGGCAATCGCCGGCGACAGTCCCTCAATATGGTCCACCTCCGGCTTTTGCAGGCGGTCCAGGAACTGCCGGGCGTAGGCCGACAAGCTCTCGACATAGCGCCGCTGCCCCTCGGCATACAGCGTGTCAAAGGCCAGCGACGACTTGCCGGAACCGCTCAGCCCGGTGACCACCGTCAGCGACTGCCGCGGCAGGCTGACCGTGATGTTCTTCAAATTATGCTGGCGCGCCCCAACAATCCGGATCGCCCCGGCCTGGGAAGAAAGCATGGAGGACATGGCAGAAGGTACCCGGTACCTCGTAAAAGATTAGATCTTCGGCTTCACCACGAAGCCACGAAGATCGCAGAGGTATAACTACCATATTATAGCGTATTTTTTGACCGCCGCAACTGGCACAAAACGCGAGGATGCATGACCGTTTTGTCGGACGATATTGGGAACCCCCTTTTGAGGAAAGGCGGTTCCCAAACCCTCCGTCAAACTTTTTTCAAAAGGGTGGCCCCAACCGACTTGGGCCGGTCCGGGTTGGGAGTTCCCACTTCAGTGGGGGCTGTTGAACAAGGTTGCCGTCCCCCACTGGAAGACATGGCCGCGTTCTGGCTAAACCGCCTGTCTTTCGGTCAACCGCCCGGAAAGATACTTGTGCAGCACGCTCGAAATCAGGGTTTGATAGGGCATGCCCTCCTCAACCGCCCGCGCCTGGATGCCAACCAGGTCGCTCTCGGCCAAACGGATGTTGATCCGCTTGTTTTTATGCAGCGTGTTGCGGGCATACCCCTGCAACTTGGCGGTCTCGGTTTTTCTGTCCTTTACCGGACGCCATTCGTCGCGCTCGTAAGACGCCAAAAGTGCGTTTTCTTCCGAATCCAAGTTCTGCTTTTTCATGTCCGACCCCGTAAATATTTCTTGGTTGCCTTGCTCAAACCCCACGCCGCGATGCTGCTTGAGCCAGGCGTTTTTCCGTTCGTCCCAACGGATGCTTTTCATGACCTAAGTATATCACAAAGCATGCCGTATGTCAATACATTGTCATCACTTTCCACCCGATTTCTGGCCTGCCGCCCGGTTCCAAGCAGACCATTGGCCGCACTTGAGCTTTTTCGGCGACACCCGCTGTCATGGGGTGGCTCACAGTCGGGCAGACGCTTGTCTTTCCGTCTGCCGCCCGGTAAAGTTACGTCCTACCAAAGACGGGGACGGCGGATGCACCCAATATGATCGGCAAATCGGCATGTCCGTTAAAGATATTACCAAACTGACAGGGACGGAACTGGTGTGACGCCATCGAGTTCCGCCCGAGGACGGGCGGCTCCCGGTCTTGACATGACGCCGATATTAAAAAGCGGCAAAGGAATTGCCGCACTCCAAAAAACATGAACGTGCAACCGAGCCCACATGCCATCTTAATTGACTGCCTCGCGCAGGACGGGTTGCTGGCTGAGGCGCAGGAACTGGACGACCTCCTCCGGCGGGTGGCGTGGACGACGGGCTCCGAGTTCGCGGGTGAGTTCGGCTTGGCCCTGAAGAAGCTCAAAGCAGCACATTGGGGCCGGATGTCAGACCGGACAAAACAGGCGTTTAAGACGGCCGCCGCGGCCGTCCGGCAGGTGTGGCCGAAGATGGGCTTGTAGTTGCGGATTCCGCAGGCCGCCACACGCAACAACCCATGACGGAGACCGCCGGACGGCCTGCGGAATCCGCAAAAGGCACAAAAAGGTTTGACGGAGGGCTTGGGAACCGCCTTTCCTGAAAAGGGGGTTCCCAACGATCAATCACTCCTTGGGCGGCGGAGTCTCGTCCAGATTGTGGTGGGCGACCACGGTGCCGTCGTCGCGGTCGTCGCGGCGGACGGTCTTGAGGGCGCGGAACATCCGGCCCATGTCGCGCAGGCCGCCCCAGGTGAACCAGGCGGTGGTCAGCACGCCGATGCACAGCGGCAGCAGCACGCCTTGAATCCGCCAGTAACTGGCCCACCAGGCGGTCGGCCAGGGGCGCAACAGATTCCACAGCGTGCCGATCAGAAAGACCAGGAACCAGGTCATGCTCCAGCAGAACAGGCCGCCGGAAATGAACTTGTCGCCCCGGGTGAACTCCTTGTCAAAGCCCAGCAGTTTCCCCCAAGAAAAACGCTGATGCGCGGCTGCCTGCGTCGGATCGAGGCGGCTGCCGTCACCGCTCGCGGGCGCATATGCCCCACGGTGCAGCATGCGGTCCATGTTAAAATCTTCTTTGCAGGTAAACAGCGACACGGTCACGTAGGCCACCACGGCCGCGACCATGGCAATGAGGTAAAACCATTGGCCGTTGATGAAGAAATTGGGCATGAACTGGCGGATGACAATCCCCGTCACCGCGGTGCCGGAACCGAGGCACAGCGCCGTCCAAGCCGCCGCCGTGGTGCCCTTTTTCCAGTACAGGCCACCGACAATGGCGGCGCCGGCGCCGCTAAAAATGGCGCCGGTGAGGGCGAAGAACATCAGGATGTAATCGGTCTGCTTGAACAGCCAGCTGAACATAAACCCATAGATCGCCACCGCGACAATGGCGCCCCGCAACAAGCGCAGATGCTGCCGCGGAGTGAACGGCTTTTTCCGGAACGGCAGCACGACGTCCTGAATGAAAATGCTGCCCCAGGAATGCAGGTACGAGCCGTCCACGGCCAGCATGGCGAACATCATGATGGCGCACAGCACGCCCTTGATGCCCACCGGCAGCAGGTGCGCCAGCGCCAGGGGCACTTTCATCTGTTTCTGGATCTGCGGGTTGTCGATCTGCGCCACCAGCGCATTGACCTCGCCCGCCCCCTGGGCGAAGTCGGGGTGGGTCATGTAGGTGTAGGCGCACACCCCGAGCAGGGTGATCATCACGGTCAAGGTGAAGCCGCGCCAGTGGCCGAGGATCACCCCCATCTTGGCCTCGTGCGGATTGGCGGCCGAGGCATTGAAGGCGTGTCCGCCCTGCCAGCTCATGCAGCCGTAAATCGCGCCCACCATGCCGATCAGCACGTACCAGACATTGAAATCCCGCACGCTGGCGGCATCAAAGGGATTCATCCGCGAAAAGCCCGACGGCAGCTGGGTCATGGCCTCGGCAATCTGGTTCCATTTAAAAATGGCCAGCAGGGCAAACGCCACGATGAGATAGAACACGCCCGACACCAAGCCGGCGACGCAGTCGGTCACCAGGATCGTGAGCTGGCCGCCCCCCAGAGAGAGCGCCAACGCCATACTGAGGAACAGCGCCATCAGCAGGACATAGGTCTGGACCTGGACGCCGCCAATACTCACGGTTTGCGGGAACCCGCAGAAATAGACGAAGAAGCGGCTGCTCACCGCCGGAAAAATGCCGTAATTGACCACGCCGGCGACAAACGCCATCAGGCCGGCAAAGATGCGGAACCCGCGGCTGTAGCGGATCTCGAAGAATTGCGCCAGGGTCATGGCGCGGGTTTCCCGGTACCGGTAGATGACATAGCCCGACAGGGCGATGAACAGTCCCACCGGCGCCTGCAAGTTCTGCCACCAGGCCATGACGAACCCGGCGACAAAGATCATCTCGAACATGGCCACCGCGGTGATCGCGCCATAGCCCGCCTCGCCGCGGGCGTTGCAGATCAGGTAACGTCCGGCACAGCGGCTGGCGGACATTAAGTCGGCCACGCTCCGGGCATACTGCTGCGTCCACACCGCAATGCCGGCCACCAGCAACAACGGCACCGCCACCACCGCCCAATCAAAAATCGTCAAATTCATACCCGACGCCACTCCTTAACATGATGGGCGCACGACGACGTTAACGATTGAGGCCACCCTTTTGAAAAAGGGTGCTCCCTTTGCGGATTTCGCAGGCCGCCCCTGCGTCCCAATCGTGGATGGTTGCACTGGAGCGGCCTGCGGAATCCGCAAAAAGGCACAAAAAGGTTTGACGGAGGGTTTGGGAACCGCCTTTCCTCAAAAGGGGGTTCCCAACATCGTCCGACAACACCATCATGCGCGTGGGGCAATATAGGCCCGGTTTCCGTTTGGGCGGGGGCGGGTTATGTTTGTTTAATTGGAAACGGCATTTAAGGAATCTTGTCCGTCATGGAAATATCCGACCTCATTCACGAACTATTGGCCAAGCTTGGCGAGAACCCGGAGCGGGAAGGGCTGCGCGACACGCCTGCGCGGGTCGAACGTTCCTGGCGTTTTTTGCTGTCCGGTTACCAGCAGAACCCGGAGGAGATCGTGCGCAAGGCGATCTTCAACGAGGACTGCAACCACATGATCATCGTGCGCGACATTGAGGTGTACAGCCTCTGCGAGCACCACCTGCTGCCCTTTTTCGGCCGCTGCCATATCGGCTACATCCCGCGCGGCCGGGTGTTCGGCGTCAGCAAACTGGCCCGCCTGGTGGACTGTTTCTCCCGCCGCCTGCAATTGCAGGAACGGCTGACCCAGCAGATCGCCGGCACCATCAAGCAATCCATTGAGGCGGAGGGCGTGGGGGTCGTCATTGAGGCCCAGCACCTGTGCATGATGATGCGCGGCGTGGAGAAACAGAACTCACGCATGGTCACCTCGGCCATGTTGGGCAGTTTCCACAATTCCCCCGCCACCCGCGACGAATTCCTCCAACTGATCAGCCGCCCGAGCGCCTGAGGCCAGTGATAAGTTGCTAGGCTGAAGACTGAAGGTTCGGAAACGTATCACCGGAAAGAGTCTGACTGATTTCGTCCCGTAGGGACCGAAAGCAAGTAGGCAGGGGCTTCAGCCCCTGTTTATGATACAATCCATGTGGCGTGCCGTAGGTACGCCGCGAATGTCCCCGATGGAGCGAAAGAGAATAAATAAAAATCGTCATTTTCCCTCTGACGCTTGTCCTGCCCGGTTCACCGCGTACCTACGGCACGCGAAATCGTGGAATTGGCCGGACAGGGGCTGAAGCCCCTGCCTATTATCGTCCTGTCCCGCCGGGACAGGAGGAAGCTAACATCCCTTGAAACAACGCATAAACCACCGTCCCCGCCCCCAACGCGCCAATCATAATCACGGGAACACCACCATGACCACCGCCAAACTCCACCCCGACACCCTGGCCCTGCACGCCGGCCAGGAGGCCGACCCGGCCACCCTGTCCCGCGCGGTGCCGATCTACCAGACGGCCAGCTACCTGTTCCGTTCCGCCGAGCATGCGGCGAACCTGTTCAGCCTGAAGGAGGCCGGCAACATCTACACGCGCCTGGGCAATCCGACCACGGATGTCCTGGAAAAACGGCTGGCCGCCCTCGAAGGCGGCACGGCGGCCCTGGCCGCCGCCAGCGGCATGGCGGCGATCTTCACCGCCATCGCGACGGTGGCGCGCGCCGGCGACCACATTGTCGCGGCCGCCTCACTCTATGGCGGCACGGAAACGCTGTTCCGCCATTCCCTGCCGCGCTTCGGCATCACCGTCACCTTCCTGGCGGAGTTCACCCCGGCGACCGTCCAGGCGGCGCTCCAGCCGGAGACCAAGGTGGTCTACTGTGAAACCATCGGCAACCCCAAGGGCGACGTGCCCGACTTCAAGGCGATTGCCGAGGTCGCCCACGCCGCCGGCGTGCCGCTGTTCGTGGACAACACCTTCGCGCCCCTGATCTGCCGGCCGCTCGAGCACGGCGCCGACGTCACCGTCCTGTCCACCACCAAGTGGATCGGCGGCCACGGCACCTCCATCGGCGGCGTGCTGGTCGACGGCGGCCACTTTGACTGGGCCGCGTCCGGGCGCTTCCCCGAGTTCACCGAACCGGACCCGAGCTACCATGGCATCCGTTACGCGGCCGACTTCGGCACTGCCGCCTTCGCCGTCAAGGCCCGCCTGCAGGCCATGCGCAATCTGGGGCCCTGCCCGAGCCCGTTCAATTCGTTCCTGCACCTGCAGGGGATCGAGACGCTGCCGCTGCGCATGCCGCGCCACTGTTCCAACACCCTGCAACTGGCCCAGTGGCTGAAGCAGCACCCGCGGGTGGCCTGGGTCAGTTACTGCGGGCTGCCCGACCATCCCTGGCATGCCACGGCCAAGCGTTATTTCACGGGCGGTTTCGGCGCCGTCCTCGGCTTCGGCATCAAGGGCGGGCGCGCCGCCGGCGAACGCTTCATCAACGCCGTCAAACTGGCCAGCCACCTGGCCAATGTGGGCGACGCCAAGACCCTGGTCATCCATCCCGCCTCGACCACCCATCAGCAGTTGGACGAAGCGGCCCTGCAGGCCGCCGGGGTCACGCCGGAGTTCATCCGGGTCGCCGTCGGCCTGGAACACATCACCGACCTCCAGGCCGACTTCGACCAGGCCATGAATGCCTGAGGAGGTAGGCTCGGCATTTATACCGTGTTAGGGTTAAAAATGAATTAAACCGCAGATTGCCGAATATTGAACCGCAGAATCTTGAGGTCGTTGCTGTCCTTCAGTGGATTTACTTCGTTATTCGGACCTCAATATTCGTCACTCTGCGGTTGTGAAAAAGTTAATGTTTCAGTCTAACGCAGTACAACCTCCAACGTGGATTCACTATCATTCGATTAACCGCGAAAGAACGCAGAGCGCGCGAAAAAAACACCGTCCCCGTCATCTATCGTCCTCCGTGTCATCAACGTCTTCACCGTCTTCTATACTGCTTTAGGTTGAAATTTTAAATTTTATAGCTACATTTTTTATCACAAGACAACGGTGTCTGGATAGGGGAATGGGCTATGATCAAGATCAGGTTTTCCCAGGAAGAAAATGATCGACTTTACGA
>CAITYL010000366.1 GCA_903896595.1 uncultured Lentisphaerota bacterium
CCCTTATATATGGGGCCACCGTCCGCCAAAACCCATTATGCACGTCTCCGACGATAACGGGTTCGTCCGCCCGAGGACGGGCGGCTCCCGGTTATACCGCGTTAGGGTGAAACTTATTTTTTGAACATTGAACATTCAATATCCAACTTTGGACGTTGAATGTTCAATGTTGAGTGTTCGTTTTCAGCCTAACGCAGTATAACGCCTTGTCTATCCTGGCGACGACGAGGTGCTGGCGGCGGTTTGGAGCTCCTGCAACGTCTCGTCCTGGGGCCGGTAGCGTTCCAGCATGTACCCGTCATCGGCATACCAGCAGAGCCAGACCCGGTCGTTCCACCGGGGCGGCTTCTCATCTAGCAGGAAACGGCCGTGTTGCTGGAACACCCCCAGCCGGTGGCCGCCGGAACGCACCCAGTACCGGGTGTGGTTGCCGATATAGATGACGTCCTCCACGACGCCTTCCACTAAATTATGCCGGGGACGGGAGGCGGGGGGGTCCCGTGAAAGCTCCACCTTTTCCGGCCGGACAATGAGATGAACCAGGTCGCCGACACTCTTCTGCTTGTCATTGTAGCATAAGAGGTCGGGAAAGCCGGGCACTTCGAGCAGGCAATAATCGCCGTTCACCAGCGCCTTCACCCGGCCGTCGAGAAAATTGGTGTCGCCGATAAACGCCGCCACGAAACTGGATTGGGGCGTCTCATAGACCTCCATCGGCGACCCGATCTGTTCGATCCGGCCCCGGTCCATCACCGCGATCCGGTCACTGATGCTCATGGCCTCGGTTTGGTCATGGGTGACGTAGAGGAACGTGGTGCCCACCTCGTCATGGATCAGATCCAGTTCCAGCAACATTTTTTGGCGCAGCTTGAGGTCCAGCGCCGCCAACGGCTCGTCCAGCAGCAGGACCTGGGGCCGGTTGACCAAGGCGCGGGCAATCGCCACCCGTTGTTTTTGGCCGCCGCTGAGTTCGGCGGGCCGCCGGTGGGCCTGGGCCTCCATCTGCACCAGGTGGAGCATCTTCTCCACCTCCCGCATGATCTCGGCTTTGGGCCGCCGGGCCACCCGCAGGCCAAAGGCGATGTTTTCCCACACGCTCAAATGGGGAAACAGGGCGTAGTTTTGAAACACCGTGTTGACCGGCCGCTCATAGGGCGCCAAGTCCAGCAAGTCACGGCCGTCCAGCAGGATGCGCGGATGGTTGACCTCATCCGGCTGTTCGAAGCCGGCCACCATGCGCAAGAGGGTGGTCTTGCCGCAACCGCTCGGCCCCAGCAGTGAAAAAAATTCACCGCGCTGCACGGTAAACGACACATCATCCACCGCCCGCATGGCGCCAAAGCTCTTGGTGATGTGGTGAAATTCCAAAAATCCCGACATCCCGAAAAATAGGCCAGATTCCCCAACCGTCAAGCGCGGCAGGTGGCACAAAACCGGTCCGCGGGCTATAATTACACACCTTATGAACGCGAACGAGCCCGACCCCAATTCGCCGCCGCCGCAAAGCCTGAAAGACGTCCTCCACGACTTCCGGGGCAAGGAAGACGCCCTGCGGGAGGAAATCCGGCAGGAGCTGGCCCTGCGGGAACAGCATATCCGGATGAACCTCATCCGCGAGGACGAGGAAAGCCGCCAGCACCTGGAAACCCGGCTCCGCAACCGGTTGTTCCGGGAGGAGGAAGACCGCTTTTTCACCGAACGCGGTTTTGTCCGTTATGTCAACCGGTACGGGCAGACCGAATGGGTGCCACCCGAGGAAGCCGCCAAGCGGCGCCAGCTCCGGCGGCGCGAATTTATCTCCAATTTATTTACCTGGCAGCATTCACGCAAGCGGATGAAGCAGCTCGGCATCGTGGCGGCGTTGCTGGTCGCCGGCATCATCGCCTGGATCCTGGTGCGCCAAAGCCTGCGCCACGGCCCGATGCGTTACGGCGGCCTGATGGTGCAAAGCGAAGGCATCGCCGGGGCGCAAATCTACCTGGACGGCCAGTTGATGCCCTCCCAAGTCACCCCCGCGCGCCTGCTCGACGTGCCGGTGGGCGCCCATGTGGTGGTGGTGGCCAAAGAGGGTTTCACCACCAAGCCGCCGGTGGCGCGGGTGCTGGTCACTTCCGATGAGGATGCGATGGTCAAGTTCGAGCTGGCCAACGTGCCTTTTTTAGGCCGGATCGCCCTGGACGCCAACCTGCCCAGCGACCTCACTCTATATGTGGACGGCCAGCCCTGTACCCTGGATGACCAGCGCGAGTTGCTGGTGCCGGTGGGGGGGCATGTGTTCACCCCGGTCCGCGCCGGCTATCTCGCCAGCCCGCCCTGGCGCCGGGTCATGGTGCAGCGCGGCGAAACCGTGCGCCTGGCGTTCCAGTTCCAGCCGCGCCCCGACCTCGGCACCCTCAAAGTATCCTGCACCCCCCCCGAGGGCGCCGTGTACGTCAACGGCGCGTACACCGGCCTGGAAGCCAATGGCACGGCCATCTTTGTCCCCCCCGGCCCGGCCGAAGTGGTGGTGGTCAACAATGGCTGGCGCTTGGACCCCCTCCGGCAGGTCATTCATATCCTGCCCGGCAGCCGCCATGAACTGCAATGCCGGGCCTATCCCACTGACACCACCCGGACCACGGCCATTCTCACTCGCACAGCGGGCGCCAACATCATTCTTGACGGCCGCTGGCTGCCCTTCGTCACGCCCATGCCCGAACTGCCCCTGTCTCCGGGCGAGCATTACCTCAACCTGTACCATCAGGGCCGCTGGCTGGCCGAGGACGACCGCCGCCTCAATCCCGAGACCCCCACGTCCGGCCAGCTCCCGTTGGAGTTCTGAAAGCCAAAGCTGAAATTGCAAAAGTAGCCAGAATTCAGTAGCCTGTAGCCAGAAGGTTAAAATTTGTGCAGAAAGGAAGAATGTATTTCATTCTGAATTCTGGCTTCTATATTCTGAATTCCAGGCAAACTGTGGGTTTTGCAAGTAGCTCCTAATTTCAGCTTTCTGCTTTCTTAATTTCCGCTTTCCTCAACCCCTCAACCCCTCAACCCCTCAACCCCTCAACCCCTCAACC
>CAITYL010000367.1 GCA_903896595.1 uncultured Lentisphaerota bacterium
ACGCCGCTGTGAACCGGGCACGCCAATCCTCCGAATTGCGTGCGACTCGGCAAAAATGGCCGCTGGCGGAACGGTGAGTCTGTTGGCGGCTTTCGTCCCGTAGGGACTGAACGACAATAGGCTGGGGCTTCAGCCCCTGTTCCAGTAAATCAAAAAAGGCGTGCCGTAGGTACGCCGCGAACCGTACGGCCACTCTGACCGCGAAAGCCAGGGGACGTGTCAAATTATCGCGGCAACCCTGTCTGGCCCCCTTCGCCGCGTACCTACGGCACGCGAAATGGGGGGTGGAAAAACAGGGGCTGAAGCCCCTGCCTATTCCCGCTCCGTCCCGCTGGGACAGGAAAACCGCAACCGTGGAGTTCTGCCAAACTCCAGGGGCAGGCAAGATTGCCTGCCCCACGCTGGTTTCATGGCGCACTTCGCTCGCAGGCCTGAGTGGCGCCATGCGCGTGTTGCTTTTTTGTAGCACACAGTACAGGAATGTGCCGGCTTGGGGGGCGCTGTAGGCGGGGGAAGGACGGGGTTGCAGATGGTCGAACCGCGTCTTATAGTGAGCTTCTATAGGCTGAAAATGGCGGTAACATGGCCATTGGCTGGCGCGGGTGGCTGAATGTGGCACGGCGCTTGCTTTGGGGTTGGCGTCAGTGGTTTCCGTGGCGTAATGTCGTTTGACGGCAGGTTGATCAGCATGCAACGCATCCGGACAATCTTTGGGGCGACGGTCTTGGCGCTGCTGGCGGCGCCGGGGCTGGCGTGGGCGTCAGGGGGCGAATCCTTGCCTCTTAACGCCGTGACCGTGACGCACCTCGGGCCGTTGCCGGTGACCAATTCCATGGTGGTGTCCTGGCTGGTGGCGGCGCTGTTGATCCTGGTGGCACGCTTGGCCACGCGCCGGATGACGCCGGTCCCGGGCGGCCTGCAAAACTTCGTGGAACTGGTGGTCGGCGGCCTGTATGAGTTCCTGGAAAGCATTATTGGCAAGGTCATGACCCGGCGCGGGTTCTGGTTCTTTGCCACCATCTTTATCTTCATTCTGGCCACCAATTGGTTTGGGCTGCTGCCCGGCGTTGGCACCATCGGTTGGGGCGAAATGCGTCACGGACGGTTCGTGGTGGAGACTCCGCTGATCCGCGGCGTCAATGCCGACCTCAATATGACGGCGGCCATGTCCATGCTGTTCTTTGCCTTGTGGTTGGTGTGGGCGATTCAGGTCAATGGTCCGCTGGGGTTCCTCAAGCACATTTTCGGCGCGCCCAAGGATGATTCGGGCTGGGTGATGAAGATCATGATGATCGTGGTCTTTCTCGGGGCCGGCGTCTTGGAAGTGATCTCGATCCTGTTCCGCCCGCTCGCCCTGAGCTTGCGACTGTACGGCAATATTTATGCCGGGGAAACCATGCTCGAAGCCATGATGCACCTGGTGCCGGGGCTGGGCTGGCTGATCCCCGTGCCCTTTTATTTTATGGAACTTCTGGTCGGGGTCGTTCAGGCCTTGGTGTTCATGCTGCTCACCGCCGTGTTCACGTTCCTGATGTGTGAACATGCCGATGAGCAGGAAGAGCACGCGGGGGCGGTCGCGAAGCCGGAGTCAAACACCAGTCACGGTTAAGGAGATACTGACGATGAACGGTAGTCTGCATGTGGGGTTGGCGGCGCTGGGCGCGGCCATTGGCGTTGGACTGATCGGACTGGGCGCGACCATGGCGGTCGGCCGCAATCCCGGCGCGGCCAAGGCCGTGCTGGTCCAGGCCATTCTGGCCATCGCTTTCGCTGAAGCCATTGTCTTCTACGCCCTGTTCCTGGTGCCGAAGTAAGTCCCGGTTGGGGCCACCCTTTTGAAAAAGGGTGCTCCCCAAACCCCTTCCTAAAACTTTTGTTCCTTTTTTGCGGATTCCGCAGGCAGCTGGACGCCACAGACCATGCTTGGGACGGCAGGGCTGCCTGCGGAATCCGCAAAGGAGACAAAGAGGTTTGGCGGAGGGTTTGGGAAACACCTTTCCTCAAAAGGTGGTTCCCAACATTTTTAAGGATGGTTTATGTCCCAATCCAGTACCATTGAAGTGCCGGCGGTGGCGGGTGCGGCGGGCACCACGGCGACGGTGCAGCAGCCGGACCCGGGGTTGGCGGCCGGCCTGCGGGAGAAGGCGCTGGCGTTCGGCCTGAACGGGCCGGACTTCGCGGCGCAGACGATCAATTTTCTGATCGTCGCGTTTCTGTTGTGGAAGTTTGCCTACACCCCGGTACTGAAGGCGTTGCGTGAGCGGCAGACCCGGATTGCCGAGGGGCTGGCCAACGCCGACAAGATCAAGGAAGAACTGGCGCGCACCCAGGCCGAGCGCGACCGCGTGTTGCAGGAGGCCGCGCAGCAGGTGCAGAAGATGTTGGAGGAGACGCGGCAGGCCTGCGCCCGGTTGCGGGAGCAGGAGACCCAGAAGGCGGCCGAGCATGCCGATGAGATCGTGGCCAAGGCCCGGCTCGGCGCCCAGCAGGAATACACCTTGATGCTGACGGCCCTGCGTCAGGAAGTGGGCAAGCTGGTGGTGCAGGCGACGATCCAGGTGACGGGCAAACTGCTGACCGCCGAGGACCAGCAACGGTTGACGGAAGAGACCCTGAAGCGTCTGGCGGCGTGATGGGACAGAGAACGATGCGACCGCAGGGAGCAAATTTGACCGGTCAATAAAGAATCCATTTTTCTTAGAAGACTGTCACCATTGGGACCCGTCACTAACGTTCCGGGCTCGGATAAGCAAATCTTGAATAACGGGTTCATTCGATATTCAAAATTCAGCATTCAATATTCGACATTTGTTTCGGCTTTTGGGACGCCCCGTGATTGCCAGTCAATTTTCGATAGGTGCAGAGGTCTGATCTTAAACAAGTTTTGGAGTTTGTTTTCGTGAGCATGATCACCCCCAAGCAGGCGGAACGTCAGGCGAAGGCGCTATTCCGCGCCTGTCGCCGTGACGGCATGCTGGACCAGGACTTGGCCGCCCGCACGGCCGAGGCCGTGGCCGCGGCACGGCCGCGCGGGTATTTGGCCATTCTCGGCGCGTACGCCCGGCTGGTCAAACTGGAACTGGAGCGGTGCGCCGCCCGGGTCGAGAGCGCGGT
The DNA here is from genome assembly GCA_903896595.1 of uncultured Lentisphaerota bacterium. Taxonomy (GTDB): domain Bacteria; phylum Verrucomicrobiota; class Lentisphaeria; order Oligosphaerales; family CAITYL01; genus CAITYL01. Next base: position 3,115 of record CAITYL010000367.1, read on the forward strand.
GGCGCTTACGGATGAGGAACAGCGGCAGTTCACCGAGCTGCTCAAGCGCCGCTACGGCGCCTGCCGCCAGCTCACCTTTGCCGTGGTCCCCGGCTTGATCGGCGGTTTGCGGATCCACGTCGGAAGTGATGAATACGACAACAGCGTGTGCGGCCGGCTCGACCGGTTGCTGGAGCGCCTGAGCCACTAAAGCACCCATGAAAAACCTTCTTCAAGACATCCAGGACCGGATCACCGGCCTGAAGACCGAAATGGCCCGCGAGAACATCGGCGTGGTCCGGGAAGTGGCCGACGGCGTGGCCAAGATCGAGGGGCTGACTGAGGTCATGCTCAATGAGATCCTGGACTTTGGCAACGGCATCAAAGGGCTGGCCATGAACCTCGAGGAAACCGAGGTCGGCGCCATCATTCTCGGCTCCTTTGACGGCATTCACGAGGGGCAGGAAGTGCGCACTACCGGGCGGCTGCTGGAGGTGCCGGTGGGCAAGGGGCTGCTGGGGCGCGTGGTCAACGTGCTGGGCGAACCGGTGGACGGCAAGGGGCCGGTGGCGTCGGACGGTTTTTTCCCGGTCGAGCGGATCGCGCCCGGCATCATCAAGCGCGAACCGGTGTCCCAGCCGGTGCAGACCGGCATCATGGCCATTGACGCCATGATCCCCATCGGCCGCGGGCAGCGCGAATTGATCATTGGCGACCGTTCCACCGGCAAGACCGCCATCGGCATCGACACCATCATCAGTCAGGCCCGGCTCAATCAGGCCGCGGTCAAGGCGGGCGATACCGCCTATCGTCCGCTCTATTGCATTTACGTGGCCATTGGCCAGCGCCAATCCAGCGTCGCTCGGGTGATCAACGTGCTGGAACAGAGCGGCGCCCTGCCGTGGACCGTGGTGTTGACCGCCACCGCCGCCGATTCCGCCACCACCCAGTACCTGGCCCCCTTCGCCGGCGCGGCGATCGGCGAATGGTTCATGGACAACGGCATGGACGCGTTGGTCATTTATGACGACCTGTCCAAGCATGCCGTGGCCTACCGTCAGGTGTCCCTGATCCTCCGGCGCCCCTCCGGCCGCGAGGCGTATCCCGGTGATGTCTTTTACCTGCACAGCCGCCTGCTGGAACGCGCCGCCCGCATTCGCGGCGAGGACGGGAAGCCCGGCGGGTCGTTGACCGCCCTGCCGATCATTGAAACGCAGGCGGGTGACGTTTCCGCCTACATTCCGACCAACGTCATTTCCATCACCGACGGCCAGATTTACCTGGAAACCGATCTGTTCAACCAGGGTGTCCGGCCGGCCATTTCGATCGGCCTGTCGGTGTCTCGCGTCGGGTCCGCGGCGCAGGTCAAGGCGATGAAGCAGGTGGCTGGCCGGCTCAAGGGCGAACTGGCCCAGTTCCGCGAACTGGCCGCCTTTGCCCAGTTCGGCTCCGACCTGGATGCCAAGACGCAGGCCCAGATCGAGCACGGCAAGCGCATTGTTGAGATCTTCAAGCAGCCCCAGTACGACCCCCTGCCCATCGAGGTGCAGGTGGCGGTGTTGTGGGCGGCCCAGCAGGGGTTCTTCGACGCCGTGCCGGTGGAGAAGGTCAAGAGTTTCCAGGCCCGGCTGGTCGAGCATCTGCAAACCGTTCAAGGCGCCGTGCTGGCGGCCATCCGCGGCGAAGCGGTCGTTTCCGACGCCACCGCCGCCAAGCTGAAAGAAATTTTGACCGCCTTCAAGCAGACGTTTGCATAAGCCAGTCTTCGCACCCGGCCTTTTCGTTTTCAGACCCCAGGGTACAGGCACTCGTTCATGTCCAACGGCATTCGAGACATCCGGCGGCGCATCCGTTCGGTCAAAAGCACCTCCCAGATCACCCGGGCGATGCAGATGGTTGCCGCCTCGAAAATGCGCAAGGCCCAGCAGGCGGCGCTGGTGGGCCGGCCGATGGCGGATGAAATCTACGAGCTGCTGACCCAGGCGGTGTCGCACGCCGGCGGCTTTCATCATCCGCTGACCACGGTCCGGCCGGTGCATACCCAGGCGGTGATCGTGGTCGGCACGGACCGTGGCCTGTGCGGCGCCCTCAACAGCAATCTATTGCGCGAAGCGCTCAAGTTTGATCCGGAAAACACCGTCTACATTGCCGTCGGGCGCAAGCCGTCCCAGTTGCTGACCCGGCTCAAACGTCGCGTCATTGCCGAGTTCTCTTATCACGACATGCCCAAATTTGTCGATGCCCGCGCCGTGTCGCGCTTTGCCCAGGAGTTGTACCTCAACGGGGTGGTGGACAATGTGGAGGTGTTGTTCACCGACTTTCATTCCACCCTGGTGCAGCAGGCGGCGGTTCAGCACCTGCTGCCGATCGGTGAGCTGCGTCCTCCGACCATTGGACTCCATGGCAGCCGCCTGGAAAAGACGATCCCCGATGCCGCCGCCATCCAGTTGCACGGCAGCAGCGAGTTTATGTTTGAACCCAGCGTCGAACAGGTGCTCAATCTGTTGGTGCCGCAGTCGCTGAATTTCGAAATCTTCCAGGTCATGCTGGAAGCGCGGGCCAGCGAGCATTCGGCCCGCATGGTCGCCATGAAGAACGCCACCGACAACGCCAGCAGCCTTATCCAAAGCCTCAACCTCGAATACAACAAGATGCGCCAGTCCGGCATCACCAACGAACTGCTCGAGATCAGTTCCGCGGTGATGGCGGCGTCCGGCACCTGATCCTCATTGGCCTTCCAAGTGCGTGTCCCCATGAGGAGACGCGAAGATCGCGGAGACGACCAAAATCTTATGAATACCGGAAAAATTGTCCAAGTCATCGGCCCCGTGGTGGACGTGGAGTTTGCGGACACCGCCGAGCTGCCCGGCATCTATCACGCCCTGGTGGTTGACCACGCCCCGGGCGGCAAACGTCTGGTGCTGGAAGTGCAGCAGCACCTGGGGGGCAACTGGGTGCGCACGGTCGCCATGTCCGGCACCGAAGGGTTGCAGCGCGGCATGACGATCACCAGCACCGGCTCCCCGATCACGGTTCCCGTGGGCGACGGGGTGATGGGGCGCATCCTGAATGTGACGGGCGATCCGGTGGACGAGCGCGGGCCCGTGCAGGCGGAAAAGCGCTATCCCATTCATCGGCCCGCTCCGCCGTTGGTGGATCAGAGCACCTCGCCGCAACTGCTCACCACCGGGATCAAGGTGATTGACCTGATCTGCCCCTTCCTCAAGGGCGGCAAAGTCGGCGCGTTCGGCGGCGCCGGCGTCGGCAAGACCGTCGTCATCATGGAGCTGATCAACAATATTGCCAAACAGCACGGCGGCTATTCCGTGTTCGCCGGCGTTGGCGAGCGGACCCGCGAAGGCAATGATCTGTACCACGAAATGGCGTCCGCCGGCGTCATTGACACCAAGGACCTGAGCAAGTCCAAGGTGGCCCTGGTCTATGGCCAGATGAACGAGCCGCCCGGCGCCCGCCTGCGCGTCGCCCTGTCCGCGCTCGCCATCACCGAGTATTTCCGCGACGAAAAAGGTCAGGACGTGCTGCTGTTCATTGACAACATCTTCCGTTTCTCCCAGGCCGGTTCCGAAGTCTCCGCGCTGCTCGGCCGCATTCCCAGCGCCGTGGGTTACCAGCCGACCCTGGCCTCGGAAATGGGCGATCTGCAGGAACGCATCACCTCCACCAAGCACGGGTCCATCACCTCGTTCCAAGCCGTTTACGTGCCCGCCGACGACTTGACCGATCCCGCGCCCGCCACCACGTTTGCCCACTTGGATGCCACGGTCGTGCTGGACCGCGCCATTGTGGAGCAGGGGATCTTCCCCGCCGTGGACCCGTTGGCCTCCGGTTCCCGCGCCCTGTCGCCCGAGATCGTCGGCCAGGAACATTACGACGTGGCTCGCGGCGTCCAGCAGCTTCTGCAGCGCTACAAGGACCTGCAAGACATCATCGCCATTCTCGGCATGGACGAACTTTCCGCCGATGACAAGATCACCGTGTACCGGGCCCGCAAGATCCAGCGGTTCCTCTCCCAGCCGTTCACGGTGGCCGAAGTTTTCACCGGCCGCCCCGGCAAACAGGTCACGGTTGCCGATACGGTGCGCGGGTTCAAGGAGATCTTGGACGGCAAGCACGACGACGTGCCCGAGGCCAATTTCTATATGAAGGGCGGTATCGAGGAAATTCGCGAAGCCTGATGCTTTGTAACCGTTAAACTTTACGTGTTCACCACGAAGTCACGAAGAGCACGAAGGCCAATCGAAGGTGTCGTTTTGAACGGGATTTGCCATTGAATCTCTTCGATCCAACGTCGTGTCCTTCGAGCCTTCGTGGTGAAGATTTTTATCTTACTTGGTATGGGGGCCGGAAAGGCTGAGCATGGCGGAGACATTCCAACTTGAGGTGTTGTCGATCGAGGGGCGCATCCTGGACACCCAGGTGGACTATGCCTCTTTTCCCGGGACCGAGGGGCAATTGGGCGTTTACGCCCAGCATGTGCCCCTGATCACCCGTTTGGCGGAGGGCGACATTGTCTATCAGGTCGGCGGTGCCACCCATACCATGGCCATCGGTATCGGCGTGCTCAAGATCACCGACCACAGCGCCACGGTCATCACCGAGATGGCCATCAATGCCGATGGCGTCGATCAGGCCGTCATTGCCGCCGCCCGGAAGCAGGCCGAGGACCGCCGGCATGAGCGGCAGTCCGACACCGAGTCCGCCACCATCACCTCCATGCTGGCCCACACCCTCACCGAGCTGCGCGCCGGCCGCCGTCGCGGTTCCGGCTCCCCCCCCGCCGGCCACTGAGCGGGGCTGTGCCAAGCCCAATTCAGGTCAGGGTGAGAGCTTAATTATACTGAGTTAGAATGAGTTTTAACTTTTTCACAACCGCAGAGTGACGAATATTGAGGTCCGAATAACGAAGGAAATCCACTGAGGGACAGCACCGACCTCAAGATTCTGCGGTTCAACATTCGGCAATCTGCGGTTTAATTCATTTTTAACCCTAACGCGGTATACCTTCAGTCTAGAGCCTGACAAGCTTCAGCCTAATGCCGTATACCCCCCACTGGCTTTGAGCTGCGCCAGCTTGGTGTTGCAGTAGGCGTAGAACTCTTCCGGTTTCGGCGCCCGGCGCGGCCCCCAGGGTTCCTTGCAGTCGGCGCACAGCGCCCGCAATGTGAGACGGCTCGCGTAGATTTTTTGGGCGGCCGTCACCGCGACGTCCATTACCGCGGCGCCCGGCGTGGGGCAGATTTCCATCACCACATCGTCAAAAACGAAGAGTTCCGGATCGGCGCCCAGCCACTCCAGGACCAAAAATCTCGCCCATGCACTCGCATAAGGGCCGAGAAAATCGATTCGCCCCGGGCTGGAGTCTTGGCCCCCGCAGGAGCACCACGTGATGACCTCGACGGCGTTGAACGCCTTCACCAAAAAGGCGATCGTGGGCTCCAACCGCCGAACCGGCACCTTGACCCCATACTGGCGCTTTCTAAAATAGGACCATTTCTCCAGGCGCCTCGGATACTGCTCTTCCCCGCTTGAGGCGTTCCAGGCGGCGAGGATTTTCTGCCGCGCGGGCGCGGTCAATTCCGGGAGGTTGGCCACCGGCATTCCCTTCGGAACGGACAACGCGTGAAACTCCGCCAGTCCGCAGTCATCCAGCAGGGTGCAAAGGTCCTCCCGGTCCTCCGGGTGGGCGTTGTCAGAGAGCCGGCACGCTCCCTCAGCCGTCGTCTCCATCAGGAAACCCCGGCGAAGCAGGCAGTCCATCAAGGCACTCATATCAGGCGCTGGTTGCGGCTATTCCGGTTACTCAAACTGAATCCTCCCGGCGCAATATAAGTCCGTTTCGGCCGGCAGTCTGGTCAGGCCAACTATAGGGAGGTTCTTGCAAAACCAGCAGAATGACCGAGCTCATTTCCGCCAATGCCGATTGGAAGTGGTACGATGAGGTCTGCGTTACTCGATAGCCGCGACCAGTTGCTTGATATTTGGCTGCTGCTTATCAAGTTGTGTTTGATTGACCATCACGTTTCTACCCACAACCGCATGCACGCCAGCCGTTAGGAGGACAATTGGTATTCCAAGGGAACTGGAAACGACCGATGCCGTATTTGCATCGACGATTTCAAATTGAAACATACTGTTGAAGGCGCTTCTGTTGGCAGGGCTTCCTGATCCGGTTGGGTGGATATGGAACTCATTTGGGTTACTTTGCCAAACCGCCCAAATTTCATCACCAATCTCATGAACAACGGTGTGAAAGGCCTTTGCGGAACTGACGTATTGAGTTAATCGATTTCCAGCGTAACAGTATATTTTCGGGGGGGATAATCTAAATTGTTTGGAGTTGATATAGAACTGTGATTGTTGGCTTCCGGGTGTACGCATAACCCCATATAACAACGCGAGGACAGCTCGAACCGCGCGCTTTGATGAGCCGTCTGCGGAAAAAGGAATAATGAGCCTGTCGGAAGCGGATAGGGCGAGTTCGGTGTAAATCGAGAAGCTGGGGTTGCAGTCAATGAATACAGTTGTGTTCGCTTGATTAAAAAATTGCTCAATATCCTTGATGAGATCGCTTATCCAAGTATGAACAATTCTCCAAGCATCGGTAGGGCCTGGAGCCGTCGCGCCCAAGACCCGCGATGCTTGTATTTCCAGTTGTTCGTCACCAGGTATTAGAAATAGGTTTGCAGGCACTGCAGGATTTTTCTGGGAGACGGCGACAAGATAGGTGGAGCCCGTTTGGGGATTGACGTACGGTTGTCGTATACGATCTTCGATATATCCGGAGATCGTTTTTCGTGGCGTTAGTTTACTCAAACTGTCGAGAGCACGCTCACCAGCCTCCATCCCGCCAAGTAACATGCCAGATGCGTTTGCTTGCGGGCATAGATCGATTGCAAGAACTTTTTCGGCGGGATGCGTTCTGGCATACTCACTCGCGATTTGAAACGTGAGATAACTTTTTCCAACGCCGCCCTTGTTGTTCCATATTGCGTAAATGGCCATTTATTTTTCTTTCAACTGATAGGATTTTTGATTTCATGCTTTGGATCGGGAGACGGGGAGACGAGGGGAATCGCCGAAAAGTCGGCCATTTTTCGGAGTGAGGTTGCGATCCTCGCACGGATACCCGCAAATGCGTGAACTTTAACATGCCCGAATCCAGATGGCAAATCCGCAAAAGGCACAAACAGGTTTGACGGAGGGTTTGGGAACCGCCTTTCCTCAAAAGGGGGTTCCCAACCGAAAAACTAATGGTCACTGTACCTCGTTGTCCGGGCGGTTGTATTTAGGCCGGACGCCGTTATGGTTTTTCGTTTGGCCGGTGACCGCGTTCCGCCGGAGTTTCCGGGCGGGATGCCTGGGTTTTTTATGCTGTCTTTTTTTAGTCAATTTATCCTGACGGGACGTGATTACGTCCTGGCCGCCGATCCCGTGTGGCTGGCGGTGCTGCTGGTGCTGGCCGCTGTTTGGCTGGGGGCCGCTTTTTGGGGCGCCGAGGTGGCGGAACGCCGCTGGCGGTCCCCTTTGCCGTATCTTCTGATTGGGCTGTTGGTACCTGGTTTGGGCTGGTGGCTGGTCAGCCGCCTGCCGTGCCAGGCGCCCGTGGTTCTCACCCCCGAGGAGGTCGCCGCCAACCGGCAGACCCATGTGAAGTTGCGCGCGGGTGGCGTGCCGCCGGCGGTGGACCCCGCCAGCCTGCCGTTGCCCGATCTGCCGGCGGTCGGGGCGCCTCCGGCGGTTTATGCGGCGTTTTTCCTCAATCTGAAGCAGGGCGCGCGGGTTAGCGAGGACTACCCCCTCTATGTTCGCTATGACGGCAACGACCTGCTGGCCCATGCCGTGGTTGAGGCCCAGGAAAAACTCGTGGTGTTGGACATGCAGAAGGAGGACGGCGCCGCCGCTCGTCTCCGTGTGCCGTACGCCAAGATCGAAGAAGTGAAATGGCTGAAGCATGTTTGATCCCGTTCCCAGTAATGTGAGTTTCCCGCGCCTGGAAGAGGACGTTCTCGCGTTTTGGCGTGAGCAGGGCATTTTTGAAAAGTCGCTGCGCCAGCGCGATGGCCGCGAGAGCTATGTCTTTTATGACGGGCCGCCGTTCGCCACCGGACTGCCACATTACGGGCATCTGCTGGCCGGCACCATCAAGGACGTGGTCCCGCGTTACCAGACCATGCTCGGCAAATATGTGCCCCGGACCTTTGGCTGGGATTGCCATGGGTTGCCGGTCGAGAACGAGGTGGAGAAGATGCTTAATCTCGGGAGCAAGACCGAGATCGAGCAGTACGGCATCGCCAAATTCAACGAGGCCTGCCGCAGCATCGTCCTGCGCTACACCAAGGAATGGGAGCAGGTGGTTGAACGCACCGGGCGCTGGGTCGATTTCACCCGCGGCTACCGCACCATGGACCGGGATTACATGGAGTCCATCTGGTGGGTGTTCAAGCAGTTGTGGGACAAGGGGCTGGTGTACGAGGGGCACAAGGTCCTGCCCTATTGCCCGCGCTGTTCCACGCCCCTGTCCAATTTCGAGGCCAATCAGGGCTATGTGACGGTGCAGGATCCCTCGATCACCGTGCGCTTCAAGGTCGCCGGTACGGCGGATCGGTGGTTCCTGGTATGGACGACCACGCCCTGGACGCTGCCCAGCAATCTGGCCTTGGCGGTTCATCCCGAGGTGGACTATGTCTGTGTCCGGGACGGCGCCACCGAGTACATTCTGGCGGAGGCGCGCCTGGAGGCCGTGTTCGGCAAACAGGTGCCGGCGGTGGTCTCGCGCTGCACCGGCGCCGAACTGGTCGGCCAGCTCTATGAGCCGATGTTTCCCTATTTCGCCGGCCTGGGGGCCAAGGGCGCCTTCCGGGTCATCCCCGCTGATTTCGTCTCCACCAGTGACGGCACGGGGCTGGTCCATATCGCCCCCGGTTTCGGCGAGGACGATGCCCTGGCCGGCCGCGCCAACGGCGTCCCCATGGTCTGCCCCGTGGACGCCGAATGCCGCTTCACCGCCGATGTGCCCGACTATCAGGGGCGCTTCGTCAAAGAGGTGGACAAGGACATTCTGGCCCGCCTCAAGCACGAGGGCAAGCTGATCCACCGCGCCACCATCGAGCACAGTTATCCGCACTGCTGGCGCTGCGAGGCCCCCCTGATTTACCGCGCCATCTCCACCTGGTTCGTCAATGTCGAACAGGTCAAGGACCGGATGCTGGCCGCCAACGCCCAAATCCATTGGATGCCCGGGCATCTGCGCGACGGCCGTTTTGGCAAGTGGTTGACGAACGCCCATGACTGGGCCGTGTCGCGCAACCGTTACTGGGGTTGCCCGCTGCCCATTTGGCGCAGTCCGGACGGCCGCGAGATCCGGGTGTTCGGTTCCGTGGCGGAACTGGAACAGGCGTCCGGTCAGACAGTCACCGACCTGCACAAGCATTTCGTCGACGAGCTGGCCATTCCCTCCGCCCGCGGCGGCGAGGAGCCGCTGCATCGCGTGCCTGAAGTCCTCGACTGCTGGTTCGAGAGCGGGTCCATGCCCTATGCCCAGCATCATTACCCGTTCGCCAATAAAGAGTTCGTGGAAAACCATTTCCCCGCCGATTTCATTGCCGAAGGGCTGGACCAGACCCGCGGCTGGTTCTATACCTTGGTGGTCCTCGGCGCGGCCCTGTTCGACAAGCCGGCCTTCAAGAACGTCATCGTCAACGGCCTGGTCCTGGCCGAGGACGGCCGCAAGATGTCCAAGCGCCTCAAGAACTATCCCGACCCCATGGTGGTGATGAATTCCGAGGGCGCCGACGCCCTGCGTCTGTGCCTGCTCGGCTCGCCGGTGGTGCGCGCCGAGGATCTGCGGTTCAGCGAGAAGGGCGTGCGCGAGGCGTTGCGCACCATCCTCCTGCCGTTGTGGAATTCCTACAGCTTCCTGGTCACCTACGCCCGCGTCGACGGCTGGACGCCCGCCCCCGGCGGCGCGCCGCCGGCGGCCCCGGCCAACGTGCTCGACCGCTGGGTATTGTCCCGGCTGGACGAGACGGTCGAGGAAATGCGCGCCGCCATGGACGGCTATGACTTGCAGCACGCCGCGACCCGCTTCACCGGCTTCCTCGACGACCTCACCAACTGGTACATCCGCCGCAGCCGCCGCCGCTTCTGGAAAAGCCAGAACGACGCCGACAAAACCGACGCCTACGCCACCCTGCACCATGTCCTGATCCGTTTTTGCCAGATGGCTGCGCCGTTCATTCCGTTCATCACCGAGACCATTTACCGCAGCTTGCGCACCCCGGACATGCCCGAATCGGTGCATTTGTGCGATTATCCGGTGCCCACGCCCACCCTGCGCGATGCCGCGCTCAACCGGCGCATGGCCCGGACGATGACGGCGGTCTCCCTCGGCCGCCATCTGCGCAGCCAGATCTGCCTGCGCGTGCGCCAGCCGCTGGCCAAGGCCATTCTGGTCGCCGCCGACCCTGTCGCCTTTGCCGACCTGGAAGCGATGAGCGAAGTCATTGCCGAAGAACTCAACGTCAAGGCGGTTGAGCTCAGCCGGGACGAGGAAGTGCTGGTCCGCCTCGGCGCCAAGGCCAATTTCAAAGTGCTGGGCAAGAAACTGGGCAAGCGCATGAAGGCCGCCGCCACCGCCATTGAGGCGTTGCCGGTGGAACAGTTGCGCGAACTCCGCCAGGGGGGCGAGCTCACGCTGACCCTCGACGATGGCGGCGAGCCGGTGGTGGTGGTGGCCGAGGATGTGGCCATTCAGCGCCAGGAACGCGAAGGCATGACGGTGGCCAACGAGGGCGATGTCACCGTGGCCCTCGACACCCGTCTCGACGCGGCCCTGATCCGTGAAGGCTGGGCCCGCGACATTGTCAGCCGCCTCCAGGCTTTGCGCAAGGACGCCGAACTCGAGGTCGCCGACCGCATCCGGGTCCGCTATGAGGTGCCAGCCGAAGCGGCGGAGGCCATGGCCGAGTTTGCCGAGTACATCAAGAGCGAGACCCTCGCCCTTGAGCTGACACCGGCCGCCGGCCTGCCCGTCGCCGCCCTCGCCGAGGTCAACGGCGTCGACTGCAAGTTCGTCATCACCAAGGCCTGATGCGAGTTTGGGAACCCCCTTTTGAGTGGCGGTGGCTCGACACCGCTTTCATACTGTATTTTTTTTGCATAACACGTCTCGTAAATACAGTATGAAAGCGCCGTCAAGCCGGCGACACTCTAAAGCGCCAGCCCGGTTCCCGGCTGACGCGGTTGATCCCCACAGCACCTTCCGCGCGCTCATGGGCAAATGAATCGAACGGTCCATCCAACGAACGGATCAAAACGGAATCCCCTACGGAACTGACATGCGCCCATCCCTCACCCCGGATATTGAGCTTATGCCGATGTGGGGTATAATAGCTATAAAGATAGCGATTGGGGTGCCGGTGATGAGAACCGTCCAAATGACCTTGGATGAACCGCTGGTCCAGGCCGTGGACCGGGCCGCGAAGGCGTTGCACACGACCCGTTCGGCGTTTGCACGCGAGGCGCTTCAAGAGGCCCTTGTTCGGGCCAAGACCCGGCAGCTCGAAGAACAACATCGCCAGGGATATCTCCGTCAGCCCGCTGGTGGAAATGAGTTCGGCATCTGGGAGGCTGAACAGGCGTGGGGTGATGAATGAAGCGCGGCGAGGTCCGTTGGTACACATTAGGGAAACCGGACAAGATCCGCCCGGTGGTGATCCTGACCCGGGACTCCGTCCTTCCCTACCTTGGCGAGGTGACGGTCGCGCCGGTGACCTCCACCCTTCGGTATATTCCCAGTGAAGTGGTTCTGGGCAAGGCGGATGGCATGCCGAAGGCCTGCGCCATCAACTGCGACCACCTGCAAACCGTTGCCCAAGCCAGGATCGGCTCTCTAATTACCTCGCTTTCCCGGGTCCGCATGCATGAAATCCGGGCCGCCGTCGCTTTTTCCCTTGCCCTGAATGAATAAACCGCATCAGCGAACCACGCCATGAACATTCATGTCCTTCAGCATTTGCCGGTCGAGGATGCGGCTCATGTCGCCGACTGGGCCCGGGACCGCGGCCACCGTCTCACCCGCACCGCACTGCACGCCGGGGAGGCGCTGCCGCCCCTAACCGGGGTGGACCTGGCGGTAGTTCTGGGCGGTTCGATGAGCGTGAACGACGAGGCGGAGTATCCGTGGCTGCGCCAGGAAAAGGCCTGGATCAAGGCTGCCCTGCACGGCGGCAAGCGTGTGCTCGGCATCTGCTTGGGCGCCCAACTGATGGCCGATGTGCTGGGCGGCCCGGTGACGAAAAACCGCTGGCGCGAAATTGGCTGGCATCCGGTCAACTTGTGCGCGCCGGAGCGTCCGGCAACCGGGCTGTTCGCCGGGTTCCCGGAAACCCTGACCGTGTTCCACTGGCATGGCGATACTTTCGCCCTGCCGCCGGGCGCCACCCGGCTGGCCGCCAGCGAGGCGTGCGCGAACCAGGCGTTTTTATGGGGCGACCGTGCCGTCGGCCTGCAATTCCACCTGGAATATGCCGCAGGCACAATCGAGGCCATGCTGGGCGAATTTGGGGACGACTTGCGGGCCGGCGGCCCGTTTGTCCAAACGGCCGAACAAATCCGGGCGCAATTGCACCGGGTGCCGGAACTGCACCAGTGGCTGGAGCGGTTTTTGGACCGGCTGGCCGCCGTCGGGTGAATCCGAAAGTTTAAGTGTTACAAGGTACTATGCAACGCAGGTTGGGAATCATGCTGTCACAGGTCCTCCCCGTCTGCCTTCCCGTGCAGGCGTAGGACGGCGTGATCCTGTTGCACGGACTGTGCCGGACCAATGTGACACAGGGGTGGCCTTTTGATCACATCTTTCTGCTGTCGTAGGCCCAATGCAAGAGGGCCTGTTTTTGGACCGGCCGGCACGCCGGGTCGCCTGGGCGACAGTGTTTTTTTACTTGGGCAAGATGGCGCCGCATGGCCCGCCAGCGTCGGATCTGTCGTTCGTCGTCCTCTGAACGCCGGCCCATATAGTACCGGCAGTACCACTGAAACCAGCCCCTGGGATCTTGGGGATGGATCCAGCCCTTTTCCTTCCAATAGGATAACGGTTTGGAAGCGCCGACCCCGAAATAGTTCACCTTGGGATCGGCAGCCTGGGGCGACAGCCTGGCCTTCTTGAACCATGCCGCCGGGAATTCCTGCCGGCCATCGGTCAGGTACTTCCCGCCAAAAACCCCCAGCTCGAGCATGTCGCGGGGAGTCAACTCAGGCGTGAACGCGGGGTCGAAACGCTGTCCGACCGGTTCCACGCGAAGGTAACAATAGTCCCGCTGCATCCGGTCATTGACCCTGACTTCGATGGGCTTCATGTCGCCTCCCGCGGAACTCATGCTGTAGCGGCGCCTGTGCCAGGCGCCTTCCCAAAAAACCGGAAAAGCACACGGTGCCCATCCGCGGCGCCCCGGGACTCATGGTTTCATTTCGCTTGGATTCGGGCTTTTCAGGATCAGGAACGACGCGTTCTCTTTAGAAACATTCCGGATGCCCATGAGCGTTTTGAAGGCAATGGGGAGGATGTCCCCTTTGGTGGCGACCGTGTCCTTGCCCTCCAAAGTCACCATGATCTGACCCTCGACGACCAACAGATAGACATTCGAGTTGGCGTTGTGTTGCGGAACCTGCTGACCGGGCTTCAGGGCGACTTGCATGACAAGCAGGTGTTTCTCGTCAACGAGTTGTCGTTTGCCCAGGTGGTCGTCAGCGTACGGAATGTCGGTGAGCACGTTCTTTATCGGTTCCCCCCCCATGGCGTTCAGCCCGATCATCAATACCGCTCCGGCTACCGCAAATGAAGTCTTCATGTTTGCCATTTCCTTAAACGCCTGGGGGTGGTGGACGCGATGGACTCCATGGACTGGAGAGACCGGAGGAAATTTTCTCTCGCCAAGCACGCCAAGCACGCAAAGATAATCACCGTGATCCGAAGCAGTGAAGCGCGAAGGTTACCAGCCCCGAAATGAACTGCCGACACGCTGACGGTCATGACGACGAAGTAGGCCACCAGTACTGCCCTGAGTGTGATTCGTTTCATCATCTTGCAGCACCGACATTATATAAACATCCACTCGCAAAACTCGGGTCGTTCCCCAAAACGAGCCAGCGCCCGGCTCCCGGCTTGTACTGTACCGTGGTTGGGAATGGGGTACAACAGTTGCCTGTCTCGTGGTGGCCGGGGCAGACGTCCAATTGCCCTATTATGAACCGGGTTGGGGACGGGGACGGGCGTCAGGCGTGAAATTGGGAGAGGCGCGAGGACAAAACCTTAAACGCATGGGGGCGGCGGACGCGATGGACTCCATGGACCGGAGAGACCGGAGTGTTTTCGCTGTCCCCCCATCCGGTCACTCCAGTCCCTCCAGTCAATCCAGTCCATTCAACGGGGCTTGGGCCGGCCGCGTCCTCTTGGTCCTCAAAGTCTTCCGATTTCCCCCGTCCTCTCTGTCCTCGGCGGCCATGGTCGCTGGGCGGAAACGGGGGGGGGGCGAGGACATTGAGGACAAGCAAAGCAACGCCAGTGAGGACTATGAGGACGGGGAGGACGCCCCCCCATAACGGGGAATATTTGGGAGCTGCCCGGCCGCGGGCGGAGAAGGATGCACCGGTTTCGGAGTGCGGCAAAACCATGGCGGTAATCCTCACCGCACTCCACGACTAGGGCAGCACGGAACGGCGACACGCCGAGCTGGGGCTCGGCGTTCCCAAGCGGGGGCATTGGCGCTCACGGCGATCCTGGCAAGCGTTTGGTTCCTTATTTGCGGATTCCGGTGCGTCAGTGAAACCAGTGACCTCTAGTGAACTGAAAGGAGTTCACCATGGAATGATCCGTCAGCCATGTAGTCAGCCGGGCGTATGTACGGAGTAATCCGTGCGGACGAAGCATCCGGTGGACGAA